>JBFKPJ010000127.1:0-6619 GCA_041628355.1 Muriicola sp. | reverse complement strand
TTAGGACAGGGGCAAAATGCCGAATGCATGACCAACCTCTCTATCTACGCTGAGCATGCAAAAGTTAAAAATTACGACGCTGCATACGGACCCTGGAAAACGGTCTATGCCGCGTGTCCCGATATTAACAAGGCCAACTTTTCCTACGGGGAGAGGATCCTGGCCCACAAGATAGACAACAGTACAGGAGCTGAGAAAGACGGTTTCATCAAGGAATTGATGAAACTCTACGATGACAGCAACAAATACTTTCCTGAAAGTTTTACAAAAGGTGGAGTGGCCATTGATAAGGTGCTGTTGATGTACGACAACAAAATGGCCTCGGATGATGAGATCTTCAATTCTCTTGATAAGGCCTTCAAAGAAGACCGTGCTAACTTCAAAAATCCAAAGGCTCTTTACCTGTACTTTTCCAGTCTGGTAGACCTTTACAACGCCGGAAAGAAAGACCTGCAGGACGTCTTCAATACCTATGATGACGTGACTGAAAAGATCGAAGAGGAGAATTCAGAGCTTACGGATGTCATCACCAAGTTGCTTCCCAAAGAGGATGCAGGTACCCTTACTTCAAAAGAAAAAAGAAGTTTGAGGGTGGCTACCACCAATTCAGAATCCTATGGAAAGATCGCCTCCAGCGTGGATTCCAAACTGGGTGCCCTGGCCGATTGTGAGAACCTGATCCCTCTTTACCAGAAGAACTTTGATTCCAGAAAAGACGATGTGACCTGGGTAAAACGTGCCGTGGGCAGGATGTTCAGCAAGGAATGTACGGACGATCCCATGTTCCGCAAATTGTTCGAAGCTCAGCTAAGGCTGGATCCATCTGCCGATGCCTATGTGTACGGTGGTACTTTGAAAAAGAAATCAGGTGACAACAGCGGGGCGATAGCCGACTTTAACAAAGCCCTCGAACTGGAGACCAATCCGAGGAAGAAATCCAATATCGCTTACAAGATCGCGACCAGCTACAGGAACACCAGCAAGTCGACTGCCAGGAGCTATGCTCAGAAAGCGATCGATGCCAACCCGTCTAATGGGAATGCGTACCTGCTGATCGCCAGCCTTTACGCTTCAAGCGCCAATGATTGCGGGGACACCCCATTTGAAAAGCGCGCCGTGTACTGGAAGGCTGCTGACATGGCCCGAAAGGCCGGAAGGGTAGACCCTGCCCTGAGCGGTAGAGCAGCACAGGCCGCAGCGAGCTACGATGCCAAAGCTCCTTCTAAGACCGATATTTTCAATTCCGGTATGGCCGGAAAAACCCTTGCATTTAAATGCTGGGTTGGCGGGAGCGTGACGGTCCCCAACCTGTAAGAATGATAGCGGGAAATACCGATATAGCTAAGAATATTGCCATGGTTTTTACTGTGGCAATCTTTTTTTATGGCTGCCAGGACACCTATAAGCGGGTAGGGGAAGAGAAGCAGATGCTGATATTTCCCCAGGGGGTGGCCCGGGATTTTGAACTCACGTATACCGAGACCATCGAAGAACTGGAAAGCGAGGACAAAGGAACTTCCAGGGTGATCGCCGTCCTGAAAAGTCCGTTGAGCGAGGATTATGACAACATGATCTTTAAGTACCGGACCTTTCCGGAAGGACTCCTGGTAGAGTATTACGACCAGGACAACAATAAAAGTACCATCAGGGCTGATTACGGGATCATCTATTCCCAAACCAATATCATCGACCTCAGAGGAGGGGTGGTGATCGAGACCCATGACGGGAAGAAACTGGAGACGCCCCAATTGTACTGGGACCGAAAGGACGAATGGATATTTACCCAGGAAGAGTTCACCTACACCAACCCGGAAGATGGGACCATCATGGACGGGGAGGGAATGGATTTTAACCGGGATTTCACTTATTTTAAGGCCCATAGGACCTCTGGGTATATATCGATTAAAGAAGACGAATCATGATCAAGATCTTGCGATTTACCGAATACCTCTACCTGGCCGTGGCCCTGATCTCCATCTATAAGATAGGAGAGCTATGGGAAACAGACCGGCAGGGCACGTACATTTTTATTTTCTTTGCAGTAGTTTCTATCGGGATGTTCATCTTCAGGAGGAATTACCGGAAAAGGTTCGAAAAGCGAAAGAGGGACAATAAACCATAGCCTTGGACAACGCCGTTCTTATAATCATTCTCTGCCTGATCCTCTCTGCCTTTTTTTCGGGCATGGAGATCGCCTTTGTTTCTGCCAATAAGATCCATATCGAGATCGAGAAGAAACAGACCGGCTTCCTGGCCAAGGTACTCTCACGCCTGACCCGAAAGCCTTCCAAGTTTATAGCCACCATGCTGATAGGCAACAATATTGCCCTGGTGGTTTATGGTTTTTATATGGGCGATCTGTTGATGGATTGGTTTCAACAAATGCTCCCCTCTTCCTACACGTTCATCCAACTGGCATTCACAGATTTCAGCTTGCTGACCCAGACCATCATCTCTACCCTGGTCATCCTGATCACGGCAGAATTCCTGCCAAAGGTCTTCTTCCAAATCTATGCGAATACCCTGCTGAAGATATTGGCGATACCGGCCTATCTTTTCTATGCGGTGTTCTCTCCCATATCTGAGTTCGTGATCAAGGTGTCCGACTTTATCCTGCGGGCTTTATTTAAGACCAGGGGAGATGAGGTACAGCTGGCCTTCAGCAAGGTTGAACTCGGTGATTATATCACGGAACAAATGGAGGCTGTTGAAGAAGAGGACGATCTCGACTCGGAGATACAGATCTTCCAGAATGCCCTGGAATTCTCAGCTGTAAAGGCGCGGGAGGTGATGGTACCACGGACCGAGATCACCGCTGTGGAGCTTCATGAAACACCCAAGAATCTAGCCAAGCTCTTCTCTGAGACCGGGTATTCCAAGATCCTCGTCTACAAGGACACCATTGACAATATAATTGGCTATATCCATTCCTATGAGCTCTTTAAAAAGCCGAAGACCATCAAGAGCATTTTGCTGCCTGTGGAATTTGTTCCCGAGACCATGCTCATTCACGAAATCTTAAAGATCCTGACCAAGAAGCGGAAAAGCATGGCCGTGGTCCTCGATGAGTATGGGGGCACCTCCGGAGTGATGACCGTAGAGGATATCGTGGAGGAACTCTTCGGGGAGATCGAGGACGAACACGATAGCACCGACCTGCACGAGGAACAGCTTGACGAAAGGACGTTCAAATTCTCCGCCCGCCTGGAGGTAGATTATATAAACGAGACCTACAGGCTGGAACTACCGGACACGGAGGAGTTTGAAACGCTGGGCGGACTCATCGTCCACGAGACAGGGGAGATCCCGGAGCAGGACAGCAAGATCCGGATCGGCGATTACCTGTTTACTATCCTCGAAGTATCCAGTACCAAGATCGACCTGGTGACCCTGGAAATAGAAGAAAGCAATTAGCCGGCAACCCCTAACAGATAGCCTTGGTTTAACTTTTATTATTTAAGGGAAAATGGTAATTTCGCCCACTGATTTTAAACTCGCTAGATAAATGGCAATTTTAGAGAATATCCGGAAACGGACCACGGTACTGATCCTGATCATCGGGATGGCCCTTTTTGCATTTGTGATCTCGGGGATCTTTACCAGCGATGGTTTTTCCGGTGGAAAAGTTGGCTCCGCAGTAGGGGAGATCAATGGGGAAGAGATCTCCATTGGTGAATTCAGGCAACAGCTGGAAAGGGCAACCCGTGCCAGCGGTCAGAATGCTTCTTCAATGCAGCTGGTGAACAGCATCTGGAACCAGATGGAGCGCAATACCCTCCTAGACCAGCAGATCTCCGACCTGGGCATAGACATCGAACAGGACCAGATCATAGAGATTATCAAGAGCAGTCCGGGCCTCGCCCAGAACCCCCAGTTCGTTGATGAAAATGGGATCTTTGACGAGCGCAGGTTCAGGGAGTTCATCCTCGAGCTCAAGGTCAATGCCCCTGCTCAATACCAGGACTGGCTGCAGGATGAGCAGGCCATCATTGAGAATGCCAAGCAACAGGCCTATTTCAACCTGGTTCGTGCCGGGATGGGAACTACTCTTAAGGAAGGGGAGCTGGATTATAAGCTGGCCAACAACAAGGTGGATATTCGCTATGTGAGGGTCCCATATACCTCAATCCCCGACAGCACCATTTCGGTGACTAAAAAGGAAATCGAAGATTATATCAAGAAAAACGAGAAAAAATATACCCAGGAGCGGTCCAGGGACATACAGTTCGTCTACTTTGAAGAAGCTCCTTCAGACCGGGACGTGGAGGAAACCGAGTCGGCCATCACAGCCCTCCTCGACGATACTGTTGAATATTCAGCGGAGACCGACAGGACGGATACCATCGCCGGCTTCAGAAACACCACTGATGTGGAGGCTTTCCTGTCCAGGTATTCCGATGCCAAATACGACAGTATCTTCAAGGAAAACGCAGAACTTCCTGCAAACTTTGCAGATTCCCTGATGACCCTGAGGGTAGGAGATGTTTTTGGTCCATATCGGGACGGGGATGTGTTCAAAGTTTCCAGGATGATGGCCAAAAAGCCCAACGGTTCTGTAAAGGCGAGCCATATCCTGATCACTTATAAAGGTGCTGAGCGGGCCAATCCGGATGTGCAACGCACCAAGGAAGAAGCTCAAACCAAAGCTCAGGAAGTGCTCAAAGCAGCCCTGGAACCTAACGCAGTATTCGCCCAGCTGGCAAGGGACAATTCAGACGGGCCTTCCGGACCCAGAGGCGGAGACCTCGGGTATTTCCAGGAAGGTGTCATGACTCCCAAGTTCAATGATTTTGCCTTTGGCAATCCGGTGGGGCACATCGGACTGGTAGAGACTGAATTCGGTTTTCATATCGTCAAGGTGGATGATAAAAGGGACCTGGTGCAACTTGCTACCCTGACCCGTGATATCGAACCTTCAGAGGAAACCATCAATACACTTTTCACCGATGCCACCAAATTTGAGATGACGGCAGTAGATTCTGATAAAAGCCTGAGCGAGGTGGCCCAGGAGAACGATTTTGTAGTAAGGCCGGTTAACAGGCTGAAAGCCATGGACGAAAACCTTCCCGGGCTGGGAGCCCAGAGGAGGATCGTGCAGTGGGCCTTCAGCGAGGACACAAAGCTTGGGGATATCCGCAGGTTTGACGCGAATAACGGCTATGCTGTTGTGCAGCTTACCGCAACTTATAAGGAAGGCCTGATGGACGTGGAAGACGCCTCCGTCACCGTGCTGCCCCTGCTGAGAAAGAAGAAAAAGGCAGAAAAGATCAAAACGGAAAATACAGGTAAATCCATGTCCGAGATCGCTTCTGCAAACAATACCACGGTTACTACGGCCACTGCCTTAACGGTAAAAGCCCCCACCATCCCGGGTGCGGGAAGGGAGCCCCTGGTTGTCGGAACTGCCTTTTCAATGGAGACCGGGCAAACGTCCAAGCTGATCGAAGGGGAATCCGGGGTGTTTATGTTTGAGGTCACCGGGAAAGAAAGTGCCCCTGAACTGGATAATTATTCCACCTATGCCGATAACCTCAAGGCGGGTCTTTCTGCAAGAGTGGCCAATGCCCTGGTCCAGGCTTTGAAGGAAAAAGCCGAGATCGAAGATAACCGGTCAGTTTTCTATTAAGAAAAGAGAATAACGAATAGAAAAACCCTGGCTTTGGCCGGGGTTTTTTTATAAAACCATATCGCGGTAAGACAAAATGGTGGGATATCCCTTTGCATTGAAATAGGAGGGAATATCCCCATCTCCTGCAGCCAGCACAAAATCCCCGCCCCAGGCCCCCAGGCTTTTTACAATGCCCTCAAAATCCGGAAAGAGCTGGTCCTGTATCCGCTCCATCTCCAGAATCCCGGCCAGGAGGGTTTCGTGTTTCTCAATCAGGGCGATAAAGTCTTCCCAGGTTGTACAAGCAGCTACGGCCCGGCTAATGGCAGAAACCTCATTCAGAAAATCTTTCTGGTCCCGCACATTCTTTCGGTACAGGGCGATTGCTTCCCGACTGCTTTGCTTTCTGTTTAAATGGACGAAATACAGACGGTCGTGGAAAGGAGGGTTGAATGGAACGGGCTTTGAGACAGGAACCCTGTCCTGCACCCTGTAGATCAGGGGTCCTGTAGCCCGGGCGCAGGCGATGTCGTACCCGCTCCCCCCGAAGGCATTCCACAAGAGGATATAAGGATCGACCCCGGCCCACTGGGCGATGTTGTTGATAAGGGTTGAACTACTGCCCAGCCCCCAAGTCCTTGGGAATTCGAGTTGGGCAACGGCCAATATTCCTTTTAGTTCGGCATGGAAGTCCGGATTGAGCCTAACAGCTTCGCGAAGAAGCCCCAGCAGGATGTCCCTGGTGTCATCTCCGGAAGGATCTTTTTCATCAGGGCCTAGTTCGACAGGTTGAAATTCCGTTTCAAACCAGGTCTTTCCTTCGTGATCCCGGCTTTTCCAACTAAGCCCGGGGGTATTTCCCTCAGAGATATCTAACGTCTGGCCAAATTTTGCAGGAAGGCCCAGGGCCTGGGCCCCGTCGAGAACGGCGTATTCTCCGGTGAGCAATAATTTGCCGTGACTTCGGTAGGTAGCAGACATGATTATGATGATTCCCTGAGCTTTTCCAGG
>JBFKPJ010000126.1:0-6811 GCA_041628355.1 Muriicola sp. | reverse complement strand
GCGATCACCCCTGAATAGGAACCACTGCCACGGGTATCAAGAACCTTCACAGGGATTACGGTAGCCCCGGCCGCGACACCTACTACGCCCAACCCGTTGTCAATGGCTGCCACCGTACCGGCCACGTGGGTTCCGTGTCCGTTGCCGTCTATCGTGATGTCTGCATCCTTCCCTTTGGTAAAGGCATTGAAAGCGTTAGTCAGACTCACATTCAGGTCTTCATGGCCGGAATCGATCCCGGAATCAATGATCCAGGCAACACCATTACCTGTATAGTTAGCTCCACCGTTTACTCGGGAAATCCCCCAGGGAGTTTCCTGAGAAGTGGAACCGCCACCGCCGTCACCGCCACCGGGTCCTTTCCCGGGAGGTGGTGCCAGGGTGAACATCTGGTCTCTTTCCACATAGGCCACCCGATCATCCGCCTCCAGTTCGGCCGCTTTCTCTTCGCTCATCTTCACAGAGACCCCGGTCAGGGCCTTGCTGAACACATGCCCGATGGCATCTTCCTTCAGCTCCAAACCACCCAATATCTTGGCGGCCATCTCCCTGACGGCATTGTTGGCTGCCTTGTGATCATTACCGAAACGGGCACCGACATCCCCTGTGACCTTGCGGTCGAAAACCACGATATAAGAACCTTCGATCACATAACTCCCCTGATTAAAGACAGCGGGTTCTTCCATTTGATCCAGGACATTCTGGATATCGAGGTTCTCTTCCTGATTGAATGTATCGTCCGAACAGGAGAACAATACGATACCTGCGCCGGCCAGAACAGCCATACGCTTAAACATTGAGTGCTTCATACGTGTAGGATTAAATTGTTAATGGTTGGAATTTAAGAAAATTTTAAGAAAATCAAAGAAAGGGGAAAAGATTTAAGACTCCTGTTTAAAGTGAGCCTGGCTTGCATTAAACCAAATCCATTACCGAAAGCTTTTGGGAGATAAAAATCAAAAACCCCGGAAAAGATCCGGGGTTTTCGTTGGCCTACTAGGACTCGAACCTAGAATGACTGAACCAAAATCAGTAGTGTTGCCAATTACACCATAGGCCAATGCCTCAATAGAGCGTGCAAATTTAAGACAAAGTTTTGTTTGCACAAATAATTTTAAGGACAATCCACACGGGGCCTGGGAATATTACAGGTTGGTAAACCTTTGGGAAATATTGATCCCGATAAATTTTTTAATTAGTAATTTCGCCTCTGTTGGTAAAAGCAAGACCTGATGGTATCAAAAAATTTCGCTAAATGGGACTCCCTGACCGGTTGGGGGGTCTTTTTTATAGCCCTGATCGTGTACGGCCTCACCGTGGAACCCACTGGCAGCTGGTGGGATGCCGGTGAGTATATCACGACCTCTGCCAAGCTGCAGGTGGCTCACCCCCCTGGGGCTCCCCTTTTCCAGATGATAGGGGCCTTTTTCGCTATGTTTGCCCTGGAGGCAGACCAGGTGGCCAGGATGGTCAATTATATGTCCGGGGTCTCCAGTGCCTTCACTGTGCTTTTTATGTTCTGGACCATCACAAATCTCACCCGCAAGCTCATAGCTGGCTCCCGTGAGTTGACGAATCCTCAGGCCATTGCTGTCCTGGGCAGCGGGGTGGTAGGTTCCCTTGCACTTACCTTCTCCGACAGTTTCTGGTTTAACGCCGTAGAGACGGAGGTCTATGCCATGGCCAGCCTGATCATGTCCCTGCTCCTGTGGCTGGGCCTGAAATGGACAGACAATCTGGACCACCCCCGTGGCAATAAATATTTAGTCCTGATCTCCTTTGTGGTCGGGCTCACTTTCGGGATCCAGTTTATGGGGTTCCTCGCCATTCCGTCTATTGGCCTGCTCTATTATTTTAAGAAGTACAAAACGACCACTGTGAAGAACTTCCTGCTCGCCAATCTTTCAGTGGTGGTCATCCTAATGCTGGTCTACAAATTCTCCCTCACCTACGTGCTCAAGCTCTTCGGGTGGAGTGAGGTCTTCTTTATAAACAGCATAGGTTTGCCCTTCAATTCGGGGACCATCATCATGGGCCTGATCTTCATCGGCGTCTTCTACTACGCACTGAATTATACCAGAAAGAACAACTATGTGACCGCAAATACCTTGGTCCTGTGCGGGATGTTCCTCTTCCTCGGGTTTTCTTCCTGGCTGATGCTGCCCATCAGGGCCAATGCCAATGTGGTCATCAACGAGAACAACCCATCTGATGCCAGGTCGCTGCTGGCTTATTACAACAGGGAACAGTACCCCGGTGTGGACAGCCCTGTATACGGCACATACTATTCCGACACCTTTGCGGCGCCCGGACCCGACAGGGACGACAAACCGAAGTACGAAAAAGACGAAGCCCTGGGAAAGTATATCATCGTAAATAAATACAAGGATGCCATTCAGGGCCCCAATCCAAAACACCAGGGCCCGTTGCCCAGGATGTGGAGCGAGCAGCATGCGGAGAATTATATGAAGTTCTTCGGCCCCCTCGATTTCCGGATGACCACCAGCAACGAAGAACTGCAAAAGGCAGTCAACCAGATCAAGACCGGCTATGCCAATGGGGAAATAGATGAGGGTCAATACATCAGTTTCCTCCGGCAATTCAGCGAGTACCTGGAAGTACAGCCACCCACCATTTGGGACAATATCAAATACATGTTCCAGTTCCAGTTCGGCTATATGTACTGGCGCTACTTCATGTGGAATTTCGTAGGCAAGCAGGACGACGTGCAGGGCCGTTACAACGGGAACGGGGAGTGGCTGAGCGGGATAGGCTTTATCGACAGCCTTCGCCTGGGCAGCCAGGAAAACCTGCCCAAGGATGTCCTGGAGAACAAAGGAAGGAATACCTATTTTTTCCTGCCTTTCCTCCTGGGGATCATCGGTCTGGTCTTCCAGATATCCCGGAACCCAAAACAGTTCTGGGTCCTCTTCGTCTTCTTCCTCTTTACCGGGATCGCCATACAGTTCTATACCAACCCCTTTATATTCCAGCCCAGGGAAAGAGATTATTCCCTGGTAGGTTCCTTTTACATCTTTGCTATTTGGATAGGGATCGGGGTGTACGGCCTTTACGAGGAATTCAGCAAATTGCTGGCCCCAAAGGTATGGGCACCGGTGGTCAGCCTGGTCTGCCTGCTCAGTGTTCCCGGGGTCATGGCCTATCAGAACTGGGACGACCACGACCGCTCAGGCAGGTATACAGCCAGGTCAGCTGCCATGGCATACCTGGATTCCTGTCAGGAAGATGCGGGGGCCATGTTGTTCACCATAGGGGACAACGACACCTTTCCTCTTTGGTATGTACAGGAGGTCGAAGGATATCGGACCGATGTTCGGGTGATCTGTACAAGCCTGTTCGCCACGGACTGGTACGTAGACCAGATGAAGCGAAAGGCCTACAAGAGCGACCCTATCCCTTCTCAACTCACACATAATCTCTACCGGTACGGCAACAGGGACGTGATCTACTATCAGGGGATCACGGACAAGCGATGGGATATCAAGGATTTTATGAATTGGGTCGGCAGCAACAACCCCCAGACCAAGCTAAAGAGCTTACTGGATAAACAGGGTGCAGATGCCAGCGGGTACTCAGAAAGCACCCTGGACCTGGTATATTATCCGACCAACAAGATCAGGATCCCAGTGAACAAGGAGAATGTGCTCGCATCCGGACTGGTGAAGGAGAAGGATTCTGCCCTCATTGTGGATTATATCGATATAGACCTGCCCCAGGCCCTGCCTAAGAACCGCATCATGATGCTGGACATCGTGGCGAATAACGACTGGAAACGACCTATCTATTTTTCCGGGGGCAGTTTTGACAAGGCCGAATACATCTGGATGAAAGACTACCTTCAGCTGGAGGGGATGGCTTACAAACTCGTACCCATCAAAACGAAAAACCCCAGTTCCTATGAAATGGGACGCATTGATACGGACATCATGTACGATATCGTCAAGGGATGGGAATGGGGAAATTCCGGTAGTCCGGATATCTACCACGACACCCAGACCCGTACCCAGGGCCTTTCCTTCCGGAGCAACCTGGCCAGGCTGGTGGAAGCACTCATTGATGAGAATAAGATCGACCGGGCCCGGGAGATCATCGACCTCACCATGGAAAACCTGCCCGTGGCCTATTATGGCTTCTATACCTTTGTTGAGCCTTTCCTGGACGGGTATTACAAGGTGGGTGAGACCACCAAGGCCCGTGAGTTGTACGATGAACTAAAAGAGATCTATCAAAGCAGGCTGAACTACTACGCGGGGACCCCCCTGGACGAACAATATGACAATCTGGAAGATATCATCGGGGACATGGAAGGGTACCGCAGGATCATAGACATCCTGATCGAGAACGACGACCGGGAAATGGCTGAGAAGGAGACCTCCATTTTCAACGACCATATCGACCAGTTCAGTCATTTCTACCAGGACAACCTCCTCGAAGATCTTCCGGAGGAGGATATGGAGGAACGGGATATCATAGACACGTTGCCCGTATCGGATACCATCCAAACGGATGTGACGGAGGTGGAGGAAGTTGAGAGTCCTGAAAATTAAACAGCCCTTACCGTTGCGTAAGGACCTGGGCTGGAATCAGTAAGCACTGACTACATGTATTCGTTGAGAATGCCAATGAGGGTGTTGGCATCCTGTTCCCCGCTTTGTCTCCAGACCATTTCCCCTTTCTTGTAGATCATGAGGGTAGGAAGGCCTTTAACCCTGAGAGCCTGGGAGAGTTCCTTGTTCTTGTCCACATCGATCTTGATCACCTTTCCCTTGTCTCCCAGGGCTGCGGCTACATCCCTGAGCACCGGGTGCATCGCTGTGGACTGTTCGTTCCATTCAGCATAGAAATCAAGTAAAACCGGCACATTGAGATCTATCAGTTCACCGAATTTAGACATAGGTTTCCAGTTGGGTTATGAACCAAATGTAATAAAAAATGTTAAACACCAGGAAAACTCAAGGCTCAGACGGTATTCTTTAACGAATTTTTTACACAACGCCCTTCTTTTTAAGGCGGATGACCGTGATCTCAGGCCAGATGCCCACACGACCCGGATATCCCAGGAAGCCGAACCCCCTGTTCACGTTGATGAACTGCCCCAGCTCTTCATAGATCCCGGCCCAGTATTTATAACGCCACTTCACCGGGCTCCATTTTACCCAGCCGGGGATCTCTATCCCAAACTGCATGCCGTGGGTATGACCGCTTAAAGTGAGGTGGTAATGATAATCGTCTGGGATCACCACATCCTCCCAGTGCGAGGGGTCGTGACTCATCAGGATCTTAAAATCGTCCTTGTCTATTCCGCTGACCGCCTTCCGGAGGTCCCCCGCTTTTTTGAAGCCTCCCCGGCCCCAGTTCTCCACCCCAACAAGAGCAAGCCTGTCCTTCCCTTTCCGGAGGTACCGGCTTTCATTGAGGAGCAGGTCGAACCCCATCTCCTTTTGCATATCCTTCAGGGCTTCCAGGTTCTGGGCTTTGAGTTCCGGGGTGTCCCACCGCACGTAATCCCCGTAATCGTGGTTCCCCAAAATAGAGTATTTTCCATCCTTAGCGTTCAGGGTCGAAAAAAGATCTTTCCAGGGGGCCATTTCCAGCGCGATGTTGTTGACCATGTCCCCGGTAAAGAGGATCACATCACTTGCCTGCTTGTTGATCAGATTGACCGCGTATTCGATCTTCTTCCTGTTGTCAAAGCTGCCGCTGTGTATGTCCGAGATCTGGGTGATCTGGTAGTTGTGGAAGGCGTCCGGGAGGTCTTCAAATTCCAGGTCGTATTTCAGGACCTGGAAATTGTATTTCCCCCTGTACATACCATAGAGCAAAGCACCGAAAGGAATGGCTGCGATCCCCATGGCCATCATGCTCAGAAAGCGTCTCCTAGCCGGCAAGCTGAATTCAGTAGAAGAGCCAAACACCTTTCCGATAAGGGCCGAGATCGTCCGGAAGATATCCTCGGAAAACAAAAATACGATGGTGATGATCTCGAAGGTGAGCATGGCTATGAGAAAACCAAATGCGTAGCTTTTAGGCCTGTTGAGCACACTGCCATCGCTTTCGCCGAACGTGAACTGATAGATAAAATTACCGAGTACCAGAAGCCCCATGGCCATAAAGGCATAATAGACCCACGGGAACCGTGATACTGTTTTGATCGCCTGAAGGGAATAAAATCCCAGGATACAGTAGATAGCGACAAAAACGATCCAGCGGAGCATATTTCTTTTTTACAAATATATTTTATTACTGAGCCTTACCGGGCTCTTTTAGACTTAATTAACGCTTTCGATGACTTTTTTAAGGATCTCAGGATCCGTCTGAAAAAGCTCGTTCTCTGGCAGGAGTGAATCGGCACTCATGGACAAGGGGGGAATGCTGTGCGTGTTTTTTACGCGTGTACCCGCCGAAAGGTGGAGGGCTTTAAAACCGGCATCCCTGAACAGGAAGGCATTGTGTTCCCTGATCCCGCCTCCGGGCATCACCGTACAGGAATGGGAGAGGGAAAGCAGGTCTATCAGAACCTTAAAACCTTTTTCGGCAGTAGGTGCCTGGCCGGAAGTGAGCAGTGTATGTACCCCCTCATCCTGCAGCCTCAGGAAGTCCTCGGCAGGATCTGGCACCCAGTCGAATGCCCTGTGGAAAGTAAAGGACAACCCCTCACTGCATTTCATCAATTGCCGGGTCCTTTGCCAGTCGATGTGAAAATCTCCCTCCAGCACACCGGTGACGATCCCGTCTACCCCCAGCTCCTTGCATATTTCGATGTCCCCCATCATCGACCTGATCTCTGCCT
>JBFKPJ010000125.1:0-6875 GCA_041628355.1 Muriicola sp. | reverse complement strand
GAAGATGGGGATGTTCAATTTCTGAGCTTCTTTGACCGCAATGTGTTCCCTCATGGTATCCACGATAAAGAGGGCCCCGGGGAGCCTGGTCATCTCGGAAATGGAGCCGAGGTTCTTTTCGAGTTTGGCACGCAGACGGTCAACCTGCAACCTTTCCTTCTTGGAGAGGGTATTGAAGGTTCCGTCCTTCTTCATACGGTCAATGGACGCCATTTTCTTCACCGCTTTGCGGATGGTCACGAAGTTGGTGAGCATACCACCGGGCCACCTTTCAGTGATATAGGGCATGTTTACGTTGGCTACTTTTTCAGCCACGATGTCCTTTGCCTGCTTTTTGGTAGCTACGAAGAGGATCTTCCTTCCTGAAGAAGCGATCTTTTGGAGGGCCTCACAGGCTTCATCCAGCTTAGCTGCCGTTTTGTAAAGGTTGATAACGTGGATCCCGTTGCGCTCCATGTAGATATATGGGGCCATGTTGGGATTCCATTTTCTGGTGAGGTGACCAAAGTGTACACCTGCCTCTAGGAGGTCTTTTACTTCTACTTTTTTTGCCATTTTTCTTAGTTTACGTTCTTTGGAATTAGCAATGCCAGAGTGGTATTCCCGATGAGGAAAGCCTCTGCCATTTAGATGCTAAACTAAATTTTACCGGCACTCCTTACCTGTTGAGAGGTAAGATTTCGAGCCGGAATTTTAAGTGTCCCATGACGTGGGACTTTCAATGAACTTGGTTATTAATTCATGGGGCTCAGGGAGCCCGCTATTTAAATTCTTATCGTTTGGAGAACTGGAATTTCTTCCTGGCCTTTTTCTGGCCGTATTTCTTTCTCTCCACCATCCTTGGGTCCCTGGTCAGAAGGCCTTCCGGCTTCAGGGTCTGCCTGTTCTCCGCATCGATCTCACAAAGGGCCCTGGAAAGAGCGAGCCTGATGGCCTCTGCCTGCCCGGTGATCCCGCCTCCGTAAACATTCACCTTTACGTCAAAAGCGTCGTCAGTGCCTGTAAGGGCAAAGGGTTGCTTCACTTTGTACTGCAGGGTAGCGGTTGGAAAATATTCGGCCAGGTCCCTGTCATTAACAGAGATGGCACCTTTTCCTTTAGAAAGGTATACACGGGCTACGGCTGTTTTCCTTCTGCCTATTTTATGTACTACTTCCATTTACTTGAGATCGTTGAGGTTAATTGCAGTGGGTTTTTGTGCTTCATGCTGGTGTTCGGCTCCGGCATATACCTTGAGGTTCCGGAAAAGATCGGCTCCCAGTTTGTTCTTTGGCAGCATTCCTTTGATGGCTTTTTCCACGACAGCCGCAGGGTTTTTTGATTTCAGCTCATTGGCCGTGAGGGAACGTTGTCCTCCCGGGTAACCGGTGTGCCTGAGGTAGGTCTTCTGGTCCCACTTATTCCCCGTCATCTGAATTTTCTCAGCGTTGATGACGATTACGTTGTCGCCACAATCCACATGTGGAGTAAAGTTGGGTTTGTTCTTACCTCTCAGGATGGAAGCCACTTTAGAGGCCAGTCTTCCGAGCGTCTGCCCTTCTGCATCTACCAGCAACCATTGCTTCTCGACGGTAGCTTTATTGGCCGAAACAGTCTTGTAGCTCAATGTATCCACTACGTTATATTTTATTGTTAAACAATTATTCCCGAATAACGGGCTGCAAATGTACAATTATTAAGTTGAATTACAAATGGTTGTTTTCCTCTTTTTAAATTTTTTTGCAGGATTCTGCGATCCGTGTACCGGGTGGGGAATTAAAGATAAAAACGAAAGAATCTTTGGCGGAGGTGGAAAAATATAATTTTCAAGGTATTCCACCGTTATTTAGGATAACCGTAATCCTATATGATCATGAACAGGAACGCAATGCTTTGCCTGGTACTGGGGATCTTCCTGACCTCTTGCTCCACGGACCAGATGGCCGATGCTTCAGCAGACGCAATTCTGGGAACATGGGAATTGACCGCCCTCGACATCAATGAGGGGCAGGCTACTACGGAGGAGGAGTTTGCACAGGATATCCTAAATATTCTCTCAGCTTCAGACTGCTATCTTCTCACCCTGACCTTCAATGAAGACCTTACCCTGGATATTCAGGATGCCACCAATTACCTGGAACTTGGTGTCGACGGCCTGGGAACCGGACTCGAGGTCCCCTGTCCGACCCAACGGGATACATTCACGACCACCTACACCTATGCAGATGGGGTGCTCATTTTCGTGGACGAAAACCGGCAATCGGTCTCAGCAGAGGTTTCCATCAGCGGAAACGTCATGGTCATCTCCGCCCGGCAACTGGATGTGGAGAACTTCAATACGGGAGGGGAACTCCTTTTTTCCAGGAGGTAACCCCAATTAGTTCCGAGATAATATCATTCCGGCAGGGGGCGGATTGATCAATGGGCTTCCAGCCAGTTGGTCCCTACTCCGATCTCGACATCCAGCGGGACTTTCAGCTCGTAGGCAGATTCCATAGAAGACTTGATAAGGGAGCTGACCTTTTCGAGCTCGGGTTTGTACACGTCAAAGACCAGTTCGTCGTGAACCTGTAACAACATTTTGGTCTTGAAATTCCCTTCTTCCAGCTTGCCGTGGATTTCGATCATGGCGATCTTTATGATGTCCGCTGCACTTCCCTGAATAGGGGCATTGATCGCGTTCCTCTCTGCGGCTCCCCTGACCACGGCGTTACTTCCGTTGATGTCCTTAAGGTACCGGCGCCTGCCCAGAACGGTCTGCACGTATCCGTGCTCCCTGGCAAAATCGACCTGGTCTGCCATGTATTTCCTCAACTTGGGATAGGTCTTATAATAGGTATCTATAAGGTCTTTTGCCTCTGTTCTGCTCAGGTCGGTCTGATTGCTCAGTCCGAAGGCAGACACCCCGTAGATGATGCCGAAGTTCACTGTTTTGGCATTGGCCCGCTGCTCCCGGGTGACCTCCTCAAGGGGTACATTGAAAACCTTGGAGGCCGTGGAGGCATGAATGTCCTCCCCGTTCTTAAAGGCCTCTATCATGGTGTCCTCATCGCTGAGGGCTGCAATGATCCTCAATTCGATCTGGGAATAGTCCGCAGCGAGCAGGACATGGTCCTCATCCCTGGGGATAAAAGCCTTGCGTACTTCCCTTCCCCTTTCGGTTCGGATGGGTATGTTCTGCAGGTTGGGGTTGTTACTGCTTAGTCGGCCGGTGGCCGCCACGGTCTGCATATAGTCTGTATGCACGCGTCCAGTACCTTCTTCTACCTGCGAAGGCAGGGCATCCACATAGGTGCTTTTCAGCTTGGTAAGTCCCCTGTACTCCAAAACGTCCCTGATGATCTGGTGATCTTTGGCCAGGTAGGACAATACGTCTTCGGCCGTGGAATACTGGCCGGTCTTGGTCTTTTTCGGTTTGTCAACGAGCTTGAGCTTGTCGAACAGGATCTCGCCCAGTTGTTTGGGAGATCCGATATTGAAGGTCTCCCCTGCTTCTTCGTATATCTTTTTTTCCAGGGAGGCGATATCGGCGTCGAGTTGATCGGACAACCCCTTTAGAAAGTCGCTGTCGAGGTTGATCCCTTCCAGTTCCATATCGGCGAGGACCCTGAGCAGGGGTATCTCGATATCGCGGAAGAGGTCCATGGTCTCAGCCTCTTTCAATTCTTTTTCAAAATGCCGGGCCAGCTGCAGGGTGATATCTGCATCCTCCACAGCGTATTCCGTTTGTTTGTCCAGGGGCACCTCCCTCATGCTCAGCTGGTTCTTACCTTTCTTCCCGATGAGTTCGCTGATGGAAATGGGGGTGTAATTGAGGTAGGTTTCCGAAAGGACATCCATATTGTGCCTCATATCCGGGTTGATGAGATAGTGGGCCAGCATGGTGTCAAATAGGGGGCCTTTTACATCTACGCCGTATTTGCGCAGTACCTTGATGTCGTATTTGAGGTTCTGCCCTACCTTTTCGATCCCCGTGGAAGCAAAGAAAGGCCTGAGTTTGTCTATCAGGGCATCTGCCTCTTCACGTGCCTCCGGGACAGGGATGTAAAATCCCTTTCCGGTCTCCCAGGAGAAAGCGATCCCCACCAGCTCTGCCTCGATGGGGTTGAGGGAAGTAGTTTCCGTGTCGAAACAGACCTTTTCCTGTTTCATGAGATTGGACAGGAATAGTTCCAGTGCCATCCCTGCCTGTACACTCTGGTATACATGGGGGACGCCCTTGATGGTCTTCCTGCTTGAAACCACTTCCAGGGTGGCGGGTTCTTCCCCTTTGTTGCCAAAAAGGGAGAACTGCCCGCTGCCGGCGGCCTCTGCCTGTTTTTTCCCGGTCTCAGTACTGGTGACCATGGTCGGTGTGCCTTCGGTCTCTCCTGAGAAAATCTTGATGAATTGTTCCCTGAGTCTGCGGAATTCCAGTTCCTCGAAGATCTCCTGCACTTTTTCATTGTCTGGGGCAGAAAGTTCATAGTCTTCGGCATCAAAGGTGACATCACAGGTCACGCAAATGGTAGCCAGTTGCTTGGAAAGCTTTCCGAGTTCGGCGTTCTCTTCAATCCGCTCCTTCATTTTGCCCTTGAGCTTGTCCGTATTTTCCAGCAGGTTTTCCAGGGAGCCGAACTCGGCTATGAATTTCTTGGCGGTCTTTTCTCCCACCCCGGGAAACCCGGGTATGTTATCGGAGGCATCCCCCATCATCCCCAGGTAGTCGATCACCTGTTCCGGCCTTTCCACCCCAAAGCGTTTCTGTACCTCCGGTATACCCCAGATCTCGATCCCGTTGCCCATCCGAGCCGGGCGGTACATGAATATGTTATCGGAGACCAGCTGGCCGAAATCCTTGTCGGGGGTCACCATAAAAACCTTGTATCCTTCCTGTTCTGCCTGTTTGGCCAGGGTCCCAATGATGTCGTCTGCCTCCAGGCCCGAGATCTCCACACAGGGGATATGCATGGCCTTGAGGATTTTCTGGATGTAGGGAACCGCGATCTTGATGGCATCCGGGGTTTCATCACGGTTGGCCTTGTACTCGGGGAAGAGTTCCGTACGCTCCGTGCTGCCGTCCTTGTCGAAACAAACGGCCAGGTGATCCGGTTTTTCCCTTTTGATCACATCGAAGAGGGAATTCACAAAGCCCATGATGGCCGAGGTATCCATCCCTTTCGAATTGATCCTCGGGTTCTTGATCAGGGCGTAATATCCCCGGAAGATCAGGGCATAGGCATCCAGCAGGAAAAGTCGTTTTTGTTCGGCCATAACGGTATCTTATTCGGTTTCCAAAACTACAAAGAATATCCGCCAAACTAAAGGTGCCAGCCTCAATAAAGGGTCACTCCTGGATATAACTGTCAGCCGGGATATCCTCATGTCCGTCTGCACTGTACTTCCGGTATGAAAAGCCCGGGTGTATGCAATAAGCGCCTGTCTCTCCTGCCTTGTTGACGGCGATAAAGCCGATCTGGATATCCCTGTAATTGTCTTTTTTGGCGATGATCCGTCTTACCCCTTCCTCACAGGCTTCCTGGGGCGACTTGCCCTGCCTCATCAGCTCTACGATCAGGAAGCTTCCCACCGTCCTAACCACCTCTTCGCCCATGCCGGTAGCCGTGGCACCGCCTACCTCGTTGTCCACGAACAATCCCGCTCCTATGACAGGGGAATCTCCCACCCTGCCTGCCATCTTGTAGGCCATGCCACTGGTGGTGCAGGCACCGGCTATATCTCCATTTGCATCTATGGCAAGCATCCCGATGGTATCGTGGTTCTCGATATTGATGACCGGTTCGTATTTGGAGGTCTTCTTCCATTCCAGCCATTCCTGCCGGGATCTTTCGGTCAACAGATCCTCTTCCGAAAACCCCATCTCCAGGGCAAATTTTTTGGCTCCTTCCCCTGCCAGCATTACATGGGGTGTTTCCTCCATGACCTTTCTGGCTACAGAAACAGCGTGGACGATATCCTGCAAAAAGACCACAGCCCCGCAGCGGCTATCCTTGTCCATGATACAGGCGTCCAGGGTTACGTTCCCATCCCTGTCGGGCCGCCCTCCTTTTCCAACGGACTGGTTGTTCTCATCGGCCTCCTCTACCATGACACCCTGCTCCACGGCATCCAGGGCTGAAGCTCCTCCCCGGAGGAATTCATAAGCTTTTCCCGTGGCATTGGGAACGTTCCAGGTGGCGATCACAATCGGCCCGGAAATCGGGTTACTCTCCGCTTTTTTGCCCTCTTTGTTTTCCTCGCAGGACGTGGCCCAGGCTCCTCCCATAAGGGCGGCACTTCCGAGGCCGCTGTTTTTCAGGAACTTTCTTCTTTCCATACCGTTGTGTTGATTACATTTATGCGATTAAAGATAGGGATAATGACCATAGAAGTTTGTGTGACCTCACTGGAATCCGCATTGATCGCGCAACAGGCCGGTGCCGGGCGAATAGAATTGTGTGCAGAGCTCTCCCTGGGGGGCATCACCCCGTCCTATGGCCTCATCAGGACCGTACGGGAAGCTCTGAATATCCCGGTACACGTGCTGGTCAGGCCCCGAAGCGGGGACTTCACCTATTCCGAGGCAGAGATCAGGTCGATGATGGGGGACATCGAAATATGCAAGGAGCTGGGGGTAGACGGGATCGTCACCGGTGTGCTGGAGGGAGATTTTCACATCGACTGGCAAAGGACCCGGCAACTGATGAAATGCAGTGAGGGGTTGTCCTTTACTTTCCACAGGGCATTCGACTGGGTGCCAGATCCTGCCGAGGCCTTCCTGAGGCTGCAGGATGAGGGGGTACATACACTGCTCACTTCCGGCCAGGCACCTACTGCCGAAGAAGGTTTTAAGGTTCTGATAGACCTGCTTTCCCTCTCCCATTCCTGTACGGTGATGCCCGGAGGCGGGATCAGGG
>JBFKPJ010000124.1:0-7140 GCA_041628355.1 Muriicola sp. | reverse complement strand
CTCTACCCATAAGCCTGATAAAATATTTTGTCATAAAGACCTGAAACGAGTATGAATTCTCCAATTCCAAGTTTAATATCCGCCCATAATTTCCTATACTTGATCCTCTTAATCTAAGAAAGGTACCGCACATGCCATCGAAAAAGGTTTTTTGTATTGGGGAGTTGCTGATCGATTTCGTCGCGGAAAATCAGGGGGCCGACCTTACCAGGGCCGTCCATTTTACAAAGAAGGCCGGTGGGGCCCCGGCCAACGTGGCCTGTGCCATCTCAAAACTCGGCGGTAAAAGTGCTTTTATCGGTTGTGTAGGGGATGATCCCTTCGGGACCTACCTGCTGAACACCCTCGAAGCTTGCTACGTAGACCTTTCACTGGTACAGCGGTCCGAAATTTTTACCACCCTTGCCTTTGTTTCTCTTGCCGAGGACGGGGAAAGGGATTTTGTCTTCTCGAGAGGGGCAGACAGAGAACTCACCTATGACTCCTCTATCAAGACCGAATTCCGTGATCAGATGGTGCATCTGGGAGCTGCCACAGCACTGCTTGGCGGACCCTTGGAAAAAGCCTATGGACACTATTTATTTGATGCTATTACCGAGAATGCATTTATCAGTTTCGACCCCAATTATCGCGCCGACCTCTGGAAGCAGAACGAAAAAACCTTTATTAAAAAATGCATGCCTTACATAGAAAAGTCCCACCTGTGTAAATTCAGCCTGGAAGAAGCCAGAATGCTTTCCGGAAAATCTGGTCTCGAAGAAGCGAGTAATGCCCTTCATAAAATGGGAACGGCAATTGTCGCGATCACCATGGGTTCAGAAGGTACCTGGATCAGCACAAAAAATACACAACGTACCATCCCCAGTATTCCCGTCACACCTGTGGACACTACCGGAGCCGGTGATGCTTTTATCGGCTGTCTGCTGGAACAGATCAGCGAACTCAGCTCTCCTTCACAACTCCTCGAGAACGATGAGCTACTCGTAAAGATGGTTGGGGTCGCCAATAAAGCCGGTGCTATAACCACCACTGGCTACGGGGCCATAGATTCCCTTCCGGAGAAAGATCAACTCAAAAGTTTCCCATGAACCAGGCTACGCTTCACAAAAAGCTGGCCTCGAAAGAGTTAAAGGATTTGGAGAAAGCCGATCCCCAGGCCCTCTTTGAGCAACGGCTGCAGACCAATCTTCCCCTGATCTCAGACTTTCACAAATCCCTTTACCCGGAATCCGAACACGAGCCACATTTCAACAAATTGCCTTCACTTCTCAAAAGCCTTTTTAAGAAACGGCCGCAGGAACTAAAGGTCCGGGACCTGAGATTGTTAAAGGAAGGCAATTGGTACCAGTCGCACAAACTCACCGGGATGCAACTCTATGTGGATCTCTTTAATGGCGATTTGGAGGGGGTCCGTGAAAAGATCCCGTATTTCAAAGATTTGGGGGTGAATCTCCTTCACCTGATGCCCATCACAACCAGGCCCAAGGGGGAGAACGACGGGGGATATGCGGTCAACAGCTATACGGCGGTTGACCCCAGGTTCGGCAACAGGAAATCACTGCTCGAACTCACTGCCGAATTACGGGAGCAAGGGATGTACCTGATGCTCGACTTTGTAGTGAATCACACTTCGGATGAATATCCCTGGGCCAAAAAGGCTTTGAAGGGTGAGGAGAAATACCAGGATTACTACTACATGTTTCCTGACAGGACCGTACCCGACGCTTTTGAGGCCAGCCTGCCCGAGGTTTTTCCCGCTACCTCCCCTGGGAATTTCACCTACAGGCCGGAAATTTCAAAATGGGTGATGACCGTATTCAACTCCTACCAATGGGACCTCAACTATACCAACCCCGGAGTATTCTCTGAAATGCTGGCTAACCTGGTCAACATGGTGAACAGCGGAGTAGATGTGGTTCGTTTCGATGCCCTGGCTTTCCTGTGGAAGGAGATAGGTACTATCTCCCAGAACCTGCCGGAAGCCCATCAGCTTATTTCCCTGTTTCGAATGTGCCTGCAAGTAGTAGCGCCAGGGGTAATATTCCTGGCTGAAGCGATTGTATCCCCTCACGACATCGTCAAATATTTTGGGGAAGGGGAACTGGAAGGGAATGAATGCGATATTGCCTACAATGCCTCCCTCATGTCCCTGCTCTGGAATTCCATCGCCACAAAAAAGACGCTCCTCCTGCAGAAATCTCTGAAAAATGTACCCCAGAAACCCGATTCCTGTACCTGGATCAACTATTTGCGCTGCCATGATGATATCGGGCTGGGGCTGGATGACGGCTATATAGCGCAACTCGGCCTTGATCCCCGGATGCACCGCAGGTTCCTGATCGATTATTACTGCCAGGGACTTGATTGGAGCCCGGCGGTGGGCTACAAGTTCATGGAGAATCCGGCTACGGGGGATAGCCGGATCACCGGCAGTTGTGCCTCACTCCTCGGCCTGGAAAAGGCGATACGAAAAGGGGATGCTGCGGCTGTGGAGACTTCTATTGAGAAGATCCTGATGTTGTACGGTATTATACTTTCCTTTGGAGGTATCCCTTTCATCTACGCAGGTGATGAACTCGGGACCCTGAACGATTACTCCTATCTGGAAGATGCCCACAAGAGAAATGACAGTCGGTGGGTAAACCGCCCCAGGCAAAACTGGGAGGTCGTGGGCCGACTGAACAATCAGGATATCCCCTCTTCCAGGATCTTTGCCGGGTTGAAAAAAATGATCTCCATTCGAAAGAGAACTTCTGTTTTTGCAGATCGCAATAATCTGTTGGTCCATGAACCGAGGAATCCCCATCTGTTTGTCTTTGAACGGACCGGAAAAGGCAGACAGGGAGTCCTGGTCCTTGCCAATTTTGATGAAAATCCCCGGATTCTGGATGCTCATCTGCTCCTAAGCCTGGGATATCTTAAGGAAGGAACCCTAAAAGATCTTTTGCAAAACGAGGAGAGGAAGCTCTCGAGCGGACTGGTTGAGCTCAAGCCTTATGAACTGCTCTGGCTTGTCAGACCCTAACTGTACCTGACCTTCCGGAGGATCCTTTGGGATTCTTTAAAGTTGTTATACGTGGTCCTGTCCTTGCTTTTTACCAGGTCTTTCATAGTGTCCATTTGTTCCCTTGCCTCTTCAAAACCATTGAGATAGCAGAGGAGATAGGTCGCAGGTGCCAGTTTCAGATCTTCGTTATCGGCCTTGGTAAGCTTTAGGTTTTTCTGCAGTTTTTGCAGCAGGATATTGTTGGTATTGAAAATGTGGTAAAGGGTCTTCCGATCGTAGCGGGGAGGCTCAAAAAGCAGTTCACTCTGGATCTGATAGGTTCCGTTGTCATTGAAGGTGATCCCAACCTCCTCAAGAGGATAATAGCGTTTCTCCCTTCCAAGACCTAAATGCACGTACTCGGTGATGGCAAAGGTGTCTTCCGTGATCACGATGGATATCTCGTCCAGAGCAGAATAGAACAGTTTTACCTGTTCGTTGATCAGTTCAATATCTACCCGGGAATAATAGATCTGGTCCTTGACCACCTTCTTGTTCCCCGCCCAACAAATCACGAATTGCTCTTTAAAGACTTTATAGTTGCTGCTCAGGTCCTTGTGACGGTGGTTGATAAAGTCGATCACCCCGTCCAGGGTGAGTTCTATGTTATTCATCGCGTGTTGTTCAATGGTGGAGACGAGGTCTGAGTTAATATCCTTCAGTTCGATATCGAAAGCCTTGGGCATACTGATGCTCCCCTCCCGGAAAAAAACCGCACCCCCGTAATACTTCCAGATATTCTTTCTCAGGGCACATACCTTTCCGTTCGATTTGATGGTCACCAGACCTACGACCTTACCTTCCGGCAGGTGAGGGAACGGAATATTCTCGTAAGAGATCAGCGGAGGGTTGTCCAGGTAGGCATTAACCAGATTCTGGATCTTGCTGTCGTCAAAGAAATCGACCCCAACGATCTTGTTATCCTCATCCTCCACCCCAATCACTATATAAGAATTATTCCTGGGATTGCTGTTGGCCAGTGCACAGACGTGCTTCAGGAATTTGCCCTTCCCTTCCCGCTGTCCTATATCGATGAATCGCTTTTTGTCGTAAAAACTATTTTCATCGTTATGGGCCAGCAGGTTTTTAACCAGAAGGCGTTTGTTGATCATGCTTTCTTTTTCACTATTGTGCTGCTGGCCTGGGCAGTGGGCATCACCACCAGGTCTGCAATGTTCACATGGTAGGGCCGGGTGACGACAAAATAAATAATGTCTGCGATGTCTTCAGGAGTCAGGGGCTTATACCCCTGATAGACCTTTTTTGCCCGTTCCAGGTCGCCTTTAAAGCGTACTTCGCTGAACTCGGTCTCCACCAGGCCGGGATTAACAGCTCCAACCCTGATCCCGTATTCATTGAGGTCGATTCGCATCCCCTGGTTGATGGCGTCCACGGCGTGCTTACTTGCGCAATACACATTCCCGTTGGGATATACTTCCTTTCCGGCCGTCGACCCAATATTGATAATGTGACCGCTTTGCCTTGTGATCATCCCGGGCAGTATCGCCCTGGTGACATAGAGTAGTCCTTTGACGTTGATATCGATCATCGCATCCCAGTCGGCCAGATCCCCTTCCTGAATAGGATCCAGCCCATGCGCATTGCCCGCATTGTTTACAAGTATATCTACCTGGGCAAAGTCTTGGGGAAGGGACTCAATGGCTGTATTAACTGCCTCTCTATCCCTGACATCGAAGTTGAGGGTGTGTACTTTTGTTTTGACTCCTAACTCCTTTTTAAGACCGTCGAGTTGGGCCTGCCTCCTCCCGCACAATACCAGCCTGATCCCATGTGAAGCGAAAAGTTGAGCGGTAGCTTTGCCAATCCCACTGGTAGCGCCGGTAATAAATGCCGTTTTATTATTTGTACTCATAGTTCAGATTATGGAACTTCGTGACCTTGTGAAGCCTTCAATAGGATAAACCAGTCTTCTAGATCCAGGGGGATCTCAACGGCCTTGACGGAATCCGCGATACGGCCTGCGTTTGAGGTCCCGACCACTGGATAGATCTTAGCCGGGTGTTTCATCAGCCAGGCCAGGATCAATTGATCTTCGGAGGCTGAATATTTGGATTTCATAGGTTCCAGGGCCTCCCTTATTCTGCGTGTCCTTTCATCATCCTCCCGGAAATAAGACCCCAGGGGAGACCAGGCCATGGCCATTCTTTTGTGGGTTATACAATCGTCTAAAGTACCGTCATACATCACTCCTTCGGCCGTAAGGGAACACTCTACCTGGTTAGCCTCTACAGGGATGGCTGTTTCGAGCATGGCGATCTGAGATGGGGTGAAATTAGACACCCCAAAAGAACGTATCTTCCCGCTTTTCAATAGTTCCTCAGCGGCCCTGGCAATAGGTTCGGGATCCATCAGCGGACTGGGACGGTGTAGCAACAAGAGGTCTACATATTCCGTACACAGTTTCTCCAGGGAGCGCTCTGCCGACCAGATGATGTAATCTTTTGAATAATTATAGTGTTTTACTTTGTTGTCCCTGACCTGGGTCATATACTGGATTCCGCATTTGGTGACCAGTTGTATGTCATCCCTGCTGATCTCACTCGATGCAAAAGCATTGCCGAACTCTTCTTCATTGCCGTATCCCCCGTAAATATCAGCATGATCAAAAGTGGTTACTCCCGTTTCGAGACATTGATTCATCAGGGTGATCATTTCCTGTTTGGACAATTTTTTCCCCCACGCTCCCCAGGTCATCGTTCCCGCGATAATCCTGGAGAAATTTGTCAGTGTTTTCATAGGGTGGTGAAATTACTAAAAATCCCTTAAAAAGGTCATAAAACTTGGGGTTCCCGCAATTTTTAACCAATCGTTAACAGGCTCTAAATGAATAAATTTTGAATTTGCATGTCCTTGCAACCAAGTCTTTGATAGACAACTGAAAAAATCAATTTTATGGAAGAGAATAGTACGGTGGATATAAGTGCGGTAAATGAGAAGATAGCCAGAGAAAGCGCATTTATAGACCTGCTGATGATGGAGATGAACAAGGTTATCGTCGGGCAGAAGAAGATGACTGAGAGATTGCTTATCGGACTTTTGGGCCAGGGCCATATCCTCCTGGAGGGGGTTCCCGGCCTTGCCAAGACCCTGGCGATCAATACTCTGGCGAAGTCAGTCAAAGGCAGTTTTAGTCGGATTCAATTTACGCCTGACCTGCTTCCGGCCGACGTCGTGGGTACGCTGATCTACAATATCAAAGCCAACGATTTCTCGATTAAGAAAGGTCCCATCTTTGCCAACTTTGTGCTGGCAGATGAGATCAACCGGGCTCCTGCCAAGGTACAATCGGCTCTGCTCGAAGCAATGCAGGAGAGACAGGTGACCATCGGAGACGAAACTTTCCCCCTTGATGCACCCTTCCTGGTTATGGCCACCCAGAACCCCATAGAACAGGAAGGAACCTATCCTCTTCCTGAAGCACAGGTAGACCGTTTTATGCTCAAGACAGTGATCGACTATCCGAAGATGACCGAAGAGCAACTGATCATCCGCCAGAACCTAAATGGGGCATATGAAACCGTTAAGCCGGTGGTAAGCCTGAAACAGATCCTGGATGCTCAAAAGGCCGTCAGGGAAGTGTACATGGACGAGAAGATCGAAAAATATATCCTGGACTTGGTGTTCGCCACCCGGTACCCGGAAAAATACGACCTGGAAGACCTCAAGCCTCTGATCAGTTTTGGAGCATCCCCCAGGGGAAGTATCAACCTGGCCATCGCCGCCAAGTGTTACGCCTTTATCAAACGCAGGGGTTATGTAGTGCCCGAAGATGTCAGGGCCGTCATTCACGACGTCCTGCGCCACAGGATAGGAATTACCTATGAGGCAGAGGCCGAGAGTATCACTTCAGAAGAGATCATCAATCGCATCGTCAACGAGATTGAAGTACCCTAGTTCGAGGTGTATCATCCGTTCAAAACGCGCTTTTGAACCTTCCTGCTCAAACCTGAACCAATGGATACGAAGGAATTACTGAAGAAAGTTCGGAAAATTGAGATCAAGACCCGCCGGCTCTCTGATCACATTTTTGGAGGGGAGTATCACTCCACCTTTAAAGGCCGGGGTATGACCTT
>JBFKPJ010000123.1:0-7284 GCA_041628355.1 Muriicola sp. | reverse complement strand
GAATGCCTTTTACGTGTTCCACCATGGCATCCAGGGCCTTGTAGGAATGGGCGGGTTCCTCGACACGTACGATCTCCACCTTGTCAAACTGGTGCAGGCGGTTCAGTCCGCGTACATGAGACCCGTAGCTGCCTGCTTCCCGCCTGAAACAGGGGGTATATCCTGTATAGCAAACAGGCAGGTCCTTGGCATTCAGGATCGTATCCCGAAGGAGGTTCGTCACGGGGACTTCTGCAGTCGGGATCAGGTAGAGGTCGTCTGCGGTCACGTGGTACATCTGTCCCTCTTTGTCCGGAAGCTGACCCGTACCGAAACCGGAGGCCGAATTTACCAGGTGGGGGACCTGGATCTCCTCGTATCCGGCGGCCGTATTCCTGTCCAGGAAGTAGGTGATCAGGGCTCGTTGCAATTTGGCCCCCTTGCCTTTGTAGACCGGAAAACCTGCACCGGTGATCTTCACTCCCAGCTCAAAGTCTATGATGTCGTACTTTTTGGCCAGTTCCCAGTGGGGCAGAGCGCCAGACATCAGTACCGGTACATCTCCTTCCCGCATCACTTCCTCGTTGTCCTCCTCGGAATTCCCTGCAGGGACGAGCTCATGAGGCACATTGGGGATCAGGTAGAGCGCCTGTTCAAGTGCAGAGGTCACCTCGTTCAGTTCCTCCCCCAGTTTTTTGGATTCCTCCTTGAACTGAACGGACTTTTCCTTGAGGGCCTGGGCTTCTTTTGCCTTTCCATTCTTAAAGAGGATCCCGATCTCCCTTGAGGTGGAATTCAACTGGGCCAGGGTAGCATCCATCTGCGTCTGTATCGCCCTGCGTTTCTCATCGAGTTCGGATACCTGCTCAAGAAGGGGTTCCGCATCGATATTCCTTTTTTTAAGTGCCTTGATAAGGTATTCTCTGTTTTCCCGTACGGTTTGTAGTACTAGCATTGACCTGAGATTAGGGCACAAATTTACGCTTAATTGATGAAAACAAAGGGGCAGCCGGTCATGGAATTTCAGTCGGATTTCAATGGGGAGGGGAGGATCCAGGTATGGTGTTTAAAATGGTTCCATTCCTCAGCAGCCAGGTCTGCTGACGGGTCGGTAAAAGGTTCCATTGGCTTTCCGTTGATGCTGACACGTGCCTTGGCAAATACCGATACATCCTTCCCTTCCCGGGCGTATTCCTTTTTGAGGAATTGGGAGAACTGCCATATATAGTCCGGGTAACAGGAGACTTTTTCGAATTGTTGGGAGCTCAGGTACAAGCCGGCGGGGACTATGGTGGTCTCCCCTGTCTTTTTGTCCTTTACCATGAATTGCACGACACCGGCCCTGCTCCTCAGCATCATTCTCCAGCTCATTCGGTGGCCTTCCTCTGTCCACAGGACATCATCTGCGATGAACCAATGCCGCAATGGCAAGCCGATCTGGAATATGAAATAAATACCCAGGCCGACAATCAAGGGTTTTCTGTAGGAAGGCACTATGGTCTCCTCTCCTGTGTACAAGGTCTTTCCCGGGATAAAGATCCTCCGGATGGTTTCCGGGGGGAAGAAAAATACGGTAAAAGCGAGGGCCAGATAGGGGAATATGCCGATCTGGAATACGATGGAATTGAACAGGTGGAAAATGATGGAGAACCCAAAAGCCCATTTTCTAGTCGGTTTCCAGAGCAGTGCCGGGACGATCAGCATATCGAAAACGATCCCTGTGACCCCCACCGTATAATGTACCCAGGGATGCTGCAGGGCTTCACCGATGAGGGGGTAAGAGGCCTTTCCCTTCAAGAGGATAGCGATGATGGAAAAATCAAGCCAGTCGCCATACAGTTTTGCGATAGCCGCATAGGTATAGACGATGAGCAGTTGCAGGATCACGGTCCACCGGACCCAGGCCGGCATATGGTCTGAACGCAGGGAAGGGTCCATCCTGCTGTCCAGGGATGCGTAGCCATCCGCAGGCATAAAACACATCAGGAAGGAGATAAGGATCAGCAGGTAGTAATGGTTGTTGTAGGCGGTTTTTTGCATGAGGTAGACCGCAGTCCACATCAGGGTAAACAGGATGATGCTCCACCGGTATTTAAACCCGAGGGCGATGCAAATCCCCAGCATTCCCATGACCGCAAAATAGAAATACATTCCGTTTCCCGGCAGGGGTTGCAGCCATTCAAATCCAATAAAAGTGAAGGTAAAGGCCGGCTCGATCAGGGTCCTTCTCACCCAGCCGGTCAGGATGGCACCAAAACACTCGAAGCTGATCAGCAGGCCAAAGAAGATCCTGAAGACGACAAGGGGAGTGTTATCAACCCTTTTGAAGAGAAGCAGCCGCCACATTTATCCAGAAATTACTTTCCGCGCACTTGCCATATCCCGTCTGAGCTGTTCTTTCAACTCGTCCAGGGAATCGAATTTTTCTTCTTCCCGTATCCAGTCCATGACGCGGATCTGTATAGGTTGATCGTAGAGGTCTTCATCCAAATCGAAAAAGTGGATCTCTATGCTGTGATCCTGTCCGTTCACGGTAGGGTTGTACCCGATATTCATCATCCCGTGAACTGTCTTGCCGTTAAAGGTGCTCCTGACCACATACACCCCGTTCCTGGGAATGAGTTTATAAGTTGCTTCGATCTTTAAGTTCGCCGTGGGAAAGCCGAGTTGTTTCCCGAGGCCCTTCCCTTTCACGACCTTGCCACTGAGCATATAGTCATAGCCCAGGTAGGAATTGGCTGTGGCCACATCTCCCTGGAGCAGGGCATTTCTGATCTTGGTGGAACTCACTGCCACGGCTTCGATCTCCTGAGCCGGGATCTCCTCCACCTCAAAATCAAGGGCATTGCCAAATGCGATCAGGTCGTTGATATTGGCATTTCGGTTGCGGCCGAATCGGTGGTCGTAACCTATGATCACCTTCTTGGTATGCAGGGCATTGACCAGGACGTCCCTCACAAAGGCAGTGGCACTCATCCTGGAAAAGGTCTTGGTAAAGGGCTGTATGATGAGATAGTCTATGCCGAGTTCCTCCAGGATCTGCTTCTTCTCCTCTATGGTATTGAGTAGTTTCAGGTCCGTATCCTTTTGCAACACCATTCGGGGATGGGGGAAGAAGGTCAGGACCAACGCCACCCGGTTATGGATCCTGGCATCATTTATGAGGCGTTCCAGGATAAGCCTGTGACCGATGTGGACCCCGTCAAAGGTTCCTATGGTTATTACGGAAGCCTGGTTTTTATCGTATTTAGAAATGCTTTGAACTGTGATCACCCTTTTGGATAAATAAAAAGACTTATTTTTAATTTTTTAAAGTCCCCGAATGACGACAAAACTACGTCTTGTTTTGCCAATAACCATGTTGTTTGCCTGCTTTTATGCTACAGGGCAAACGGGATACTGGCAACCTGCCGAGGTGAAGAACGAACTCCTGCCACCGGATTTAGAACGATTGGAGAACCAAAAAATACAATTCTATTCCCTGGAGGACGAAAAGCTCAACCGGGAGCTTACCCGGATCACTTCTAAAACAACGTCCCGCACCCTGGTTTACTTTCCCTCTCCGGAAGGGGTGCTGGAAGCGTATTCAGTAGAAGAGACCCCTGTTTTTGCGCCTGAGCTTACAGCTCGGTATCCCGGGATCCGGTCGTATACCGGGATCTCAGTCACGGATAATCACAAGAAGGTGCGCTTCAGTGTTTCGCATAATGGGGTAGAAGCCATGTTCGTGAGCCCCGGAGTTGAAAACAAATGGTTTATGCAGCGGGTCTCCCGCCAGTCAAAGGAATATGTGCTTTACAACCGGGAAGGGGATACGGGGGAGGCAGCAAGATTCATTTGCGCTACCGAGGACAAACAAATTGAGTCAGGAAGGGAGCAGACGGCAAAACTCGTCGATGATCAGCGCCTGAGGACATTCAGGATCGCCGTGTCCGCCACAGGGGAATATACCCAATATCACGGGGGAACCGTAGCCGATGCCCTGGCGGCAATCAACGCCACCCTGACCAGGGTCAACGAGGTGTTTCACAGGGACCTGGGGATCACCCTTGAACTGGTGGCCAACAATGACGCGGTCATCTATACAGATCCGGCTACAGATCCCTACCAGGCGAACCTGAATTCGGAGGCGCAAACGACCCTGAACAACCTGATCGGCGACCTCAACTACGATGTGGGGCATCTGTTCCACGAAGACACCAATGGGGGGAACGCAGGCTTTATTGGGTCCGTATGCCGTACTAACCAGAAGGGCAGTGCCTACTCTTCGGCCCTGAACCCGCAGGGCGACCTGTTCGACCTGGATTATGTGTCCCACGAACTGGGCCACCAGTTCGGGGCCAACCATACCTGGTCCTTCGATTCTGAAGGCACAGGCGTACAGGTAGAGCCCGCCAGCGGATCCACCATCATGGGCTATGCGGGGATCGTACAGGGAGAGAATGTCCAGAGCAACGGGGATGACTACTTTCATCACATCAGTATTTTCCAGATCTCAGCCTATGTTCTCACTACCAGTTGTGCCGTTGAGACCGCCATTGCCAATTCCACGCCTGTCATCAGCCCATCCGCTGATTATGTGATCCCCAAAGGCACTGCCTTTGTGCTTTCCGGGGTGGCTTCGGATCCTGACCCGACAGACCTGCTTACTTATACCTGGGAACAGATAGACAACGGAGTAGTCACCACAAGTACCTTTGGGCCCCAGAATGCAAGCGGTGCCAATTTCCGTTCACTCCCGCCAAAAACAGTGCCTGAACGGTATTTTCCACGATTGTCCAGGGTGGTTCAGGGCCAGTTGACCCAGACCAACCCCCCTGTCAATTCTGCCTGGGAAACCGTTTCCAATATTGAGCGGGAGATGAATTTTGCCCTGACCGTCCGCGACAATTCCCCTGAAGGCGGACAGGTAGCGTCGGATGAGGTTAATATTCGGGTAAGCAATGTGGCAGGTCCCTTTGTCGTTACTTCCCAGGCGGCTTCCGAGACCTACAGTGCCGGTACCATTCAGACCGTAACCTGGGATGTGGCCAATACGGATACACCGCCTGTGAATGCGCAATTTGTGGAGATCTTCCTCTCCCTGGATGGAGGATTAACCTATCCGATCCTGCTTTCGGAAAAGGCTGCTAATGATGGCTCCCATGAAGTATTGCTTCCCGGAAATGCAACGACTACCGCCCGGATCATGGTCAAGGGGAGGAACAATGTGTTCTTTGCAGTGAACAGCGAAAATTTTACGATAGAGGAATCTCCTGTCGTCCTTCAGTTCACAGATCTTGCCTTTGATGTCTGTCAGCCTACGGATGAGGTCATCCCATTTGTGTATGAGACCTACGGGGGGTTCAATGAGGAGGTGACGTTTTCTGCGGTCGGCTTGCCCGGTGGCCTTACAGCCTCCTTTGCTCCCGGGACCGCCACTGCCAACAGTACTCCGGTAGATCTGACCATTTCCAATACTACCTCGGTTGCCGAGGGTTCATATCCCATTCAGGTCAGGGCCACGGCTCCTTCCTTCACCCGGGAAGTGACCATCGTTCTGAATGTGTTTGATACGGACTTTCCGGAGGTCACCCTGCTGACCCCTTCAAATGCAGCCCTGGATATTCCCCTGAGGCCTATCCTCAGCTGGGATACCCCGGCCATCAATAATTCCTATGATGTGGAGATCGCCACGGATGCGGCATTCACTTCCATAGTTCAGTCGGCCCGGGTCATCTTTAAAACGTATATCCCTGAGACCCTGTTACCCGAAACCACCTACTATTGGAGGGTAAAGCCGGTGACCAACTGCGGGGAAGGGGTTTTCGGCAGCGCTTTCAGCTTTACCACCCTGCCGGTCAACTGTAAATTCAAGAGTGCCCAGAATGTTCCTGTGTCCATTTCGTCTACGGGTACCCCTACGGTTCAGGCGAGCATCATGGTGGTGGACGATCTGCCCGTGGCGGATATCAACGTCTCTTTGAACATAGAACACACTTATTTATCGGATCTGATCATCAGCCTGATATCCCCGGCCGGGACCGAAGTGATCCTTACCTCAAATTCCTGTTCCCAACTGGAAAACATCAACGCTGTTTTTGACGACTCGGCAGCCCCCTTTTCCTGTGGAGGCGATCCGGCGATCAGCGGTACTGTCAAACCCCTCGGCTCCCTCGCCTCTTTTAACGGGGAATCCTCCTTCGGAGAATGGATCCTCCTCGTTCGGGATACGGCCCCGGCTGATGGCGGATTTATTCAGGACTTTACCCTGGAAATATGTGTGGAAGGGGTTTTCCGGCCTGATGCGGACGGGGATAACGTCTTTGACGACGGGGATGACCTCTGCCTGGGTACGCCCCCGAATACGGAGGTAGATGCCAATGGCTGTCCGGTATACCGCTTTGAGCAGGACAATTTCAACATACGGCTCACCAGCGAGTCCTGTATCAGCAATAACGACGGGGGGATCAGTGTCACTGCAAATGCGGCATTGAACTACACTATCTCCATCACCGGGAACGGGGTCAACGAATCTGCCGGTTTCAGCAATACATATAATTTGACAAGCCTCTCTGCGGGCACGTATACAGCCTGTATAAATGCGACGGACGGAAGTATCACCTACCAGGAGTACTGTTTCGATTTCGTTATTTCAGAACCGGAACCCCTCTCTGTTCTGATCTCCATGGAACCGGATGCCTCCCAGGCGACACTGTCCCTTAGTGGTTCCCAGCTCTACAACGTGGAACTGAATGGGATTCTCACCCAGACCACCCAAAATGAGTATACCCTTACCCTCAGGCCGGGATTGAATACGATCAAGGTCACGGGTGCGCTCCCCTGCCAGGGAGTGTATGAGGAGGTGGTGCTGGTAGGGGGCGACCCGGTAGTGTACCCCAACCCGTTTGAGGGGGAATTGCAGGTCTTTGTGCCCCCTGCAGGTGAAAGAACGCAGGTGGTCATCTACAATCTATTGGGACAGGTGGTCCACTCGGGACAGTATACGACCGGAGAAGGGAACATCCGTATGGAACTCAGCAGTTTGCCATCAGGGGTGTATCTCCTCAGGGTAAATGGGGGAGGTATCAACTACACAACTAAGGTCATTAAGCGATGAGGAAGGAACTTGTATTATTAGCCGGTATGCTGATTTTGGGGTGCGGCAAGGATTCGCCCAAACCACCGGAAGCTGCCCTGTTGAGTTTTCCCTTGCGGAATTCGGAATGTACCACGGGTGTAAGCCTGAACAACAATACCAGTCAGGTGGAATTCCGATGGCTGGAAGCCCGGTTCGCTGATACCTACGAGTTGAAGGTCACGAAT
>JBFKPJ010000122.1:0-7301 GCA_041628355.1 Muriicola sp. | reverse complement strand
TGGAAATGACACAACAAAAATATTCGAACAAATTTCAAAAGATCTCTGTATTTGAGACTATCGGTGGGGTTATTTGTGCCCTGGCCGGCTTTTACCTCCTTTTCAATTTCTCTGCCTTAGATACCTGGTACCTTCAGCTTTGCGGGGTCATTACGGTAGGGATCCTCTTTGTGCTCCCGGTGATCACGCTCAGGGCGCTCTACCGGGTGCAATCCATCAGGATCTCAGACAAGACCGTTTCCGAAACCATTGTAGGTTACGTTAAAGCAAAGAACCGCCTGCTTTTCCTGCAGCGTCTTGGTATCTACCTCAGTGTGGTGTTGATGCTGGCGATGTTGCCGGTGGCCAGTAAGATCAGCAGCGGTAAGGACCTGTTTCTCGAAACCTCTGCCTGGTACATCTATATACCCGTGATGGCTGTTTTCCTCTTTTTCTTTGCCCGTTGGGGATATGGTTGTTACAGGAATATCACCGATTCTGCTGAGGAGCTTCTCAAAAAGATGGAGTAGGCAATAAAAAAATAGCAAGTACAAAGCCTCCACAGGATGGGGGCTTTGCCTATTTATAAAGGGAGGTTTTCTGTCGCCCATGTAGAGGACAGCGAATTATTTTCTCTATTTTTAAGGTGAACTAAATGGAATCCCTTTATGAAAAAACTGAGTATAACCCTCCTTGTCTTATTCTCCGCCCTGTATGGGATACAGGCCCAGAAATCCGTCTTTGAAAAGCTGGAAGAAATAGCGATCGTCGATCAGAAGGTCATGATGCCCATGAGAGACGGAGTCAGGCTGGCCACAGATATATACCGACCCAAAGGAGATCAGAAAGTACCCATCATTTTTTCAAGGACACCTTATAACTTCAATTCCTGGGGAGATGGAGAACAGCGGAGCAGGACCGCAGAACGAGCCCTGGAAGCCGTTGAAAAGGGGTATGCTTACGTAGTGCAGAACGAACGCGGGCGGTACTATTCTGAAGGGGAGTGGGACATCCTGGGGGTACCTCTCACGGATGGATATGACGCCTTTTCCTGGATGAGTCAGCAACCCTGGTCCAACGGGAAGATAGGCCTGTTGGGGTGTTCATCCACGGCCGAATGGCAGATGGCAGTAGCCGCCCTGGACCATCCTTCCCTCGGGACCATGGTCCCCCAGGGATTTGGGGCAGGTGTAGGTCGCGTGGGAGATTATTTTGAACAGGGGAACTGGTACAGGGGAGGTGCGGAGCAGATGCTCTTTTTTGCCTGGCTGTACGGGGTGGAACACGATATTTTTAAGCCCAGGATCCCGCAAGGGGCTACCCAGGAAGACCTGATCAGGATCTCCCGGTTTTACGACCTGGCGCCCGAAAATCCTCTAATAGACATGGCGGAGGCATTGAAACACCTGCCAATACAGGACTTTATCAAAAGCATTTCTGGGAAAAAAGAGATCTTCGAAAAGATGGTAAGACGTAAGCCCAACGATCCTGCCTGGTTTGAAGGCGGACTCTACCATGATGATATGGTGATCGATATCCCGGCTTTCTGGTTCGCCAGCTGGTACGATGTGTCCATCAGCCCAAATCTCGCCCTCTACAATCACGTACGAAACAACGCTGAGGATCCAAAGGTTCGGGATAATCAGTATCTCGTCATCGCACCCACCCTGCATTGCGCCTATACCCGTGCCACGGAAAATACAGTGGTTGGGGAGCGTTCTGTGGGGGATGCCAGACTCAATTATGACGAACAGATCTACGCCTGGTTCGATCTTTGGTTAAAAGGGGAGTCCAACGATTTCAAAGAGGAGATACCCAGGGTGCAATACTACACCATGGGCATCAACCGCTGGAATGCATCAGACACATGGCCCCCCGCAGAAACCCGTATGCAGACCTACTACCTCCACAGCGGGGGAAGGGCAAACAGCCTGTACGGTGATGGCAGCCTCAACACCAGGAAACCCTCGAAAACTGAGAAACCTGATACCTTCGTCTACGACCCCATGAATCCCGTGCCCTCATACGGGGGCAATGTATGTTGTACCGGGAACGCGGTTAAAGGCGGTTCCTATGACCAGCAGGGCATGGAAACCAGGAATGACATCCTCGTGTACACTTCCGATGTCCTGGAGGAAGGGGTAGAGGTCTCTGGATTTATAGAATCAACCCTCTACCTCTCCAGTGATGTGAAGGATACGGACCTCACCGTGAAACTGATCGATGTGTATCCGGATGGACGGGCTTACAACCTGGATGAGACCATCCAGAGGGTGCGCTACAGGGAAGGGTATGACAAGGAGGTCTTTATGGAAAAAGGAAAGGTCTACAAGGTGGATCTCACGCCCATGGCCACGAGCAACTATTTTGAAAAAGGACACCGGATACGGATAGAGGTTTCCAGCAGCAATTTCCCCCGATTTGCAAGAAACCTGAATACAGGTGGGAATAATTACGACGAGAAGGAAGGAGTTGTTGCGACCAATTCTATCCACCATTCGGATCAATATCCTTCCCAGATAAGGTTGCCTATGATCAGGAAATAAGATCTGCCTTTGGGATACAGATCGGGTGGGAGAGGGAGTTTTTCCAAACAGAAGTAATATGAGATCAGTATTGAACTACGGCCTTGGGATCGCATTTTTCCTGATGGGAATGGTCTTGATGTCCGGGCAACAAAGCGCAACCGAGAGAAGGCAACAGATGGTGGAACAGCAATTGGCGGGTCGGGACATTACAGACAAGGCCACCCTCAGGGCCATGGCAAAAATACCCAGGGAAGCCTTCGTTCCCCTTTCCCAAAGACCTTTTGCCTACGAAGACAGGCCTTTGCCCATTGGGGATGGCCAGACGATCTCCCAACCTTACATGGTTGCCTTTATGACCCAGGCCCTAAGGCTGAGACCCACGGACAGGGTGCTGGAGATCGGTACAGGATCCGGATACCAGGCTGCTGTCCTTTCCCAGATCGTGGACACGGTATATACTGTGGAGATCATCCCGTCCCTCGCAAATAGGGCAAGCAGGACCCTGAAACAAATCAACATCAAAAATGTACAGGTCCGCACAGGGGACGGGTATTTTGGCTGGAACGAAAAAGCCCCTTTTGACGCCATCATCGTCACTGCGGGGGCAGAGAGTATCCCTCCGATCCTGGTGGATCAGCTCGCAGAAGATGGGGTCATGGTGATCCCTGTAGGGCCGCACAGGGGGGTCAGGCAACTGATCCGGCTGACCAAGAAAAAAGGGCGGATCCGAACCCGGTCTCTGATGGAGGTTCGCTTCGTTCCCTTTGTCAGGGATTAGGAACCGGTCAGAGGTCACCTCCAGAAGTCTGTTCATCCCCTAACTTCTCATGATTCACAATTGCGTTTTCAGGGCTAATATGCGCGGCAATTTGTAGTTTTTAAACGGAAAAAATAGTACCTTACAGGGTGTATAGTTACAGGGATGTCAGAGTTGTGTCCTGCATACTTTCAACATCCTCTGAGACTGCGTCGGGACCTTGCTATACGGTGGTTCGGGTGGTCTTTATAAAACGATTTTACTAACGACCTAAATATTCAGCACTATGAAAATATTTGACGATAAGCACATCAAAAATGTCGTTTTTGTGGGAGCCCACCAAAGTGGGAAGACCACCTTGTCTGAGACCATGCTTTTTGAGGCGGGACTGATCAACAGGAGAGGTACGGTAGAGGGTAAGAACACAGTCTCCGATCATCACGATATAGAACACGAAAGGGGAACTTCCGTATTCGCCACCCCTTTACATACAGAATGGCGCAATTACAAGATCAATATCATCGATACTCCCGGCCTCGACGACTTTGTAGGGGAGATCATCTCATCTATTCGGGTGGCCGACACCATACTTACCGTGATCAATGCCCAGAACGGGGTGGAGATCGGCACTGAGATCATTTGGGACTACATCGACCGTTACCAGAAACCTACGGTGTTCGTGGTAAACCAGATCGACCACCTGAATGCAAATTTCGACCACAGTTTTAAAACCATCAAAAACCTGGTGGGCAACAACGCCGTTCTTATTCAGTATCCCATTAAGATGGACGGGGCTCAGTGCATCATCGATGTGCTGAAAATGAAGTGTTACAAATTCGGTCCTGAGGGTGGCAAACCGGAGAAATTGCCTATCCCTGAAGATCAGATGGAACGGGCGAACACACTGCACAACGAACTCGTGGAAAAAGCTGCTGAGAACGACGAGGCCCTTATGGAGCTGTTCTTTGACAAGGGAACGCTCAATGAGGATGAAATGAGGATGGGGATCAAGGCGGGCATGCTCAATCATGAACTCTTTCCGGTCTTCTGTGTTTCGGCCCTGAACGATATGGGAAGTGGCCGTCTCATGGGTTTCATAGACAATGTGGCACCGGCCGCCGCAGACCTGAAGCCTGAACAATCTGTTGAAGGTAAAACCATAGAACGTAAAAAAGAGGCTCCCACGGCCCTTTTTGTCTTCAAGACCGTTTTCCAGCCCAGCCTGGGGCAGATCACCTTCTTCAAGGTAAAGTCCGGGGAAGTGAATGTGAACGACAAACTGGTAAATTCCAGGAACGGAGAGACCGAAGTGCTCAACCAGCTGTTCATCATGGATGGAAAAAACAGGGAGCCGGTCAATAAACTGACCGTTGGAGATATCGGCGCCAGCCTTAAATTAAAATTTACGGAGACGAACGACACCCTTCACGAAAGCGGATCACCGGTCACCATAAAGCCCATAGATTATCCGGAGCCCAGGACACGCAGGGCTGTGACGGCCAAGAAGAAACAGGAGGAGGAAAAGCTCAGCGAAGCACTTAAAAAGATCCACCTCCAGGATCCGACTGCCGTAGTAGAATATTCCAAGGAATTGAGGCAAGTGATCCTTGGGTGCCAGGGGGAATTGCACCTGGCGACCATAGACTGGAGCCTGAAAAACAACTACGGGATAGAAGCCGAATTCGAGGCGCCCAAGATCGCATATCGGGAGACCATCCAACGATCTTCAGCAGCCAGTTACAGGCACAAGAAGCAGTCGGGTGGCGCAGGTCAGTTTGCGGAAGTACACCTTAAAATAGAACCCTGGAAGGAAGGTATGGCAGAACCCGTGGGTTTCAATATCCGTGGTAAGGAGGAAATAGACCTGCCCTGGGGAGGGAAACTCGTCTTTTACAACTGCATCGTAGGCGGTGTCATCGATACCAGGTTCCTGCCTTCCATCAGGAAGGGGATCCTGGAAGTAATGGAATCCGGTCCTTTGACAGGTTCTTTCATCCGGGATGTTCGCGTGATGGTGTATGACGGTAAGATGCACCCGGTAGACTCCAATGACATAGCCTTCAAGATCGCCGGTGCTCATGCCTTCAAGGAAGCTTTTATGAATGCGAACCCCAAATTGCTGGAGCCAGTACAGGAGGTGACCGTAAGAGTGCCTGAAGATACCGTGGGCAGTGTAATGACAGACCTGCAGTCCAGGCGATCCATTATACAGGGGATAGACAGTATCGATCACTTCCAGATCCTTAAATGTGCTGTGCCGGAGGCAGAACTTTACAGGTATTCTACGGACCTGAGATCGCTCACTCAGGGGAAAGCGACCTTCAGCGCCGTATTTTCATCCTTTAAAGCAGTGCCCACTCATATACAGCAGGACCTGGTGGGATCCCATGATAAATAAGGAGTCGTTTATTAGGAGAATATTCGTCTGAACTGGATTATGAGCCTGTGAAAAAGTAGTGAATTCCAACGGCTACATAGACTTCCATTGCCATCCGTCACTGAAACCCTATGGCAAAAGTTTCAACGTCCGCCCCGTTGGTCAGAACAGCGGGGACAGAAGACGAAAAAGGAGCATATGGCACTATGATCCTCCATCCGTATTTGATAAGGCCTTACACTACCTGAGCAGACTGACAAAATTCTCCCAGTCTAATTTTACGGCCCTTACCCTGGGCGGGGTGGATATCGTTTGTGTATCCCTTTATCCCCTGGAAAAGTGGTTTATCAGAAATAAGCTTGACAATGAGGTCATCCTGGACCTGGCCTCCAACTTCGCTCTGGGTGTAGGATCGAAAAGGATAGACCATATTCAGGGATTTGAGGAGTACTTCGGAGACCTGGTCATGGAATACGAATATTACAGGCAGCTGGATGGAAAGGAATTCAGGATAGGCGGAAACAGGGTTCGCTACAAGCTGGTCCGAAGTTATGAGGAGATGGAGGAACTGCGTCGGGAAGAAAGATCTTCCCGAATCAGGACGATAGCCGTGATCATCAGTATAGAGGGTTTGCATGTACTCAATACGGGACTCAGAAAAGAACCTGATGAGATACAGGTGTTAGACAATTTACGCAAGATCAAGTCCTGGGAATACCCTCCATTCTTTGTCACGATAGCCCATCATTTCTGGAACCACCTCTGCGGACATGCCCCGAGCCTGACCGGGGTGATCACCAAATTTACAAGCCAGGAAGAGGGCCTGGACAGCGGATTCACACCCCTGGGATGGCAGGTGCTTGAACGCATGCTGGATCCATCTGTCGGGAAACGCATCCTTCCGGATATCAAGCATATGAGCGCCCGGTCGAGGGAGGAGTATTACAGTTTCCTGGAAAAGCCGGAGTGGAAGGAACAGGGCATTCCCCTGATCATCAGTCACGGGGCCTGCAATGGGCTGAGATCCTTCTCGGACCCGGTACCCGCACACCCTGCAACGGCCTCTTCCCTGAATCCCGTTTCCATCAACTTTTACGATGAGGAACTCATCCGCCTTGCCAGGTCCGGCGGAATTATCGGCCTGCAGCTAGATGAAAGGCGGATCGCCGGCAAAGAGACCCTCAGAAAGACCAAGAAATCCGTTCTTCGGCACAAGATCATGCACTATCGGTCCGAATTACTCTGGAACCAGGTCAGGCATATCCTCACCGTCCTGGACGCCGAAGGGATCTTTGCCTGGGACTGTATGGCCATTGGATCTGATTTTGACGGCATCATCGATTCCCTGAATGGATTCTGGACCGCGGAAGAACTGCCATATCTCGCCGATTTCCTGGAAAGGCACGCCTATAACTACATGAAGGATATCCGGCTGAAGCTGCCTGTAAACCAGATTGGGGCAGATGAGATCGTGCAGCGGATCTTCTCCACCAACGGTCAGCGATTCCTTTCGAGGCATTTTAAATAATATGGGTTTAGCAGTAACCTGACGTAAAGGGATTCTGAAAGGAAATACCCCAAAATTCACTATATTCCCCTTAAAAAGGTATGGAAATTGTCGTCAAGATACTGCAGGGGATCCTAGGACTCAGCATTTTGA
>JBFKPJ010000121.1:0-7331 GCA_041628355.1 Muriicola sp. | reverse complement strand
CTGTTGGATAATCGTTAATTAATCGTCCTGATTCTCCTCTTCATCCTCTATCTCCACATCCGGGATAGCGTCCGGATCATCGTCGTCGAAATCCTCGTAATCATCCTCGTCATAATTGGCCATAGTGACCTCCAGTTTTGCGCTGATCTTCACCAGGTACTTGGTGTCATCCGTGGTTACTTCCACCGCCTCGATACGTTCCCCATTGGCATTCTTGAAGGTAATGATATGCGCATCGTCATACCCCTCGGGGTATTTCTCCACAAGGAGTTTGAGCACCTCCGGGGTCAGCTTCTTAAAATCAACTATGACTCTCCTTAAATTATCCATAATTACATGTCTAAAAGATAAGCAAAAATAAGTGGTGCAACAATAGTTGCATCACTCTCGATAATAAATTTTGGGGTGTCTATGCCCAACTTCCCCCAAGTGATCTTTTCATTGGGTACGGCTCCTGAATAACTGCCGTAACTGGTAGTACTGTCGCTGATCTGGCAGAAATAGCTCCAGAAGGGGGTGTCTGTCCGTTCCATGTCCTGGTAGAGCATAGGCACCACGCAAATGGGAAAATCCCCGGCGATCCCGCCACCTATCTGGAAAAACCCGATCCCCTTCCCGGAATTGGCGGTATACCAGTCGGCCAGAAAGGTCATATACTCGATCCCGGATTTGACGGTAGAAGCCTTGAGTTCCCCTTTGAGGACATAAGAGGCAAAAATATTTCCCATGGTGCTGTCTTCCCAGCCCGGGCAAACGATCGGCAGGTTCTTTTCTGCAGCGGCGTACATCCAGGAATCCTTCAGGTCGATCTCGTAATATTCTTCGAGTACGCCTGACAACAACATCTGGTACATGAATTCATGGGGGAAATAACGCTTGCCCTCCTTTTCGGCCTTTGTCCACAAATCGTATATGTGCTTTTGCAGCCTTCGGAAAGCCTCTTCCTCGGGGATGCAGGTATCGGTTACCCTGTTGAGCCCTTTTTCCAGCAGATCCCATTCTTCCTGGGGGGTGAGGTCCCTGTAATTGGGCACCCTCTTGTAGTGGGAGTGGGCCACCAGGTTCATGAGGTCCTCCTCCAGGTTTGCCCCCGTACAGGAGATGATGTGAACCTTGTCCTGCCGGATCATCTCGGCAAAGATCTTTCCCAGCTCGGCCGTACTCATGGCCCCTGCCAGGGAAACCAGCATTTTTGCCCCGCTCTGCAGTTGCTGTTCGTACCCTTTGGCAGCGTCCACCAGGGCAGCCGCGTTGAAATGGAGATAGTACTTCGAAATAAAATTTGAAATAGGTCCTTTACTCATCGTCGTCATCAAATTTGTGAGCGGAAGAGTTGCTTCCGCCAGTGCTGTTGTCATAGGTATTGTCGTACTCATCCTCCACGGCCTCATCCCTGAATTTATAGCTGAGCATTTTGTAATACAGCTTTGCCGCGAGGAAGTCTGAGGAGCGTTCCCTTTCATTTGGGCACAGCTCCACGATGTCGAATCCAACCACATTCTTCTCCTCGAATACCTGCTTCAGGAAATCCAGGGTCTCATACCACAGGAGTCCCCCTGGTTCCGGGGTCCCCGTAGAAGGCATGATGGAAGGATCCAGGGCGTCGAGATCAAAGGTAATGAACACATTGTCCGTGAGCAATTCGATGACCTTGTCCGTCCAGTACTCGTCATCCACCATCTCGTGGGCAAAAAAGGTCTTTTCCGTATCCATGACGGTCATCTCGATGGCATCCATACTCCGGATCCCCACCTGCACCAGGTTGGTCTGCTGACTGGCCTCATAGACCGCACAGGCATGGTTGTACGGAGTACCTCCGTATGATTCCCTCAGGTCTGCATGAGCGTCAATATGAAGGACGGTCAGGTTCTCGAAACACTCGTTAAAAGCCCGGATAGACCCTATGGAGATTGAGTGTTCCCCCCCGATCAGGGTGACGAATTTGTTCCTCTTGATATACTCCTTTGTGATCTTGTGGACGCTTTTGACCATGGCCTCAGGGGAGGATAGTTCAGAGACGGGCTCGGTCACATAGACCCCCTGCTGGTACACTTCGGTACCTGTTTCAATGTCGTACAATTCCATATTCTCTGAGGCCTCCAAAAGGGCATCAGGGCCTTTATCGGCGCCCTTCCCCCAGGTACTGGTCCCATCGTAGGGTACGGGGATCAGTATAACTTTCGACTTCTCAAGCTGTGCAAATTCGTCCGGAATTCCAGCGTAATTCCTAGATTTCTTCATAACCTAAAATTTTAAGCATTTCCGATGCTTTTTGTTGTTCACTAAAGAGTTTTGTTCTCAGTTCACCGTTTTCATCGTGATCGATCAGAATGTGTTTGGGGGTGGGTATCAGGCAATGCTGCAACCCTCCGAAACCTCCGATGGATTCCTGATAGGCCCCCGTATTGAAGAACCCGATATACAAGGGTTGGTCCCTCCTGAATTTCGGGAGATAAATGGCATTCATATCCTGGATACTATTGTAGTAATCGTCGCTGTCGCAGGTGAGTCCGCCCAGCAATACCCTCTCATACTGGTCGTTCCACCGGTTGATGGGCAGCATGATAAAGCGCTTGTTGATCGCCCATGAATCCGGTAAGGTGGTGATAAAACTGGAGTCGATCATATTCCACTTCTCCCGGTCGTTCTGTTGTTTCTGGTAGAGCACTTCGTAAATGGCCCCTCCGCTTTCCCCCACGGTGAAACTGCCGAATTCCGTAAAGATATTCGGGACCGGGACGTCTGCCTCCTTGCAGGCGGTATTGATCTGGTTCACGATCTCGTCCACCATGTATTCGTAGTCGTATTCGAAGGCCAGGGAATTCTTGGTAGGGAATCCGCCTCCGATGTTCAGACTGTCAAGGGAAGGACAAATCTTCTTCAGGCGGGTGTATACCTTCATACATTTCAGCAACTCGTTCCAGTAGTAGGCATTGTCCCTGATCCCGGTATTGATGAAAAAATGCAGCATTTTCAGCTCCACCTTTTCATTGTCCCTGATCTGGTTCTCGTAGAAAGGAACGATATTCCTGTATCCTATTCCCAGTCGGGAAGTGTAAAATTCAAATTTAGGCTCCTCTTCCGACGCGATCCGGATTCCTATATTGAAAGGCTTGTCTATGGCCTCGCTCAGCAGATCGATCTCCTCGAAATTATCGATGATCGGGATACAGTTCTGGTGTCCGCCATTGATCAGGTCCGCGATATTCTGAATGTAGAGGTCACGCTTGAACCCATTGCAGATCACGTAGGTGTTATCCCTGATCTTCCCTTCCTTCTTGAGTTGGTTCACGATATTGATGTCGAAGGCCGAGGAGGTCTCGATGTGGATGTCGTTCTTCAGGGCTTCGTGCAGCACATACTCGAAATGAGAACTTTTTGTGCAATAGCAATAGATATACTTCCCCTTGTAATTATGTCTTTCGATGGCCTTGGCGAACCACTCTTTTGCCCTGTGTATATTCCTGGAGATCTTGGGGAGATAGGTGAATTTGAGGGGAGTACCGTACTTCTCCACCAGTGACATGAGGGGGATCCCGTGAAACAGGAGATTGTCTTCATCCAAGGTGAATTCTTCCTGCGGAAAATAATAGGTCTGATCGATCAGATCAATGTACTTGATGTTCATTAAATGAGATGTAAATTTAAAGAGTTCTTATACGCGCTTCTTTGTTTGCCTGCATCCCTTTAGGAGCTCGTTTTATGTCTTGTCAACTGGGTGTAAATGAAATCAAAAAAAAATAAAATTCAAGGTTTTTACAGGAAAAATCCGGGTTGAAATATAGATATAATTAATAGCAATATAAAATTGGGATTGGGTACTGTGGTTGCCACCAGAATTTGAGGAACTATTCGTATCTTGAAGGAATAATTCCGCTCCTATGAAACCCCTTTTTTCCCTTTTGTTTTCAGGATTTACCCTTGGCCTTTTTTCATCTGCCCTCCTGGCCCAACCCGTACCCGGGGTCTATACGGGAACAGATCCGGATGATCCGGCCCGGATCCACGAAATTAAAATAAATGACAACTACCTGGTCTATACCGAGTACACCATGGCTCCGGATTTCGTTCGCACCCGGGGTGGATTCTATAAGGCCGACGGGAATACGCTCCAGGTAGCCCTCGAATTCAATTCAAACTACGAACAGGATTCTGTAAGTTCCTTATCCTTTTCCTATGAATTAAACGGGGACAACCTCATCCTGGATGAAGGCAGCCCCATCTCTTTGACCAGAAAAACCAGTGTGGAACAGGACCTGGATGGCACCTGGCTCTTCGCCACCCGCGGTCCGGATACAGGACAGGAAAGACGAGGGGATTCCAATCCGCGAAAGACCCTTAAATTCCTGATGGACGGGCATTTCCAGTGGATCGCCTACCATACGGAGACCATGAGGTTCTCAGGAACCGGTGGGGGTGCTTATTCCGCAAAGGATGGGGTGTATACGGAAAGGATACAGTATTTCTCCAGGGACAACAGCAGGGTGGGTGCCGTACTGGAATTCAATTACGAACGAAAAGGAGATGACTGGCATCATACCGGCAACAACAGCCGGGGGGAGCCCATGTATGAGATCTGGTCCCTAAGATGAGCCGCACTCCTGTCTCCTGTTCCCTGCAATTCGTCTACACTTCATAGCGTACTGGCCGAAGATCGGATACGCAATTTTTATTCGCCCTTAATTTTGTAGGCAAATCGGAAATATATTCCGCTAAATCCAAAGATTATGACTTCCTACGTATTCTTGAGAACTGTGCTGAAAACCATGATCATCGGGCAGGTAGGTATACTTGCCATCACCCTGATCATGACCCTTCTCAACGGGATGGGTGTCCTTTGATTCCACACCTGTAAAATCGTTGAATTAAATCCGCGTGGCCTTAGCCGCCGATATCTGATTTGCCACCGGTCTTCCTGAGGAGCTTGATGTTCCTGATCTCCACCCCCTTGTCTATGGGCTTGAGCATGTCGTAGAGGTTTAGGGCCACCACACTGGCCCCGTGCATGGCCTCCACTTCCACACCTGTTTTATAATTCGTCTTAACGGTGATCAGGATACGGATCTGGAGTCCTTCTATTTCGTATTGGATATCGGTGTATTCAATGGGGAGCGGATGACAGTCCGGCAAGAGGTCTGCCGTTTTTTTGACTCCGAGGAGTCCGGCAGCCCGACTCACCTCAAAAACATCCCCCTTTGGCACTTTCTTATCCCGGATCGCCTGGATGGTCTCCGGTTTGCTCACCTGGACAATCGCCTGGGCGACCGCCGTCCTTAGAGTATTCTGTTTATGCGTGATATCTACCATAATTCAGGTATTGACCTTCCATTGATAGGATTCATCGTCGAAGACCTCTTTGCCAAAAACCGGTACCTGCGCCTTGATCTCTTCCACCACGTACTGCAGGGCTTCAAAGACGACCTTCCTGTGGGGTGAGGAGACAAAGACGAAAAGACAGATCTCCCCTGCCTCCACGCGTCCTGTACTGTGATAGATATGCATGCAGGTGAGGTCGAACCTTTCAAAAGTAGCTTCGCGGATCTCGTGGAATTTCTGGTTGGCCATGGATTCATAGGCCGAATAGTCGATAGCCTTTACTTCCTTCCCGTCGATCACATCGGCCCTCACCTGCCCCAGGAAGATATTGTGGGCTCCGATCCCGGTCTTGGCCTGGTGTTTTGCGATGGAATTCGCAATGAACTCCGGGGTGATAGGACCTTCTACAAAGACATTTTTGAGCTTTGTGTTTGCCATTCTGATGGGTTTCTCACGAAGGTAAACAGATTTTTATGAAAAGAATACCGGAGGTTATACAAAAGATGTTCCGTCCAAATCACCCTGACTTCAATGGAGACCTGACCAATCAAACCCTGGATAAGCTACATTTGTATAAAACACCCTGATTCGACATGAAAAAAGGAGTTAAGACCTCACTCAAAGTACTGGGCATCACCGTCATTGTACTGGTGCTTATAGCTATCGGAGGATGGCTGTATCTCAGATCCGCCTTCCTGGAATTCGAAGGCGATTATCCGGAAAACACTCAGATCAATGAGATCACGGTAGCCGGGCACACCTTCAGGGATCTCAATGGGAATGGGCAGCTGGATATATATGAAGACGAGAGGAGATCGACCGAGGAACGGGTATCTGATCTTCTGTCCCAGATGACCATGGAAGAGAAGATACACCTGCTCAAAGGCTCGGGTATCGGCTCTGCCATGGGCAGGGGTGAGCCCGGGGAAGGTATCCCAGGAGCCGTAGGCACCATCGTACCCACGCCCAGGCTGGGGATCCCAACCATCTACCTCTCTGATGGGCCAGCCGGTCTGAGGATAGAACCTACCAGGGAAGGGGAAGACCGCACCTACTATTGTACGGCCTTTCCCATTGGCACCTTGCTGGCCTCCACCTGGAACACCGAACTGGTCAGGGAAGTAGGGAATGCCATGGGGAACGAAGCGAATGAATACGGGATCGATGTGATCCTGGGTCCGGGGGCGAACATCCATCGCCACCCCTTCTGCGGGCGTAACTTTGAATACTATTCCGAAGACCCTGTGCTGACAGGATATATAGGAGCAGCCATGGTCAACGGCATCGAGTCCAATGGGGTCGGTACGTCCGTCAAACATTATGTCGCCAACAACCAGGAGACCAACCGCCACTTCAACGATGCCAGAATATCCGAAAGGGCATTGAGGGAGATCTACCTCAAAGGCTTCGAGATCATCGTAAAGGAGTCCCAGCCCTGGACCATCATGTCTTCCTACAACAAGGTCAACGGCACCTACGTAGCTGAAAGTCGTGAATTACTCACTGATATCCTCAGAGATGACTGGGGGTTCCAGGGCCTGGTCATGTCCGACTGGTTCGGGGGGCAGGACGCTGCCGCCATGATCAGGGCCGGGAACGACCTGTTGGAGCCGGGCACCAAGAAGCAATGGAATGCCCTGCTAGAAGGACAGGAGAATGGGATCCTGTCGGAGGCCGTGATCGATACCTCCGTAGGGCGGATCCTGGAACTGATCTTTAAATCAGGGAAACTAAAAGAGCCATCCTATACTGAGGATCCTGACCTGACCGCACATGCGGAAATTACCAGGGCATCTGCCTCCGAAGGTATGGTACTGTTGAAGAACGAAGGGGCCCTGCCCTTAAAAGATGCCCGCAACATCGCCCTCCTCGGAGTTACATCTTACGATTTTATCGCCGGGGGCACGGGATCGGGAGATGTCAATGAAGCCTACACCGTATCCCTTGAAGAAGGGTTCAGTAATACCGGGGTGAACAGAGAGGGATTCGGAAATTCTTACTACACTATTAACCCT
>JBFKPJ010000120.1:0-7359 GCA_041628355.1 Muriicola sp. | reverse complement strand
ACGGTATCGGCATCACCCCGGAACAGCAACAGCATATCTTCGACAGTTTTGAGCAGGGATCCATACAGATCAACAGGGAATACGGGGGAACCGGGCTGGGCCTTACCATTGTGAAAAGCCTACTCGGACTCTTCGGCAGTGAGATACAGTTGAGGAGTGAGATCGGGAAAGGCAGTTCCTTCTTCTTTGAACTGGCCATGAAATCCAAGGACAGTATCATGGACGACGTCCCATTTGAGCTGGAACACAAGGACTACGACCTCAATGGCCTGCACGTCCTCGTGGTGGAGGACAACAAGATCAACCAGGTGATCACTAAGAAGATGCTGGCCAAGAGGGGTGTGAGCTGCGACATTGCAGAAAACGGAATGGAGGCGATTGACAAAGCCAATAAGAACCAGTATGACGGCATCCTCATGGACATCCATATGCCGGGTATCAGTGGGGTTGAAGCTACTATAGAGATCCGCAAATTCGACCGCCAAACCCCGATCATTGCTCTCACCGCCATCTCCCTGGATGACAGCCTTGAGACCTTTTACGCCGCCGGCTGCAATGACGTGGTCACCAAGCCTTTTAAACCCGAGGTATTCTACCAGAAGATCGGCGAGAACTTCCTCGAGCCCAAACAAAAGAAGTCTGCCTCATAGCCCCTGCAGGAGGGAGATCATGAAGTCTTTATCCTTATTGAGGAACCGGTGCTTTACAGGCAGGAAATACGCTGTGGGAACTCGTCCGTTCATCCTCGTGAAGTCCTTCTCTGTGGTCAGTATCAGGTCTTCTTTGTTGAAGCCCCTGATCTCTTCCTCTGTGAAATAGTGATGGTCGGCAAAACGGATATGCCTGAAATGGATTCCCTTGTTTTGCAAATAAATTTTCAATGGGGAAGGATCAGCAATGGCAGTGACCAAAACTACTTCCCTGGTGTTCAGGGCCGACAGTTGGAGGGAATCCCCTACTCCAATGATCTCATCCCCGTAAGCCAGGGAACTGAACAGCACTTTTTGATGGGAAAGGGGCTTCAGCCGGTCCCTTATTTTCTCCTGTTCTTCCAGGCTGAGAGCAGCCGGACATTTGGTGACAACGATCACCTGCGCCCTCCTGTACTGCCCTTTATGGTCCCTGAGGTTGCCAGAGGGCAGGTACCAGTCGTCAATGTATAACTTCGAGTAGGCCGTGAGTAACACATTTACCCGGGCCTTAACCCTGCGATGCTGGAAAGCATCGTCCAGCAGGATCAGGTCGGGAGCGACCTTTTGCTCAAGGAGGCCGATTCCCCTGAGCCGGTCTGCTTCAACGGCCACGGTTACCTCGGGGAACTTCCTGGCGATCTGCAGAGGCTCGTCGCCCGAATCTGCAGGACCCGACGCGGGATCTACGATAAAGAAGCCCCTGGTCCGCCTCCTGTATCCCCTGCTCAGGACCGCCAGCTTGCGGGCCGAGCCCAGATTTTCCAGCATCCATTCGATCATGGGCGTTTTGCCTGTGCCCCCTGTACTCAGGTTCCCCACACAAACGGTGGGAATATCAGGGGATACTGAACGAAAGACCCCCATGTCATAAAAGAGATTCCGCAGGAAGACCACGAAACCGTAGAGGAGAGAGAAGGGGAATGCTATTTTTCTGAGCACTTGCATCGGAACGAAAATATAATATTTTATCTTTGGACCTCTTCCTTTTTAACCATGATTGTACGAGACGTTGCCGAAATACTTGAGGAACTATGTCCTCTGGGCCTTGCCGAGGATTTTGACAATGTCGGGTTGCTGGTCGGTGATCCCAACAGAAAAGTGACGGGCATCCTCGTCACCCTGGATGCTTTGGAAGAGGTCGTAGACGAGGCCATCAGGAAGGACCTCAACCTCATCGTGACCTTCCATCCCATCATTTTCAAGGGGCTGAAGAAAATTACCGGTGGCAATTACGTGGAAAGGGCCGTTGTTAAAGCTATAGAGAACAGGATCAATATTTTCAGCGTGCACACAGCCCTTGACAATGTAATGCGGGGAGTGAACGGAAAGATCTGTGAGGTGTTGGGCATCAGGGATCCCGAGATCCTGATCCCCAGGACAGGAACGGTCAAAAAGCTGGTCACCCATGTACCCGAAGCGGATGCTGAGAAGGTAAAAGCAGCCCTTTTTAAGGTGGGAGGCGGGAATATCGGGAACTACAGTCACTGCAGTTTTTCCATCCCGGGAAAAGGGAGTTTCAGACCGGAAAAAGGAAGCAACCCCACTTTGGGAAAAGAAGGAAAGACCGAGACCACCGAGGAGATACAGGTCCATATGACCTTTCCGGCCCGACTTGAAAAAAGACTGATCAGGGCCCTGTTCGAGAGCCACCCCTATGAGGAGGTGGCTTACGAAATCACCACCCTGGACAATGCACACCAGCTGGAGGGCATGGGAATGATCGGGTCACTGGAGAAACCGTTGAAGGAAGCAGATTTCCTGCAGCTTGTAAAGGAGAAGATGCACACCGGGGTCATCAGGCATTCCCAATTCCTGGGTAAACCCGTGAAGCGAATTGCCGTCCTGGGGGGTAGCGGGGCCTTCGCCATCTCAGCAGCCAGGTCAAGGGGAGCCGATGCCTTCCTTACCTCAGACCTGAAATACCACCAGTTTTTTGAGGCGGAAAAGGAGATACTCCTGGCTGACATCGGGCATTACGAATCGGAACAGTACACAAAAAACCTTCTGGCAGAATATCTTACAAAAAAAATCCCTAATTTTGCAATCGCTTTATCGGAAAGCAAAACCAATCCCATTAAGTATTTTTAGTATATGGCAGCAAAGAAAGAAGCTACGGTTGAAGAGAAATTAAGGGCACTTTACGATCTCCAACTGATCGATTCGCGGGTGGATGAGATCCGCAATGTAAGAGGAGAACTCCCCCTGGAAGTGGAAGACCTCGAAGACGAGGTACTGGGATTAAAGACCAGGCTGGACAAGCTCAAAACAGACCTGGAGACTATCAACTATGAGATCACTGCAAAAAAGAACCTGATCGATGAGTCCAAAGCGCTGATCAAGAAATACGCAGAGCAGCAGAAGAACGTGAGGAACAGCAGGGAATTCAACTCCCTGGCCAAAGAAGTAGAATACCAGGAACTCGAGATTCAGCTGGCTGAAAAGAACATCAAGGAATTCAAGGCCCAGATCGAACAAAAGAAAGAGGTGATCGCCGAGACCAAGGAAAAACTGGCCGAGCGCGAAACCCATCTGAAGCACAAGAAAAGTGAGCTCGATGCCATCCTGGCAGAGACTGAGAAAGAGGAAAAAGCCCTGTTGGAGCAGTCGGATATCTTCGAAAAACAGATCGAAGAAAGGCTGGTAAAGGCCTATAAGCGAATCCGTTCCAATGTAAAGAACGGCCTGGCAGTTGTCCCCATCGAAAGAGGGGCCTCAGGAGGATCCTTTTTTACCATACCCCCTCAGGTACAGGTAGAGATCGCTTCCAGGAAAAAGATCATCACGGACGAGCACAGCGGAAGGATCCTCGTAGATCCTGTGCTGGCAGAAGAGGAGCAGGAAAAAATGCACAAGATGTTTGACAAGATCTAAGGTGACAAACCTACAGAAAAAAGCCATCCCTCAAGGATGGCTTTTTTTATACCTGTATATGATCAGACCCCATGAGAAGGGCCGGGTCAAAGGGGACGTACGATCCCTAACTCGCCGTCTTTTCAGTTTTGAGTAGCTCCAGTATGAGGTCTTCCACCTTTTTGCTGTTCCATTCCTTCTCAATGCCTTTCATGCCCATGACCTCCTTCATGATCTCCTCCTGCCGGTCCCCTACGGCCAGGGCTTCGGCATAGGACCTGTGCGAGAAGGTCACCCGGGAATAGGTGGGTTCCCAAAGTTCCGGGTGTTTTTCTGCGAACCATTTTTCGATCTTCTTCTGAAGCAGGAATGAAGGGTCTGCCGTCTTGCTGCTCATCTCTATAAAATTCCTGTAGCTGAGCTCTGCTATCGCATCCGCATTGGGTTTGCGCTCTTTCTGGAATGTCTGGAAAATAGCTTCCCAGTCGTCCCCATACTGGTCCATGATCCCGTTCAGGGTGTAGATATCCTCAAAACCCGCATTCATCCCCTGTCCGTAAAAGGGCACTATGGCGTGGGCTGAATCCCCCACCAGGGCAACCTTGTCCCAGTAGGTCCAGGGATAACACTTCATGGTCACCATGGCACTGGTCGGATTTTTAAAAAAGTCGAGCGTCAGGTTCTCTATGTCCTGCATCACATTGGGGAAGTAAGTAGTAAAAAATGCATTCGCTTCCTCCTTTGTCCTGATCTTCTCAAAGGACACTTCCCCTTCGAAGGGAAGGAAGAGCGTGCATGTAAAACTTCCATCCAGGTTAGGCATGGCGATGAACATAAACCTGCCCCTGGGCCAGATATGGAAGGAATGCTTGTCCAGTTTATGGGAGCCATCCGTATTTGGGGGGATGGTGAGTTCCTTATATCCCACATCGAGGAAATCCTGGGAATAGTCGAAACGGCTCCGTCGCTGCATCTTGTGTCTGATCCTGGAAAAAGCTCCATCACAGCCAAAGATATGGTCGTATGCGTAGGACTTCCATTCGCTTTTCTCGAACTCTCCCGTGTAGAGGGTCGCCGTTGGCAGATCCACATCCCAAACCTTTTCCTCGAACCTGAAATGGGCCCCGGCCTCCTCAGCCAGGTCGATCATCTTCCGGTTTAGCACCCCCCTGGAGATGGACCAGATGGCCTCTCCTTCCTTCCCGTATTTCTGATAATACAGGGGCTTCCCCAGAACGTGCATCGCACGCTTGTCGAGAGGTATGGCCAGTTGTTTGATGGTTTCCTCCAGGTCGACCTCCCTCAGGGCCTTCCAGCCCCGGTCGCTCATCGCCAGGTTGATGGACCTTCCGGAGAATTCGACTGTCCGGATGTCCGGCCTACGATCGAAGACCGTGACCTGGTGCCCCCTTCGACACAGATAGATGGCCAGCAGGGATCCCACGAGACCTGAGCCAACTATTGCAATGTTCTTGGGGGTTTGAGTCATTGTTCTCCCGTGGGAATGTATTTAAAAGGTAAAAGTAAGAAATAAAACCAAGAGGGCTCCCCGGATTTTATTATACCCTTAACGATGTTTTGTTTAACTTTTGAGTAATTTTGTTGAACATTTTAACCTATGTTACATTTAGATCCGAACAACTTAAATGAAATGCCCTCCCGATACCGGGCAAATCTGATCAACAGTATCTCCGGGTTTAAGTCGTGTAACCTTATCGGGACACGTTCCTCCAAGGGGATTACCAACCTGGCTGTTTTCAACTCGGTTATTCATATCGGCAGCTCCCCGCCCCTGTTGGGCTTTGTGCTCAGGCCGCTCACCGTGAGGAGGGATACTTTTGAAAACATCAGGGAAACAGGCCAGTTCACCGTGAACCAGGTCTCTTACCAGATGGCAGAGTTGGCCCATCAGACCTCCGCAAAATACGAGCAGGATGTATCTGAGTTTGAGGCCGTAGGCCTGACCGAGGAATACCTCGAGCCCATCGAGGCACCCTATGTGGCTGAAAGTGCCTTGAAAATAGGATGCAGCTATAAAAATCACTATCGCATTGAAGAGAACGGGTGTTTACTGGTCATAGGGTCTGTGGATCACATTTATATGCCCGAGGACATACAGGACCCGGATGGTTTTGTGAGGCTGGAAAAGATCAATACAGTTGCCTCCACCGGGTTAGACGGATATGCCCTCCCCAAATTTCTCGGAAGACTGGCCTATGCCCGGCCGGACACGATGACAAGGCTGCTCGAATATGGCACATAAAAAATCCTTTTTGCCGACAAAAATCTGCGCTTATTGCGGACGCCCTTTCAGCTGGAGGAAAAAATGGGAGAGAAACTGGGATGAAGTAAGGTATTGCAGTGAACGCTGCCGGAGGGAAACTAAGAATATTTCAAAACGTGAGCATGAACAACAGTGACCAAAACAACAAAGTCCTGGTCTGGTTTCGCAACGACCTGAGGGTAGCAGATAACCTTTCCCTTTCAAAAGCCTGCAGGGAGGAGGAGGTAATGGGCGTGTACTGCATTGACCCTGCACTTTTTGAGCCCGGGGAATACGGTTTCAGGCGGATGGAGAAGTACCGGGCCAAATTCCTGCTGGAGAGCCTGGAAGATTTGAAGAATAATCTGGAATCCCTCAACATCCCTTTTCTGGTGTATTTGAGACCAGCTGAAGAGGTAATCCCCCGTCTGATCAAGGAATACGGTATTCAAAAGGTGTATCTCAAAAAGGAATGGACGCGGGATGAACAACAGGAGTTGTCCATGGTCAGGAACAATTCCCTGCAAGGGATCCATTTTGAACAGAGCTACGACCAGTTCCTCTTTCATCCGGATGATGTTCCGTACCGGCCATTTGAGGACATACCGGGGGTCTTTACACAATTCCGGAAAACCTGTGAAAAATACGCCCGCATACGCCCGAAGATCGCTACTCCAGAACCAAAACCGAAGACCAATCTCATTGAAGTAAAAACCAGGATCCCCTCCCTGGAAGACTTAGGTTTTGCTTCTTTTGAGCCCCACCCCCACTCTGCTTTTCCCTTCCGTGGAGGGGAAAATGCAGCTATGATGAGGATACAGGAGTACTTCTGGGAGACCCGAAAGCTCGCCTTTTACAAAAAAACGAGAAACGGACTGTTGGGGAAGGACTACAGCTCCAAACTGTCCCCCTGGCTTTCCAACGGGAGCTTATCAGCCAAAACCGTCTATTGGGAAGTAAAGCGATTCGAAAGGGAGGTCAAAAAAAATCAGGACACCTATTGGCTTATCTTTGAACTCATCTGGAGGGATTACTTTAAATACGTTTCCCTTAAACACGGAGACAGTATCTTTCACCTCGGGGGAATCCTGGACAAGGAGTATTCCTGGGGCAATTCAGAAGCGGCCAAGATGGACTGGATCAACGGCAATACAAAGGAACCCTTTGTAAATGCCAACATGATCGAATTGGCGAAAACAGGGTGGATGAGCAACAGGGGAAGGCAGAATGTAGCCTCTTACTGGGCCAAGGAACTGCAACAGGACTGGAGGATAGGGGCTTCCTATTTTGAGGCCATGCTCCTGGATTATGATGTTCACAGCAATTGGGGTAACTGGATGTACAACAGTGGGGTGGGCAATGACCCAAGAGACAGGAAGTTCAACATTCAAAGACAAGCAGACCAGTATGACCCTAACGGGAAATTTCAAAGCCGTTGGCTGCAACCCAGCCTTTTTTAACTCCTGTAAATAAACTATGAGAACCCTCAGACTCATCCTGGGAGACCAGTTAAACCTTCAACATCGCTGGTTCGAGGAGGTCGACCCGAAGTGT
>JBFKPJ010000119.1:0-7474 GCA_041628355.1 Muriicola sp. | reverse complement strand
GTCGTAGTCCTTGTCGTTTTCCAGTGCAAAAAGAATAGTGTCTGCGGCCGCCAACCCCCTTTTATGCCATCGAACATTTCCCTCCAGGTCTTGCAGATCCTTTTTCAATCCATCTTTAAAGGAATACAGCAATTGCAGTTCGAAATTACCTTCCTTTCTCTTTTCATTCCAGTTATTGATGCCTAACGCAATCAGAATTCCAATGACCACTAATACAATTTCACCAATGGCATAGAATATGTATTTCGTGAATTTATTTTCGGATAGTAGTTTCTGGCGAATCCGTCTGAAAAATTTGATCATGGGTCAATTGTTGGTCATTAGGAAGCACTTCCTGTATTATCTTCCTAAAATACTACATTATCCCCACTGACTGGCATAATAAAACCTCCGTCAGAATTCGTAATTTTGCACCTATGCTGGAAAGAAAGACCATTGACCATGAAAAGGCGGTCCTGATCGGGATCATCAACCGGGAACAGGACGAGGAGAAGGTCACCGAATACCTGGACGAGCTCGAATTCCTAACCTACACGGCCGGGGGCGAAGTCGTGAAGCGCTACGTGCAGCGGATAGATGTGCCTAACCCCAAGACCTTTATCGGGAGCGGGAAGATGGAAGAGGTGGAAGCCTTTGTCAAGGAACACGAGGTGGGTTCCGTCATCTTTGACGATGAGCTAACCCCCGTACAGCAGCGCAATATCGAAAAACAGCTCCGCTGCAAGATCCTGGACCGGACCGGGCTCATCCTGGACATCTTCGCCCAACGGGCTCAGACCAGTTACGCCCGCACCCAGGTGGAACTCGCTCAGTACGAATACCTCCTGCCCCGCCTGACCGGGCTGTGGACCCACCTGGAACGCCAGAGAGGGGGGATCGGGATGAGAGGGCCCGGGGAGACGGAGATCGAGACCGACCGCCGTATCGTGAGGGACCGTATCGCTCTTTTAAAAAAGAAACTCACCAAGATCGACCGGCAGATGGAGACCCAGCGTGGTAACCGGGGTTCCCTGGTGCGTGTTGCCCTCGTGGGGTACACCAACGTGGGGAAGTCGACCCTCATGAACCTGATCAGCAAGAGCAACGTCTTTGCCGAGAACAAACTCTTTGCCACCCTGGACACCACCGTACGCAAGGTGGTCATAGGCAACCTCCCCTTCCTGCTCAGCGATACCGTAGGGTTTATCCGAAAGCTGCCCACCCAGCTGGTGGAGAGTTTTAAAGGCACACTGGACGAGGTGCGGGAAGCCGACCTCCTCCTGCACGTGGTGGACATTTCCCACCCCAATTTCGAGGAGCACATCGATTCTGTGAACCAGGTGCTGAGCGAGATCGGGTGCGCAGAGAAGGAGACCATCATGGTCTTTAACAAGATCGATCTCTACCGCCCAGAGGAGATCGCAGAAGATGACCTGACCACAGAGAAGACCTCAAGGCACATGTCCCTGGAAGAATGGGAGAACACCTGGATGAAACGGATGGGTGGCAACGCTCTCTTTATCTCCGCCCTGAACAAGGAGAATCTGGACGAGTTCAAGCGCCGGGTCTACCTCGCAGTGCGCGAGATCCACGTCACCCGCTTCCCTTACAACAACTTTTTGTACCCGGAAAACCTGGACGCCTACTAGGGAATTCAAAAATTCAGGGGGTCATTCACCGGAGATTTTTACCCTTCATAAGACACACAACAAAATCCATGCAGTTTACAACACGGATTTGGCCCAAAGCAACCCTCTTTATACTTTTACAGTGTAGTTAAGTGTAAGTGTTTATCCCCAAATCCTACCCTGAACTATTTCTTAGTGTTCATTTCCCCAAATCGACACCAAGAACCCGAAATTGAACATTTGAAAACAAATGTGAGACCTTCAAAAATCCCGGCTTTTTGGCCGGGATTTTTTTATTTCTTCTTTTTAAAAAGGGGGACGGAGGAACAGGCTTCCCCGTACATGACGCTCCGAGCCACTCCCTGTAGCTTTTGTGTGGCCCAGATATAGGCGTTCGGAGGCACGGGCTTGTTGGAACAGCCCTTGATGATGACCGGCCTGTCCTTCAACCCTGAAACATCGAGTTCGTCTATCACTTTTTTGTAAAGTACGGTCTCGAGCAATTCCGGCTCACCCTGCACCACCTCCGCGGCATAGGGTTGCAGGCAGGTGGTGACCAGCATAAAGGCCCATCCCGGGACGATGGCCTCCGTGGAACAGTACACTGCCACAAAGGCATCTTTATACTGCTCCCAGTCGTGCTGCCCCACATAAGCCCTGAACTCTTTTTCCCTGAGGATGATCCCTTCCGCCAGCCAGGGGCTGATATCGAGGGACATGCGCCTGCCTTTCGGATAGTGGTCTTCCAGGTCGAAGGTGACCAGGGCACTCGAACTCACTCGGTTGACGATCTCTTCTGGCATAGCTCTAAAATTCCGGGATACGGGTTACAGCAGGCCCAGTTCCAGCTTGGCTTCTTCGCTCATCAGGTCCTGGTTCCAGGGCGGATCAAAGGTGATCTCTACCTCGGCATCCTTTACCACGTCCAGGGACCTTACCTTTTCTTCCACCTCCACGGGCAGGGTTTCCGCCACGGGACAGTTGGGAGAGGTCAGGGTCATCAGGATCTTTACTTCATGGTCCTGGTTCACAAAGACGTCGTAGATCAGGCCCAGTTCGTAAATATCCACAGGGATCTCCGGGTCGTAAATGGTCTTCAGCACCTTTACGATCTTCTCTCCCAGTTCCTGTGTATCTATAGTGGTCTCACTCATTTCTGAATCAATTTAATTGGGTTTGATAGGCCACGGCGTATAGCTTCAGCTGCTTGATCATGCTGACCAGTCCGTTGGCTCTTGTGGGCGACAGGTGCTCCTTCAGCCCGATCTCATCGATAAACTTCGTGTCCGCATCGATGATGTCCTGGGGTTTCTGGTGGCTGAACGCCCGGATCAGGATGGCGATGATCCCCTTGGTGATGATTGCATCGCTGTCTGCGGTAAAGACCAGTTCATCCCCTTCCAGTTCGGCATGCACCCACACCTTGCTCTGACAACCTTTGATGATATGGTCCTCTGTCTTGTATTCTTCCTTGATCAAAGGCAGGGATTTCCCCAGTTCGATCATATATTCATACCGCTGCATCCAGTCGTCGAACATGGAAAATTCCTCTACGATCTCCTTTTGTATCTCTGGTATGCTCATCCTGTTTTCTTTTGTCGCAAAAATACGATAAGTATTACTGTCTTTCAACCGTGGCGGCTATGTACCGTATCCCCTGCCCCCTAGACCAGCATTTGCCTCGCCCGTTCCAGGGCTTCCACAAAGCGATCTATCTCCTCCCTGGTATTGTAAAAGCTGAAACTGGCCCTGATGGTGCCCGGGATCTGGAAGAAATCCATCACGGGCTGGGCGCAGTGGTGGCCGGTGCGTACGGCGATCCCCATTTTATCGAGCAAGGTGCCCACATCGTAGGGATGTATTCCTTTGATATTGAAGGAAATAACAGCCGTCTTGTGTTTGGTATCCCCGTAGATCTTCATTCCCTCTATTCGGGAAAGCTTCTCCGTGGCATAGACCAGGAGCTCATGCTCATACTGGTCGATCGCATCCAGGCCTATGGAGTTCAGGTAATCGATGGCTGCCCCAAAGGCGATCCCCCCGCAGATGTTGGGCGTACCGGCCTCAAATTTGTAGGGAAGGTCTGCATAGGTGGTCTTTTCGAAGGTCACCTCAGCGATCATCTCTCCTCCCCCCTGGTAGGGCGGTAGTTCCTTTAACCATTTCTCCTTTCCGTACAGCATTCCTATTCCCGTAGGGCCGCAGAGTTTATGGGCCGATGCCGTGTAGAAGTCCACATCCAGCTTTTGCACGTCTACCCTGAGATGGGGAGACGACTGGGCGCCGTCTACCAGGACGGCAGCACCGATGGCATGTGCCCTGGAAATAATTTCTTCGACAGGGTTGATGGTCCCCAGGGCATTGGAGACATGGTTGCAAACTACAATTCTGGTCTTCTCAGACAGCAGGCTTTCATATAGGTCCATCCTCAGTACCCCGTCCTCATCCATAGGGATCACCTTCAGTACGGCACCTGTACGCTCACAGAGCATCTGCCAGGGTACGATGTTGGAATGGTGCTCCATGGCCGACACCAGGATCTCATCCCCTTGGCTCAACAAGGCAGTAAAACCATTGGCCACGAGGTTGATGCTATGGGTAGTCCCGGAGGTAAAGATGATCTCATGCGTGCTGGCCGCGTTGAAGAATTGCTGGATCTTTTTCCTTCCACCTTCGTAGGCTTCCGTGGCCTCCTGGGCCAGAGTATGCACTCCCCGGTGGATGTTGGCATTGTACCGGCTGTAGTAATCAACGATGGCGTCGATCACCTGTTTGGGTGTCTGGGAGGTGGCCGCATTGTCAAAATAAACCAAAGGGTTCCCGTTCACCTTCCTAGTGAGGATGGGGAAGTCCTTCCTGATCTTGACAATATCCAATTTGGTCTCGGTCATCCCAGGGGATTATTCAGGTGGGTTTACAGCTCAAATCCAAGTCTGACGCCCAGTTTATTGGCGATCAACTTGTTGATCCGTTTTTTCAGTTCGGGCAGGCGAACGCTTTCCAGGACGTTGTTCGCAAAAGCATACATCAGCAAGCCTGTAGCTTCCTTTTGTGGGATACCCCTCGATTGCAGGTAGAACAAGGCGTCTTCGTCCAGCTGACCTATAGTACATCCGTGGGAGCACTTCACGTCGTCCGCGAAGATCTCCAGCTGGGGTTTGGTGTTGATGGTAGCCTGGTCGCTGATCAAAACATTGTTGTTCTGCTGGAAGGCATTGGTCTTCTGTGCGATCTTGTCTACAATGATCTTCCCGTTGAAGACCCCTGTAGACCGTTCCCCGTAAATCCCCTTGTAGTCCTGGTGGCTTTCGCAGTTAGGCTGGGTGTGATGTACCAGGGTATGATGGTCTACGTGTTGTTTTTCGCCCAGGATGGTCACGCCTTTGAGGGTGGATTCTATGTATTCCCCGTGCTGGTAGAAATTCAGGTTGTTTCGGGTGAGTTTCCCCCCGAAAGAAAAGGTATGCACGTTCACCACGCTTTTGTCTTTCTGAGCGATGTAGGTATTGTCGATCAAAGTGGCGTGCTCACTGTCATTCTGTACCTTGTAATAGTCCACAATGGCATTTTTTGCCGCAAAGATCTCGGTCACGCAATTGGTGAGGACGGGGTTTCCCGTGAGGCTCTGGTGCCTTTCAAGGACCTGCAGCTCGGCATTCTCCTCTGCGATGATCAGGTTCCTGGGCTGTAACATCAATGAAGCCTCGTTCCCGGTGGCAAAATGGATGATCTCCACCGGTTTCTTAGGCGCCTTGTTCTTTGGGATATAGATATAAGCTCCTTCCCGGCTGAAGGCCGTGTTCAACGTGGTGAGGGACTCCTCTTTGGAGGCCGCCTTGTTGAAATACACGTCGACGATCTGCTGGTACATGGGCTTGGTGAGAGCCGAGCTCATCAGGCAGATGTCTACTCCGTCATGGGTGGTTTCAGAGAGATAGGAACTGTAGATCCCGTCTATGAATACGATCTTGTAGGTATCGATTTCGTGAAGGAAATACTTCTTCACCTGGTGGTATTCCAAAGCGTTCTCTTCCTTTGGGAAGATGCTGAAGTCTGTTTTCAGAATGCTGTTCAGGGAAGTGTATTTCCAGGCTTCCTCTTTCTTGGTGGGGAACCCTTTGGCCTCAAAATTCCTGATGGCCTCAGTGCGAATATCGTGAACGGGATGGTCCACATCCACGTTGTTCTCGAAAGCCATAAAGGATGAAACTAATTTTTCCTTAAGATCCATGTCTGTTTTCTCTCGTTTTCGGCTCTTTTCCCGAGCCTTACTTTGTTCAAATACTTATGCTACCGTTTCTTTCTTCAGCCAGTCGTAACCCTTCTCTTCGAGTTCCAGGGCCAGATCCTTGGTCCCAGATTTTACGATCTTCCCGTCGTGGATCACATGCACAAAATCGGGGATGATGTATTCGAGAAGGCGCTGGTAATGAGTGATCACGATCACGGCGTTGTCCTTACTTTTGAGCTTGTTCACCCCGTTGGCCACAATGCGGAGGGCATCGATATCCAGACCGGAATCGGTCTCGTCTAAAATGGCCAGTTTGGGCTCCAGCATCGCCATCTGGAAGATCTCGTTCCTCTTCTTTTCCCCTCCAGAAAAGCCTTCATTGAGGGACCTTGACAAGAATTTTCTGTCGATATCCAACATTTCGGATTTCTCCCGGATCAGCTTCAGCATTTCACTCGCCGGCATGTCGTCCATACCTCTAGCCTTTCGAGACTCATTGATGGCTGTTTTCATAAAGTTGGTCACGGAAACACCGGGTATCTCCACCGGGTACTGAAATGAGAGAAAGATCCCTTTATGCGCCCTTTCTTCAGGTGCAGAATCCTCCAGGTCCTCCCCTTCAAAGATGACGGAGCCCTTGGTGATCTCAAAATCCTCTTTCCCTGCAATCACAGAGGCCAGGGTACTTTTCCCTGAACCATTGGGCCCCATGATGGCGTGCACTTCTCCCGGGTTTACTTCCAGGTTGATCCCTTTCAGGATTTCCTTATCCTCTACTCCGGCATGCAGATCCTTGATTTTCAACATAATCTATTCGTTTTGCTTCTGTTCTTAAATTATTGATTATCCCACTGAACCCTCCAGGCTGATCTCCAGGAGTTTTTGAGCTTCCACAGCGAATTCCATGGGAAGTTTGTTAAGTACCTCTTTGCTGAAACCGTTTACGATAAGGGCAATGGCCTTTTCCGTGTCTATCCCCCTCTGGTTGCAGTAGAAGATCTGGTCTTCCCCAATCTTGCTCGTGGTGGCCTCATGCTCTATCTGGGCCGATTTGTTCTTTACCTCTATGTAAGGGAAGGTATGTGCCCCGCATTCGTTCCCCATCAGGAGGGAATCGCACTGGGAAAAGTTCCTGGCATTCTCCGCCCTGCTGTTCACCTGAACCAGACCGCGATAACTGTTCTGGGATTTTCCCGCTGAGATCCCTTTGGAGATAATGGTACTCCTGGTGTTCTTCCCAAGGTGGATCATCTTGGTTCCCGTATCAGCCTGCTGGAAATTGTTTGTGACGGCGATAGAATAGAATTCCCCTATGGAATTGTCTCCTTTCAGCACGCAGGATGGGTATTTCCAGGTGATGGCAGAGCCGGTCTCCACCTGCGTCCAGGAGATCTTGGCATTGCGCTCGCACAACCCCCTTTTGGTCACAAAGTTGTATACCCCTCCTTTTCCTTCCTTGTCTCCCGGGAACCAGTTCTGTACGGTAGAATATTTGATCTCGGCATCGTCCAGGGCGATGAGTTCCACCACCGCGGCGTGCAATTGGTTCTCATCCCGTGACGGGGCTGTGCACCCCTCCAGATAGCTCACATAACTGCCTTCATCTGCGATCACCAGGGTCCTTTCGAACTGTCCG
>JBFKPJ010000118.1:0-7508 GCA_041628355.1 Muriicola sp. | reverse complement strand
TGGGGTTGAAGGCGCCCTCTTCACCACCCAGGTTGGGGAAAAGACGGTCATGGTAAAGCACTTTGACATCCTCAGCAAGGCTCTCAGACCGCTACCCCTCCCCAAAGTGGATGCCGAGGGCCACGTGTTCGACGAATTCAATGATCCCGAACAGAGGTACCGCCAACGGTATGTGGACCTGGTGGTCAACCCCAGGGTGAAGGACACCTTTGTCAAAAGGACGAAGATCACCAACAGCATACGGGAATTCTTTAACGATATGGGCTACCTGGAGGTGGAAACCCCTATCCTGCAACCCATCCCCGGGGGCGCCGCCGCCCGGCCTTTCGTGACCCATCACAACGCTCTGAATATTCCTCTCTACCTCCGTATTGCCAACGAATTATATCTAAAAAGGCTGATCGTAGGCGGTTTTGAAGGGGTCTATGAATTCTCCAAGGATTTCAGGAACGAAGGGATGGATCGCACCCACAATCCGGAATTTACGGTCATGGAACTGTATGTGGCCTACAAGGATTACCACTGGATGATGGAGACCACAGAGCGACTGCTCGAAAAAGTGGCAATGGATGCCCATGGAAGCACTAAAGTAAAGGTCGGAAAGAAGGAGATCGACTTTAAAGCGCCTTATCCCAGGGTGCCTCTCCTCACGGCCATACAGGAACACACGGGCTATGACCTTCGCGGGATGAGCGAGGAGGAGATCCGGGAAGTAGCTCAAAAGCTCGAGATCGAGATCGATGACAGCATGGGCAAGGGCAAACTCATAGACGAGATCTTTGGGGAGAAATGCGAGATGCACTACATACAGCCCACCTTTATCATCGACTATCCGAAGGAGATGAGTCCGCTTACCAAGGAACACCGCTCCCACCCCGAGCTCACGGAGCGTTTTGAGCTCATGGTGAACGGGAAGGAGATCGCCAACGCATATTCTGAGTTGAATGATCCCATTGACCAGCGCGAGCGATTTGAGGAACAGTTAAAGCTATCCGAAAAAGGGGATGACGAGGCCATGTTCATCGACCAGGACTTTCTCAGGGCGCTGGAATACGGCATGCCTCCCACTTCGGGGATCGGGATCGGGATAGACCGGCTCGTGATGCTGATGACCAATAACGCCTCCATACAGGAGGTACTGTTCTTCCCCCAGATGAGGCCGGAGAAAAAGATGCCCGACCTCAGTGAGAATGAAAAGGCCATCCTGGGCCTTTTAAAAGAGGAAAATCCCATTTCCCTTCCTGTTCTCAAGGAGAAGGCCGGGCTGAGCAACAAGGCCTGGGACAAGGGAATGAAAGGATTAAATGCACATGGCCTGGTCAAAGTGGTCAAAGAGGGGGAGGATCTCCTCTGCACCCTGCTGTAGGGCCCTTTTCGACGAATTGCGCGTTAATATTTTCTAAATTATTTATTTTCAATGAGTTAAGCCCTGTGCATCTCATCGAAAAGCTGTTAAATTTTTAAATAAGGACGGCCGGCCGACGTTCTATAAACATGGAACCTAAATTCTGTGTTTATGAAAAAAATCTACCTTTTAGGCCTGGGCCTTATATTTCTTTTTAGTTGTTCCAAGGACGGACTCACCCTCATTGATGAAATACCCGATGATGGGGTCTCCCTGAAAGCCTGTTTCGAGCTGAGTACCACTACCCTGAGTGTAGGTGAGGTGCTGACCATCAGTAACTGCTCGGAAGGGGCTACCTCCTATTCCTTCGATTTTGGCAACGGGACCGGAAGTGAGCTGGAGAATCCCTCGGTCAGTTTTGAGGAGGGAGGAACTTACGAGATCACCCTGACCGTGTCTGACGGGGAAGAGAGCAGGACCCAGACCAAATCGATCACTGTACTGGCCATCGAGGCTTCCTTCCTGTTTCCGGAGATCCCTTCGGGCTTTACCGGTTTACCCCTGGAGGCCGGGATCCATCCCACAACGGGAAAGATCTACACCCTGGAACTCTACCAGGACAACATGGGAACGGGAGGCTCCAAGTTCTATTACCGGGAGTTTGATGGGGAATTCCAGTATGCCTCCAACTACATTGCGGACAAGCCTTATAACTCCGGTAGCGGCTTCGTGAATTTCTACCCCAATGGCAGGATGAACTTCGTCTTTTCAAGAACCCTGGGCAGCCTTTACGGCACCCAGGAGGTGAATTACAACGGAGTATGGACCCTGCTGAACGCGATCAGCAGCGCGACAAAGCACAGTTACGGCGCGCTCCCGTCCGGGGCAGACTACCTCTACTTTGGGACGCAGGCAGACGGGGGCATCTACAAGACCGCCGTAGAAAAACGAAACAGCAGCGGGGACGCCTTCGCGGTCTCCCTGAATGCATTTGGCCCGGCCGATTCCATGATCGGGGACATGATCCCCGTGGACGGGGGCTACGCGGCCTATGGAGCCGTTTTTACCAAGAATTCCAGTTTGCCTTATATCTCCGGCTATAAGCCCCTTCTCCTGTTCATGGACGGGGACCTGAACGTGACCGGGCATGTCATCTATGAGGATTCAGCCCTGGCAGGGTTGGTCGCAGACTGCAATGGTCTCAACGGAAGCTACCACCTGGAGCAACTCTCCAACGGAAACCTGGCCATGTACGCCAATGGGGAGCTGCGGGTTACGGACGCTGCAGGTAATACAGTCCGTATGGAATTCTTCGAGGGCAGCTCGAACATCCAGGCTCTGACCTCCCTGGGCAGTTCCTTCGTGATCTCAACGGATGAGTACCTGAGAAAATTCAATGCAGAAGGGCAACAGACTGCACAGATTAAATACAACGGGAATTACCTGCCCGAATTGATCCTAAAGGACAATATCCTTTATTTCATTGCGGGATTCGACCAGGAAAACGAAATCAAGATCTTCTACGGAGCCTGTGACAGTGATCTTTCGATCATTGATCTCACTCCGTAAAGGGTTGGTTGCCATGTTCGGAAAAGGGAGCGGTTCGCTCCCTTTTTTTTTTTCAAACTAAAAAATAACCTATAGATTAGGCCTAAAATAAAATCCATGCCCTGGAGTAAAAAGATAGGCCTCTTCCTGGGGCCGGCCCTTTTCCTCGTCCTGATCAACCTCCCGGACCTGTTGCCGGGAAAGGAACATGCCAACGCGGTCATCGCCACGGCCCTTTGGATGGTGGTCTGGTGGATCACTGAAGCGGTCTCTATCTCCGTCACAGCCCTGTTGCCCCTGATCCTCTTCCCCAGCCTGGACGTGATGAATATCACAGAGGTGGGAGCCAACTACGGGAGTCCTATTATTTTCCTGTTTTTTGGAGGATTTGTTCTGGCCCTTGCGCTTGAGAAGGTAAATCTTCACAAGCGGATCGCCCTGAATATCATCCGTATCACAGGAACCACCCCCAATAAGGTGGTCCTCGGATTCATGATCGCCACAGCCTCCCTCAGCATGTGGATCAGCAATACGGCGAGTACGGTGGTGATGCTGCCCATTGCCATGTCCGTGATCCGACTCCTGATACATGACGAGGATGGTTTTACGAAGGACGACAGGAACTTTGCGCTCAGTGTGATGCTGGGGATCGCTTTTTCGGCCAATGCCGGTGGGATCGCCACCGTGATCGGTACGCCTCCGAATTCCGTCCTGATCGGCCTCCTGGAGAACCAGTACCAGATCGAGATCTCCTTCCTGAAATGGATGACCTTTGGTTTGCCGTTCTCTGTTATTTTGGTACTGATCTGTTACTGGGTACTCGTAAGGTGGATGTTTCCCAACCGTCAATTGCAGTTCACGGCTTCGCGCCAGGTGATACAGGCAGAACTGAAGAAACTGGGACCTACCTCCGGGAAGGAGAAAATGGTGCTGGCCATCTTCGGGGTGACTATCTTTTTATGGGTATTCCGGACCGTTATCAACAGTATCTTTCCTGCCCTGGGCCTTTCGGATACGATCATCTCCATGATCGGGGCCATCTCCCTCTTTGCACTGCCCTACAATATCCGCCAAGGGGATTTTATCATCAACTGGGGCGATACCAACAAACTGGCTTGGGGAATCCTCATCCTTTTCGGAGGCGGTTTGGCCCTGGCGAACGGTATGTCCAGCAGCGGGCTCGTGGATGTGGTTTCAGAGGCTATTGCCAACGGCGAATTCCCCGTCTTGTTTACGGCTTCCCTCCTCATCCTCCTGATGCTCTTTATGACAGAACTGATGAGCAACGTAGCCCTGGTGGCCGTCCTGGCACCGGTGGTTGCGGGGATCGCTATCGGACTTGATATTCCCATGCTCCACTTGCTGGTCCCGGTGACCATAGCGAGCAGTTGTGCCTTCATGCTTCCCATGGCCACCCCACCTAATGCGATCGTCTTTGCCAGCGGCTATATCGAGGTACAACAAATGGCCAGGGTGGGCATCATCCTCAACCTGATCTCTGTGGTCCTGCTGGTGGCTATGTTCCAGTTTGTATTTCCCCTCGTATTTTAAAAAAAAAGATCCCCGAAAGAAGACTTTCGGGGATAAATAATGTAAAATTTTATCAGCGTAATTATTTTCCAATCTTCATGTCTCCAAAATTAGTGATGATTCCGCTTGTAGGTACCTGTTTGATGATAGCCAGGTCCACATCCAGCAGTTCCTCACCTTCGATATATTCGATGGAATGGATGTCGAAGAAAAAGCGGTGCGGATTAAATCCCTGTGGCAGGTATTCCCGGGTGTCAAAACCCAGATCAACAGCTACCGCTTCCTCTATAAAGGATACGTGCTGAAAATTTGAGGGCGCCGCATAGGGATTGAAGTCGGCAGGCAAGTATGCCGCCGTATCAAAATCAAGGGCGGATTCCTCCTCTTCGATAAAGGTGATCGAATCTACTTCCATCTTGATCCCGTTCCTTTTCTCCATGGCTGAGGTACTGAGTCCATAGCCAATAAAAAGGAGTACAAATAGTAATGTATGTTGTGTATTCATAACGTTTTTGGTACTAAATTTTAAACAAAGATATAACTGAAAAATCCCGTTTTTATTGCCCTTCAGAAATGATTAACAGTCAGTGATATCAGCCCTGATTATGACTTTCATAATTTCTATAGATTCTTCTTATCAAGTTGATAATCCGGGGGTTCGAAACGATGCTTTAATGCATTCGGGGACCTGTTTTATTGCCACTAATGCAGTCGACTTTTTTGAGTTAAACTTTTGTTAAGAGGGGCCAGAAGATGTCTGAAGGTGACAAATACCGTCTTTAGCCATCAAAAAGCCCCGGCATCAGCGGGGCTTCTCAACTAACTAATTCAAATATCTCAATGAAATCCAAATCTCATTTAAAGATGCTTTTACAGGCTGTATGGATCGAAATCCACCGGTAGATAAAGGGAGGTGTCAAATCCGAGTTCTACGTCCTCTTCCTCTATGTAAACAATTGTATCCAGGTCGAGTTCACGGGAATAGGCGTCAAATCCTTCAGGCAACCATTTCCCTGTATCGAAGCCCAGGTCGGTTTCTTCCATTTCCATATAGGAGATATCCATGAAATTGACGGGGGCATCATAGGGGTTGAACCCTTCGGGCAGTATCCCTATGTCAGTCGCAGCCACGAGATCCTCCGTATTCTCCAAATAGGGGATGGCATTCAGATCCACGTAGATATTGTAAGGATCAAAATTCTCCGGCAGGTATTCCCCGGTGTCGAACCCCAAAACTATAGGTCCTTCCATTTCCTCATATGCGATAGAGGAGATATCGAGGTCCGATTCTGAGACAGAAGCTGAACAGGTGTTGATAAAAGAATACGATTGCTCAGTCTGATTCTGATTGAAATTGACTTTTAGCGTGACTGGGACCAGGGCGTCTTGTGATTCTGACTGTCTTGATTCCGGTGATTGCGACGTGGAGGTTATCCCCAGGAAAACCATTCCGCTCAGGATAAATAGTTTATTCATTTTTAGATTGATTGATGGTTGTAATTCTATATCTATAAGACTTTAAAAAACCCAGGATGTTACATTGTTGGCGTATGTTTAACACTTAATAGCCTTCAAAATCCGTGCGTTTCCAGCCTCTTATTTTATTTGCAATATTCTGTTTTTGTGGATGTTAAACAACAAAGAACAATACTCGTCTCAAAGGGGTTTACTTAAGATATCCTTAACAGAACCTTGTGTGATTTTTTCGGTTCTTTGGGAACTTCAAAAACAAAAGAACCTGAAAATGATCAGAAAATTACTCCCAAAAATCATGCTGGTACTTCTTTTTGCCGGGTATTCCCAGACGGCTGAAGCACAGCTCTTCAAAAAGAAGAAAAAGACAGAAGCCGCTAAACCGGCAGCCAAAAGCAAAAAAGGCGATATCGAGCCTTATGACAAGGTCATCACCAAGGAAGCCGTCACCGATGACGGCCTTTTTAAGGTCCATACGGTAGACGAATCCTTTTTCTATGAGATCCCCGATTCCCTCTTCAACAGGGAAATGCTGATGGTTAGCCGTATATCCAAGACCGCATCAGGCATAGGTTTTGGGGGGGGTAAGATCAACACCCAGGTTCTGAGGTGGGAAAAGAAGACGAAGAAGGTCCTGCTCCGCGTGGTGAGTCACGACGTGGTCGCTGCAGACTCACTTCCTGTACACGAGGCCGTGGTCAACTCCAACTTTGAGCCTGTGCTCTATTCATTTGACATCAAGGCTTTTAAGAAAGACTCTCTCAATCCTGCCACGGTCATCGAAGTGGATGACCTCTTTACCAAGGATGTCCAGGCACTGGGCATGCCAGACAGGTACAGAAAACGGTACAAGGCATCCCGACTTGACGACAGCAGGAGTTATATCGAATCCATCAAAAGCTATCCGCTGAACATAGAGGCCAGGCATGTAAAGACCTACAATGCCGGAGAACCTCCTTCCAACGAAAGCCTGGGATCCATTTCCATAGAGATCAACAACTCTATGATCCTCTTACCCAAAGAGCCCATGAAAAGGAGGTATTTCGACAGGCGCGTGGGCTGGTTTGCACGCGGACAGGTAGATTACGGCCTGGATGCACAGGAGAGCAAGACCATCACATACCTCGACAGATGGAGACTGGAGGTCAGGGAAGAGGATATGGAAAAATTCAAGAGAGGTGAGCTGGTGGAGCCCAAAAAACCGATCGTTTATTACGTAGATCGGGCCACGCCCAAACAGTGGGTACCCTACATTAAGCAGGGAATAGAAGACTGGCAGGTAGCCTTCGAGGCTGCCGGGTTCAAGAATGCGATCATCGCCAAAGATCCTCCCTCCCCGGAGGAAGACCCTGAATGGTCACCCGAGGACGTGCGCTACTCCGTGGTGCGTTACCTGGCCTCCCCCATTCCCAACGCCAACGGGCCCCACGTAAGTGACCCCAGAAGCGGGGAGATCCTGGAATCCGACATCAACTGGTACCACAACGTGATGACCCTGCTGAGGAACTGGTTCTTTGTACAGACCGCGGCCATCAATCCGGATGCCCGGGGCGTGGCTTTCAAGGATGAGGTAATGGGTAGGCTGATCAGGTTCGTATCGTCTCATGAGGTA
>JBFKPJ010000117.1:0-7509 GCA_041628355.1 Muriicola sp. | reverse complement strand
TAATGATCACCAAGGGGATCAATGTGGGCACTGATAAGGATCTCACCGTGGCCTTCAGCCGGGGAGCAGGAGGGGCGGTCGACGGACAGGCAGCTGAGACACGCCTGGTCACGGGGATCTCCGACCTGCTGCTGGCACCGGCAAGGGAGATGTATTACAACAGGCTGCCGGCAACGGGAGGTACTGAGAGAAAAATCGCCTCTTTTGAAGAACCTATTTTGAATAACCGTAACAAGGCCGATTTGAGAAAACTGGCTTCCAGCCTGCGTGAGGTTCTCCCTAAAGAGACCAACTCTGATTACCATGGGGCTTACGATGTGGAACTGGGGTTTGAGAAAGACAAGCTGTGGCTGTTCCAGATCAGGCCATTTGTGGAGAACAAAAGGGCTCTCGGGTCTGCCTATCTGGAATCGATCACTCCTAAGATCCGCAAAGACAAGGTCATCCAACTTTCAACAAAATTATAGTATGCAGACATTATTCAGAATTCTCGTGATCCCTGTATTCGCAATCGTGGCCCTGGGTTACTTTTACCCTATAGACGGTTTTGAAAGAACCGGGATCAAGCGCCTGAAAAGGCTGGAACTCATACAGTCCGGTGAACTTAAGACCACTACCCCTCTTCCCTCCGGTGCATTGAGGTCCTGGGAGGATATCTACCTCAACCTGAAAGCAAAAAGTGAAGACAGTGTTTCTGTGTTTTTTACGGAGGACGAGCAACTGCAAAAGGACATCAATGCGCTGTTCAGGGGGATGGACAGGAGCTATTCATTAACTGTTCTGGATATATCGGATCCTCAGCAGCTTCGGTATGCACACAGGAATGAGACCCTGGGGTACCAGCCCGGCAGCGTGGGTAAGATTGCCGTCCTTGTGGCCTTGTTTGATCAACTTGGAAAGATCTATCCCGACTCCTTCGAAGACCGTCTGGCTCTCCTGAGAAACAAATCGGTAAAAGCCGGGCAATGGGGGCTAACCGATGAACATACCATCCCCATCTATGACCTGGAAAAAAAGACCCTTGTCAAGCGCCAGGTGATCGCCTCTGATGTTTTCACGGTATACGAATGGGCGGACCACATGATGTCTGTAAGCAATAATGGTGCGGCCAGCATCGTATGGCGTGAAGCCCTGCTGATGGCTGCCTTCGGCAAGGACTACCCTGCATTGACGGAGGAGCAGGCCATGGCCTATTTCAAGGAAACCCCTAAGAAAGAACTGACAGATCTGGCCAATGACGTGGTGAACCTCCCTCTGAGGGAACTCGGTATCACGACAGACGAATGGCGCCTGGGAAGTTTCTTTACCAGAGGGGCGAATATTTATGTGGGCGACAAAGGCGGTAGCATAGGGACGCCTTTGGGTCTGATGAAGTTTCTGGTAAAGTTGGAACAGGGTGTGGTGGTAGATGAGGCTTCTTCCCTGGAGATGAAGCGACTGATGTATATGACAGACAGGAGGATCCGATATGCGCAATCTCCTGCCCTCAAGGATGCAGCGGTCTATTTTAAGTCGGGGAGCCTCTATAAATGCGACCGTTCCACGGGGGAACCCTGCGGAAAGTACCAGGGGAATGTCCAAAACTTCATGAACTCCGTGATCATCGTTGAGCACCCTGATAATTGCCGGTATATGGTGGTACTGATGTCCAATGTGCTCAGGAAGAATTCCGCTTCAGACCATATGTACCTGGCTTCTGCCATAGATAAGGCTATCAGAAAGGGGAACTAAGCGTCTTTAAATTTATCGAGGATCTGGGCAGAAAAATCGCGTATCCGCTCATCCTCATTTTCCAGCATCAGCTCAACAAGGGGCCGGTACTTGGGATTCTTCTGCTCTCCGATGAGGTAGAGCACCGCCAGCTTGATCTTGTGGTCATTCGCCCGTAAGAGCGTATTAAAGCATTCGTATTCAGTTGGGACCTTGGACAGGAGGGATTGCTGTACTTCCTCGGAACTCACATCCAGGATGGTATTTTCAATGATGGGCATGAGTTTCCTCCTCAGGTCCCCGTAGAGGAGGTTGTCCAGGTATTCGATGGCCCGGGACTGGGCATCCTGTTTCTCGCTGAGGATGCCTTCATAGGCAATGTCGATATCCTGCGTACCGAAACGGAGGCCCAATAGCTTGAAGATCCTTTCAAGTCCGGCATCGAGTCGCCTCTCCAGCAACTCCAGCAGGCTTGACCTGGCATTTCTCTCTTCGTCCGTGACCAGTTGCCTGGATTTGGTACGATTGCGGTAGGAGATGATGATCTGTGTATGGAGGGCGGAAAGGGATTGGTGATACATGCGGCACTCCTCCAGGATATTCCTAACCACTTTCAGGTGATCGAACCTGTACTGCGGATAATCCCTCTTGAGATCGCTCAGGGCCCTGATCGCTTCCTGACGGATCGTGACATCCTGGTCGTCCAGCAATTGCATAAGGGCACTGACCGTTTCCTGAGAAGGTATGCGCTTGAGCACTGTTGGGATCAGTCGGCATTCTGCCAGCGGGGCTTCCCGGTGATGGATGACCCCGATCAGGTATGGGGCCAGGTATTGCCCATAGGAAAGATAGGCCTCGATGACGTATGGACGCATGGCCTTATCCGGAAGAAATGCCAACAGTTCCTTGATAAAAGGGGGGTGCAAGCTGAGGCCCGTGGCTTCGATGGCCTCCTTCCGGATCTCCTGATCCGGGTTTTTCAACGCCTCAGAAAGATAGGTGTAGAGTTCGGGAATGTTGGCCACCCCAACGATCTTAAGGGCAGAATAGGTAAGCTCGGCAGATTTTTTCTGTTTTTCTGCTTTTGAGATCAGTTCTTCGATCCTTTCCTTAACGCGATAATGCGTGCGCAACGCAACATTATCCCTTGATTCCTTGGCCAGGCAGAACAGGGCAGCCCTGGAGATCATGGGGTCTTCATGGTTCAGGAACTGGTCGAATACCCTTGATTTTTCAGAGCTGGAATGCAAAAGCACATATTCCAGGGTGGCTGTGACAAGTTCTTCATCCCCGGATGCAAGTAGCTGTGGAATCTCCGTGACCATGGTATGGACGTTGAGGAAGTACAGGCTTTGGATGGCAGCTGTCCTGACCTCTACCGAAGGATGGGAGAGCAATTTCTGTACCTCCGGGAAGAACCTGGGGTCATTGATCTCCCGCAGTTTCCCCAGCATAAAAAGGATCTGGGATTCCGTCCCGGATCCAAATACCTTTTTCATTCCGTCCAACACCGAATTCTGCTTCAGGTTCAGTTTTTTGGCCGGTGTCCTGGACTCCAGTACCATGGCCAGGTTGTCCCGGAATGTCTGGAAGTATTCTTCCCGAACCTTAAAGACGAAATATACCCATAGGATCAGCAAGAGGATGATGATTCCCGTAATATAGACCGAAGGGGCGGAAAGTCCCCGGACAAAAAATACCAGGATGAATCCGGCTATTCCGGTGGCCAGGCTGTCTACTACCACATCGATATAGGTCTTGGTCTTGTTCTTCAGGTCGAAGGGCAGGGGAAGTGCCAGTAATTCCATGGCACTTTTGTTGACCGATTGTTTAAAGGAGCCGTCCACTGCTTTTACGAAAACGATCAGGGCGAGTTCGGGAAAGAAAAAGAACAGGACGGAGCCGATCAGGATCCCCATGGGCAATATGAGCATGGAGAATCCCACCCCCCAGACACCTACCACCCGGTGGGTGACAAAGAGCTGTATTCCCAAAGACAACAAATTGAAAGTGGAGAACCAGAAGGCAAAAAAGGAGGTCAGATCATCTGGATCCGGGATGGCGGCAGCGGCAAAATCGCTGAACTGGTAATCTACCAGCTTGGCTACGATCACACTGATCCCAAGGATGCAGGCGAGAAAGGTCAGGTGCCTGGAGTTCCTGATCAGCCGCAAGGGACGGTCCGAATCCAGTCCCGTCCTTTTTTTGACCTTGAACAGGTTCAGTTTCTCCACCCTCAATCGCCATATACTACCCAGCAGGGGAATACAAAGGAACAGGATGACGATGGCCAGAATAAAGACGTTGTTGTTACCGATCAAAGGTGCGAGGATGGACGTGAGGTACCCCCCGAAGATCCCACCCAGGATAGCTCCGGATCCTATGAATCCGAACAGTCTCTTGGCCTCCCTCGGATTGAATACCAGGTTGGCCAGTACCCAGAACTGGGAGGCAGACAGTACGGCGTGAATGGCAACCCATACGTAAAAAAAGAACAGCATCCAGGCATTCAAAAGCTCAAATTTGAGCAGGACGACCAGTAAGGAGAGGATGACGATGGTTATAGACAGCGTGGTTTTGACCACCTTCAGGAGGGAAAACCGGTTCAATGCCCTGGAATAGAGATAGGAACTCAAATACGCGATCAGGGCTACCCACAAAAAGGCAATGGGCAGGCTTTCGACACCGAGTTCCGAGAGGAACAGGGAATTGACGGTAGGCTTTATGATCAGCACGCTGGTGATGATCATAAAGACGTACAACTGCATCAGAAAGGCGATTCTTAATTCCCCTTCTTGAATGTTGAACGTATTCTTTAGGACCTCCTGCAGCTTCATACAGATTTTTACCCGAAGTTACCCTTTTCTGTAATTCTTGAAATTTTTAAGGGTCGTTTCCACAGGTCTTACGAGACTGCGAATGATCTGTTCCCCATCGGGATCATCGATCAGGGCCACCAGGATATACCTCCTGTTCTTGTCCACTCCCCAGACCAGGGCTGAATCGGAATGGTAATTCCTCCAGGATCCCGACTTCCTGAAGATCCGGGCATCCGGGGCCACAACATCCAGGGTGTTCACGAATTTATGGTGTAATTCGGGATTTTCCATGATATCCAGCATCTGGGCAGACCTTTCCTGATTGACCAGCTTTCCATTGGCCAAAAGGTAGTAAAAGCGGCACACCTGTGTCACCGACGCGGCATGGCTCAGGTTCTTTATCGGCTCCCGATGGGTATCACCCCCTCCACCATACCTCTTGCCAACCCATAAGCCACCCCCGGTATCCTCGTCATAAAACTCGTATTTGGGATTGGTCATCACTTCTTCGATCTTGGCATATCCCACCCGGTCGATCATCCGCGTGGAGGCCTGGTTATCCGACTTACTGATCATCAGTCGCATATCCCTCTTTACTTCCGCCGTTTCCTTCAACTCCCCCTTTTCGATGGCATCCATGGCCGCAAGAAGGATGGCTATCTTGGGAAGGCTTGCGGCATACATCATGTGGTTGCCGTTGATCCTGGCAAATCTCACGTTTTCAGGATCTCGCAGGTCCACGAGTCCGACTGCCATGCGTTTCGTCTCTATGAGTTTCTTCCACTCCGGGTTCTTTAAAATCTGATTTTCCAGGCTGCGCTGCAGGGAAGTGTCGAGCAGCGACCTGAGGGGCCGGATGTTATTATTGGGAACTTGCAAGGGCAATTCCCTCTGGGCAGACAACAGGCTGATGGCCGAAAAGAAAATAGCGACTAAGGTATATTTAAGGTTCATGTATATTTCAATATTTGACGGTGTAAAATTATTTCAATTTCCGATTGGAAATGTGTTAATATTTTATACGCCCGGGCTCTGCGGGGCCTAATAAAATAAGGCATTTCGGGAAATAGTATACAACTACTGTTAAATTTATGGTATTTTTAAACACGCATTCTGCGGATTTGACTTCCGAAGAAGCTCAATTGCTGATATTCCGTTCGATCTGCATAACATAACTCCAATGACAGGCATTCGATCCCTGGTGGTCTTCAGAAAACTGCTGGTCCATGAACTTACGGTGGAACCCAGGAGGGTAAAAGCGACGTATACCCTTGTGAAAAAGGATGGGGACACGGTTTCCAATCACCTGATCTATTCTTATAACACCCTTTATTTTGACCGCAAAAAAGCAGAGGATGTGAACCTGGCATCCCTGATGGTGGCCCAGGTAGCTCTCAACTACGGGTTGTTCTTTGAGGAGATCGTGTTCGATGGGCTTTTCGAGGAGGCAGACAGGCGTTTTTTGACCGATATGATGGAGAATACCTCCAGGGAGATCCTGGTCATGAAGTTCTACCACAAGAACGAGTTCCTGAAACCTCCTTACGATAAGCTGCCCACGGAAAACCTGCCGCGGTACACGGCAGCATCCCTGGTCTTTAAGGGAGATTCCTTTCCTGGACTCAGCCTCCATAGGAGGGAGAGAGAATCGAAGGAAAATGAATACGTGATCCTGAGCAGTGGGGGGAAGGACAGTTTGCTCACCTATGGACTGATCAAAGAGATCGGGGTGCCCCACCCTGTTTTTATCAATGAATCCGGGCGCCATTGGTTTACCGCCGTCAATTCATATGATTATTACGAAAAAACGGAACCCAATACGGTAAAACCCTGGTGCAACAGCGATCGTATCTTTAACTGGATGGTCAGGCAAATGCCCTTTATCAGGGAGAATTTTCAAAATATCAGGGCAGATATCTATCCGATCAGGCTCTGGACGGTGGCCGTTTTCCTTTTCGGCACCCTCCCTGTGGCCCTGAAGCGAAATGTGGGCAATATACTGATCGGAAACGAGTACGACACTACGGTGAAGGGGAACCACCACGGCATTTCCCATTACAACGGGCTCTATGATCAGAGCAAATATTTTGACAACGCCCTGTCTCGGTTCTACGCAAAAAAAGGGTGGAACATCAGGCAGTATTCCGTCCTAAGGCCGCTATCCGAATTGCTCATCCTGAAGATCCTCGTAAAGAGATACCCCGATCTTCAGGCACATCAGGTGTCCTGCCATGCCGCACATGAAAAGGACGGTCGGATGCTGCCCTGCGGGAATTGTGAAAAATGCAGGAGGATCATCGGGATGCTGACTGCCCTGGACGAAGATCCGCGCCGTTGTGGCTATACGGAGGAACAGATCAGCAAAGGGCTCCTCGCGTTGGAAAAAAGAGGGGTGAAGCAACTGGGCAGCGATGCGGCTCACCTGTATTTCCTGCTCCTGTCCAAAGGCCTGATCTCAGATAATGAACATACCAGAAAACTGGCCAGGGAACACCGGGAGATCGTCTCATTGAGGTTCGACCGGGAGCGGAGCAACCTGCAGGACGTGCCCCTGCATATCAGGCAACCCATAATGGAGATCCACCAAAAATATTCTGAAGGTTGTGTGCGACTCGATGACCGGAAATGGCATACTTTTACACCTGATAAGGCCTTTCTGAACCAGCCTTATTTCTTATTGAAGAGCGATGAGTACAAAACGAAATAAACCCACTTTCATGTGGGAAGAGATGACCTGGCCCGAGCTCGAGGAGTACCTGAAGATCGTGGATACAGCCATACTGCCCTGCGGGGCCATCGAGCAACACGGGCCTCATCTGCCCGTGGATATAGACTATTTTGATGCCAGGTACATGGCGGCCAAGGTGGCCGAGGCCTGTAAAGATCCAAAACCCCTGGTTCTGCCCCCGATCCCCTTCGGGGTCTCCTATCACCACGAGGATTTTAAAGGGACCCTGAGTGTGACGAATGATGCCCTGTC
>JBFKPJ010000116.1:0-7678 GCA_041628355.1 Muriicola sp. | reverse complement strand
CAGGAGGGCGACCCATAACGACTCCGGGGTCCTGCTGTTTGTCGCGGAAATTCCTCAAAAAACAAAACAAGAACCCTGAGAGATAGCATTTTCTAAGTTCTTCCCTTTCAGCTCAGAGAGGTCAGTTTTTTTATTAGTGATCCTTCGGATATAAAAAGTAGGTGTTACCTTTGGTATCCCGCGTTTTTTACTCGGTTCCGGGTCCGTTTTGATTTATGTATCCCCCGGTTTGAAAAAAACAGAAAAAATTATGAGAAATTATCTGCTTCCTTTGTTACTGGTGATTGCCACCACCTCCTTTGCCCAATCTTCAAAGGATATCTACAACATTATAGACGAGGTTTCCGCTGACCGCATCAAATCAGATGTGACGACCCTGGTTGGGTTCGGAACCCGCCACACCCTGAGCGACACCACCTCAAACACGAGGGGAATTGGTGCGGCCAGGCGTTGGATAAAAAGTGAATTTGAAAAGATCTCCAATGCCTGTGATAACTGCCTTGATGTGTTTTACCAGAAGGGCTTTGTCCCAAAGGGGGATAACCAGCGTATCGTCAAGGATGTGATGGTCGTAAACGTTGTAGCTGTACAAAAAGGTACCAAATACCCTAACCGTTATATCATTATGAGTGGGGATATAGATTCAAGGGTGAGTGATCCGACCAATTTTACTGATGATTCCCCAGGAGCCAATGACAATGCCAGTGGAATGGCCGGTACCATTGAAGCCGCCCGGGTCCTGTCTAAATACAAATTTGAGAATAGCGTAATATATGTGGGACTTTCCGGAGAAGAACAGGGATTGTACGGGGGTAAGTTCGTCGCTGAATATGCAAAAGAACAGGGCTGGGACATAATCGGCATCCTCAATAACGATATGATCGGGAACATAAGAGGGGTAGACGGAGTGGTCAGCAATCGCGATTTTAGGATCTTCTCAGAACCTGTCCCTCCAACGGAAACAGACAGGCAGCGCGCAGCGAGGAGGTTTTACGGAGGAGAGGTCGATGGCATCTCCCGCCAACTGGCCCGATATGTTCACAAGACGACAAAAACCTATATGCCCGAGATGAATCCGATGATGATCTATCGCCTCGACAGGTTTGGAAGAGGAGGGCATCATCGTCCCTTTAACGACCAGGGGTTCGCGGGTATACGGATTATGGAAGCCCATGAGAACTACACCCAGCAGCACCAGGATATCCGGGTAGAGGACGGAATCGCTTACGGTGATGTACTGGAACATGTGAATTTTGAATACGCCGCCAAGCTCACCGCCGTGAATGCCATCAACCTGGCCTCCATTGCCTGGGCGCCGCCTGCACCTGCCGAAGTACAGATCGGTGGCATAGTGGAATCTTCAGCCATTTTGAAGTGGAGCAGGTCTGAGGGAGCTGCAGGTTACAAGGTCTACTGGAGGGACACCACCTCCCCCACCTGGGATAATTACCGCCATGTGGGCGATGTCAATGAAGTAACCCTTGAAGGAATTGTCATCGACAACTTCTTTTTTGGAGTAGCTGCTGTAAGCGAAGCAGGATTTGAAAGTCCGGTCGTCTTCCCCAACGGCATTTTCAGGAACTGATCCCGATGAATACTTTCAATTTGATGATCCGTCTGGGATGCGTCCTTGCATCTTCTCTGCTTTTTATGAGCTGTCGACAGGGTGAGCCTGTTGAGAAAAATAGGTCCCAGCCGAAAAAACTCCCGGATCTCAATATCGTTTTTGAGGACTACGAGCAACTAGAGAACAGGGGGAAATACGACCTCCTCGCCAGAAAAATCTATGAAGCCAACTCAGACCTTCAATCCTCAGAACTCTATGTGGAAGGGGCCTCCCTTTTCCTGCAGGCAGATAATAAGGACTCTGCTGTCTATCTGTTGCACAGGGCCATCGACATGGGGATGGCCAACCCGGGGATCCTTGGGAAATTGCCAGGTCTTGAGGGTATGGAGACTGAGGAGTTCAGCCGACTTGAATCGAGGTTGGATTCCCTGGGGAAGGTCCTCAGTAATATTGACAACTTCTCCGTAGAGACCAGGGCCATGGATAGGTTCTGGGCCTATTTCGAGAAGGCCCTGGCTGAAAAAGACAGTGCCAGAAATTATTTAAAAGCATTCATCCTCGAGGGTCCGCCCGAGATCAGGGATTATTACGCAATACGCTATTACAATACCGAGAACATGTATGGTCAAATGATCAATGGGGCCCCGGAATATTACACATACCTTAGGGCGAGAATGAACCCGGACAGTCTTTCAGCACTTCGGGGGAAGACTACCGCCGCGCTTAAGAATTTTAAAACCCTGTATCCCTCAGCTGTGTTTCCCAAGGTATTTATTGTACCTGGGCTGCTGAACTCCGGGGGTACAGCCTCAGAAATGGGCCTCTTTGTGGGCGGGGACATGTATGGCAGGTCCCCTTCTATGCCGGTGCACGAACTCAATGATTGGCAAAATGAAACGATCTCCGATCTGAATGCACTGCCCCAGCTTATCCTGCACGAACTCATGCATTATCAGCAAAATTATTCAGACTCCCTTCACGAAACTACCGTGATGTACAAAGTGATAGGTGAAGGGGTTTGCGATTTCTTGCGGGAGCTCGCCTCCGGGGTAGTTGTGGAGTCTGAGCAGCTCGATTACCTCAAGATCCCTGAGAACTTCAGGATGGTGACCCTGCAGTTAAAACAGGATCTCCTTTCAGAGGATCTCTCCCTTTGGCTTTACAACGGAGGTTCCATTGAAGACAGGCCCGCTGATCTGGGGTACGCCATGGGCTACCTGATCACCAAGTCTTACTATGAAAATGCGGTAGACAAAAAAACTGCCTTATTCAACCTGCTGAACACGGACGACATGACATCCATACTTCAGGGAAGTGATTACCATTATCTCCTGGATAAAGAGCCACAGTTTTAAACGAAGCCTTATGAAAAAGTTAGTAGTATTCTTTTTGTTTATCTTTTCGATGTCCATGGCCTCAGGACAGGATCAGACCTTTACCGAACAAGACAGTTTGCGCGGCAGTATCACCCCTGAAAGGGCCTGGTGGGATCTTGTGTTCTACGATCTCCAGGTGTCAGTTGACCCGGCTCAAAAATTCATCGAAGGGAAAAATAACATCAGGTACAAGGTCCTGGACGAGCAGCAGGTTATGCAGATAGACCTGCAGGAACCCATGAAGATTGGCAAGGTGATTCAAAATGGTAAGCCACTGGAATTTACGTCCAACGGGAACGCTCATTTTATTTCCCTGAAGGACAAACAACAGATCGGGGAGATAGGCGAACTGGAGATCAGCTTCTCCGGCCATCCCAGAGAGGCTGTTCGAGCACCATGGGACGGGGGTTTTTCCTGGAGTACGGATGAAAATGGCCTGCCATTTATCGCCACCTCCTGCCAGGGACTGGGCGCCAGTGTATGGTGGCCGAACAAGGACCACATGTACGACGAAGTAGACAGTATGGCTATCAGGGTGACAGTGCCCAAAGGACTGGTGGGTGTTGCCAATGGCCGACTAAAAAACACTGTGGAACACAAGGATAAAACTACCTATGAGTGGTATGTCACCAATCCCATCAACAACTACGGGGTCAATGTCAACATCGCGGATTATGTGCGTTTTGATGACACCTACGAGGGTGAAAAGGGAACACTTGATCTTTCTTACTACGTATTGCGCGATCATCTGGAAGAGGCCAAAGAGCAATTTACCCAGGTTCCCATGATGCTGGAGGCTTTTGAACATTGGTTTGGACCTTATCCATTTTACGAGGACAGCTTTAAACTCGTGGAGGTGCCCTATCTGGGCATGGAGCACCAGAGCTCCGTTACTTATGGCAACAAATATCAGAACGGATATCTGGGGATGGACCTATCCGGTACCGGATGGGGCCTGAAATTTGATTTTATCATCATTCACGAATCCGGACATGAGTGGTTCGCGAATAATATCACCTACAAGGACGCAGCCGATATGTGGGTACACGAAGGTTTTACTGCCTATTCTGAGAATCTCTACCTCGATTATCACTTCGGGAAGCAGGCGTCTGCGGAATACGTGGTGGGAACCCGACGCAATATCCGCAATGACAGGCCCGTCATCGGCCCTTATGGCGTAAACAAGGAAGGCTCAAGTGATATGTACTACAAAGGGGCCAATATGCTGCATACGCTCCGGCAGTTGCTGGAAGACGAAGAAAAATGGCGGAGCATACTCCGCGGGCTGAACGAGGAATTTTACCACCAGACCGTGACTTCCCAACAGGTGGAAGATTATATAAGCCAGAAGACGGGTATAGACCTTACCGAATTTTTTGAGCAATACCTTCGGACCACCATGATCCCCGTCCTGGAATACCGTCTGTCTCAAGGAGAGATCACCTATCGCTATACAAGCGTGGTTCCCGGTTTTGATATGCCCGTGAGGATTTTCGTAAACGATCAACCCCACTGGCTCTTCCCGAAGAAGGACTGGAAAACCGAAAAGATCGAAGGGATTGAGAACATGAGAGTAGATCCAAATCTTTACGTCCTTCCCATGGAAGTGAAAAGCTGATCACATGGGATTTTAGGAGATTCTGAGAGGGCTGTCGTGAATTCTTACTACCTTTCTGTGCTTACCCTGTTTTCAGGGAATAAAGTGATCTAAAAGAATCCTCATGAAAAGTACTTTCTTCCTCTTCCTCACCTTTCTGAGCCTGGGATGCCGGCAAGCAGAACCTCCATCCGAAAAAGACATCCTCATTGCCGATGTGACCATCCTGGACCCCTCTGATGGCAGTTTGCTCGAACATCAGTACGTGGAGGTCGACTCAGGGGTGATCACCAGGATCACTGCGGAAGCCCCTGAGGGTGTTTTATACAAGACCGAAATTGACGGATCGGGCAAGTACCTTATGCCCGGCCTGGCTGAAATGCACGCGCATATCCCGTCTCCCCCCGCCAGCAGGGAGCATGTAGAAGAGACCCTCCTGCTCTACCTGTCGAATGGCATCACTACTATCAGGGGCATGCTTGGGCATCCTTCCCACCTGGAACTGAGACAGCAGGTAGAACAAGGTGAAGTGCTAGGGCCCAGGATCTTTACATCAAGCCCTTCTCTGAATGGGAATTCGGTAAAGACCCCGGAAGAAGCCAGGACCAAGGTCACACAATATCAAAAGGAGGGGTACGACTTTCTGAAGATCCATCCGGGTATCAAGCGAGAAGTTTTTGACGAGCTGGTCGCCACCGCCAGGGAAGTCGGGATACCTTTTGCAGGACACGTTCCCGTCGATGTAGGCATCTATCACGCCCTTAACAGCGGTTACGCCTCCATCGACCATGTGGATGGCTATCTGGAGGGACTGGTTCCGGAAGATGCAGGTGTAGATCCTGCTTCCAACGGCTTTTTTGGCTATAACTTTACCGGTCTTGCTGATACCACCCGGATCCCAACCCTGGTTGACCTTACACGCCAGAACAAGGTCTGGATCGTTCCTACCCAAAGCCTGTTTGAACGTTGGTTCGCCCCTGTCTCCTCAGAGGTGCTGTTACAGGATCCAGAGATGCAATACATGCCTGTGACTACACTTACCAACTGGAAGATCAGGAAGGATCAGTCGACCGCTCAGGACACCGGTTTCTCTAAAGAGGGATGGGAACGATTTAACACCATCCGGCAACAATTGATCAAAGCTCTGAGTGAGGGAGGACACGGGATGTTGCTGGGCTCAGATGCACCCCAGCTCTTCAATGTACCCGGGTTTTCTATCCATCACGAGATCCGGGGAATGGAAGAGGCCGGAATGAGCAGGCTGGAGATCCTGCAAAGCGGGACGGTGAATCCGGCTCAATTCTTTGGGAAGGAAGATACCTTCGGCAAGGTAGCGGAAGGACTGGAGGCCGATCTACTCCTCCTCTCGGCAAATCCCATGGACGAGCTGGATGTGCTCAAAAAACCGGAAGGGGTTATGGTCAGAGGTCAGTGGCTGGACAGGAAGACCCTGGATAAAAAACTCAATGTGATCGCAAACAGTGTAAAGAATCGATAGATGATCACGTCATTTAGAACAATGCCACAGAAAACTATCGCGATGGCCGTTCTCTTCCTGAGCTCGATAGCCAGCTTCGGACAGGTGCTGTTAAAACCGGATAGAGTCTTCGATGGGGAGGAAGTCCACACGGGTTGGGTAGTAGAGATCGAAGGAGACAAGATCAGCTATGCCGGTCCTGAGAAACAGTGGAAAGCCAAAAGCGGAACTCAGGAGATCGCTCTTGAAGGGTATACGCTCTTGCCCGGACTGATCGAAGGGCATTCCCATCTCTTGCTGCATCCCTATAACGAGACTTCCTGGAACGACCAGGTCCTCAAGGAATCACATGCTGAGCGGGCCATCAGGGGAAGTGTATATGCCGAGAGGTCATTGATGGCGGGGATCACGACCATGCGCGACCTGGGTTCGGAAGGCGCGGGATACGCCGATGTGGCCTTGAAAAAGACCATAGACCAGGACATCATCCCCGGACCCCGGCTCCTGGTGGCAGGTCCTGCCATTGTAGCCACAGGCGCTTATGGTCCCAAAGGCTTTCATGAAGGGGTAGACGTACCCCTGGGAGCTGAACCCGTAAGCGGGAAGGAAGAAGCGATCCGGGCCGTCAGGCGGCAATTAGGGAATGGGGCCGATTTTATCAAAGTATATGCAGACTACCGATGGACATCAGGGGCTCCTTCCATGCCGACCTTCCTGCCAGAAGAACTCAAAGGGATGGTAGATGCTGCCACTTCAGCCGGCTCTTACGTGGTGGCCCATGCCAGTACCCCTGAAGGTATCAGGAGGGCCGTCATGGCCGGAGTGGAAACCATAGAGCACGGGGATGGGGGAACCAGGGAGGTATTCGACCTGATGAAGGAAAAGAACGTTGCCCTATGCCCTACCCTGGCGGCCGGACACGCGATAGAGCGCTACAGGGGCTGGGATCCCCAAAACGATCCGGATACTGAGCGGATCAAGAACAAAAAAAGATCTTTCAGAACCGCTCTCGAATCAGGGGTGACCATCGCTTTTGGCGGAGACGTAGGGGTGTATCCCCATGGGGAGAACTACCGGGAACTGGAGTTGATGGTGGATTACGGGATGCCTGCAAAGGACGCGTTGAGATGCGCCACCAGGACCAATGCAAAAGTGTTTCACCTGGAAAATCTCGGAGAGGTAAAGGAAGGTTTCACTGCAGATCTCATCGCCGTAGAAGGTGATCCTACGAGGGATATCCGCCTGATGAGGGAGGTCCACTTCGTCATGAAAGACGGTGCAGTGATCCGGAAACCATAAATGTTTCCAGGCATAGGATGGGGCTGATAAAATTCTTGTGAATCCCTCCCAAAAATTCGCTACATTTACAGGTGTAACCAATTAATAACCAGCAAAATGAAACATCTGTTAACACTCGCCCTCCTGTTTGCCCTGCTGCTCAGCTGCCAGGCAGAAAACCAGGAGGAGAAAGCTGCCAAAGAAGCTTTTGAAGTCAACTCCAAAACCGTAATGGCCAACCTGGACGGCTGGCAGAACGAAAATCTGGACTATTCCATGTATTCCCCTGATTTTGTGATGTTAGACACGGGATTTGGGGTTGAAAAGGATACCATGAGTCTGGAAGAAATGAAAATGTATGATAAGCAGATGTGGGAGGCCTT
>JBFKPJ010000115.1:0-7735 GCA_041628355.1 Muriicola sp. | reverse complement strand
GTAAAGGAAGGCATTGATCCCCGAGAACTGGTTAAAGAAAGCGATCAGGAATGCCAGCATCAAGGGAAAGCGGTACTTGCGGATAAAAATGGTCTCCCCCGGGATGGTATTCATGTTCTCAAGCTTTACGTCTTCAAGGAGTTGTTCTATGTTTCCTTCCGGATTTATTTCCTTCAATACGCTCCTGGCCTCATCAAATCGGGATCTGCTGAGAAGCCAACGTGGACTTTTCGGGAGACCGAAGGACATTATAGTATAAATGAATGCCGGGATAGCTTCCACACCTACCATCCACCTCCAGGCATTTTCCCCAATATTGCTGAGCAGGTAGTTGGAGAAAAAAGCGATCAAAATCCCGAAAACGATATTGAACTGGTAAAGTCCCACTAATTTACCCCTGTTTTTGGCCGGGGCGATCTCCGAAATATAGGTGGGGGCTGCCACGGTTGATGCTCCTACTCCCAGGCCACCTATAAACCTGAAAACAGCAAAGGTCACCGGGTCGTTGGCGAAGGCCGAACCTAAAGCCGAGACCGTGTAGAGCATTCCTATCCATACGAGGGTCTTTTTTCTACCTAGCTTGTTTGTAGGGAATCCCCCGAGCACGGCACCTACCACGGTTCCCCACAATGCCATTCCTATCACAACGATCCCATGAAAACTGTCTGACGACTGCCACAAGGTTTGCAGCGTCTTCTCCGCCCCGGAGATCACCACGGTATCAAATCCAAACAAGAATCCAGCCAGGGCGGCTGTGACAGAAAATCGCAGAATCTTCCGTTCCATAGGTAGATGGTTTGTTGTAAATCTAGGAAAATTTAGTCGCTTCCTCCCAGAGGAATACCGAGAATCATTTCTCGATCCGGTCCCTGAGATAGGTCATGATCTTTTGAGTGGCCCCTCTTCTCGAGGCGACATAGTCTGCGTTGATCTTTCCCTGCCTGTTCCGCTCCTGCTCATTTCTTACCAGTTCCAGGATCCGACCTGAAAAGGATTCCGGGTTCTCGACCACAGAGATTCCGCCCATTTCCACCAGGTCTTCAGCCTCCCTGAAGCCCTGGAAATTGGGGCCGGTAAGTACGGGGATACCGAACACCGCCGGTTCGAGCGTGTTGTGGAGCCCGGTGGCAAAACCTCCCCCCACGTAGGCCAGGTCTGCATAGGAATATACCTTGGTGAGCAGGCCTATGGTATCCAGGATCAAAACCTGATAATCGGAAAGGTCTTCTTTCCCCAGTTCGGAAAAGAATACCTTTTTTCCATCAATGGATTCCCGGAGGGAGTTGAGATGGGCCTCTTTTATATCATGAGGGGCGATCACTATTTTGAGTTGGGAAGGTGCCTGTTGCAAAAAAGGGATGAGCAGGGCTTCGTCTTCTGGCCAGGTACTGCCCAGGACCATACAGAGGTCCTTCCCCTTGAAGCGATCCATAAAAGAAAGCGTGTTGTCCCGCTCCAGGATCTCGCTGACCCGGTCAAAACGGGTGTCCCCGGAAAGGGTGACATCGAAGATCCCCAAACGTTCCAGTAATTCTACTGACCTTTCGTCCTGTACAAAATAATGGGAGAATTGCTTCAGGGCCTTCCTCATAAAGCCCCCATACCCCTTGAAAAACACCTGTTCCGGAGTAAATCTCCCGGAGATCAGGATGGCCGGGACATTCCTTTGGGAAAGACATTTCATGTAATTCGGCCAGATCTCGTATTTGACAAAGAGGGCGATCTCGGGTTTGGCCAGGTCCAGGAATCTTCCGGCATTGCTCCTGATATCCACAGGGAGGTAGGCGATGAGGTCTGCCTCCCGGGAATTCTTTTTGACCTCGTATCCGGAAGGGGAGAAAAAAGTGACCAGCACCTTGTGACCGGGATAGGAACCTTTCAGGGCTTTGATGACGGGCAGTCCCTGTTCAAACTCACCGAGAGATGCCGTGTGCACCCATATGACGCGGTCTCCTTTCCGTATGTTCTCCTGTAAGTACCTGAAAACTCCCTGACGGCCTTTTACAAAAAGCCTCATCTTGGGGTTGAATAAGGCCGCGATCTTCAGGAATTGCCAGGTGATGTAGATCAGAAGATTATACAGGAAATACACAGGGGATTCATTTGACGCTAAAATAAGCTTCTTTGGGGAATTACATTGGCCGCCGTTCCTTAATTTCGTAATATTGCGGGCATAGTTTCAGGCATGAAAAAGATACAAATGGTTGACCTTACGGGTCAGTATGAAGACATTCGGGAAGAAGTAAACAGGTCTGTCCAGCAGGTCATGGATACGGCTGCGTTTATCAATGGACCTGAGGTCCACGGGTTTCAAAAAGAGCTGGAGGAGTACCTGGGGGTTAAACATGTCATCCCTTGCGCCAATGGCACGGATGCCCTGCAGATCGCCATGATGGGTCTCGGGCTGAAACCCGGGGATGAGGTGATCACCGCAGATTTCACCTTCGCTGCCACCGTGGAGGTCATCGCCCTGCTCGGGCTGACCCCGGTACTGGTGGATGTGGATGCAGAGACCTTCAACATCGATCCGGAGGCTGTCAGGAAAGCGATCACGCCAAAGACCAAAGCCATTGTTCCCGTGCATCTCTTCGGGCAGTGTGCCCCTATGGATGAGCTCCTGGAAATCGCTGAAGAAAATGGACTTTACCTGATCGAGGATAATGCCCAGGCCATAGGCGCAACGCATACCTTCAAGGACGGCAGTAAAAAGATGGCCGGGACCATCGGACACGTGGCGGCCACCTCTTTTTTTCCATCTAAAAATCTGGGATGTTATGGAGACGGGGGTGCGATCTTCACCAATGATGACGACCTCGCCCACTTTATCCGGGGGATCGTCAACCACGGCATGTACGAAAGGTACCACCACGACGTGATCGGGGTAAATTCCCGCCTCGATTCCATCCAGGCTGCTGTACTCCGGGCAAAATTACCGCGCCTGGACGACTATTGCAGCAGAAGGAGGGAAGCCGCGAGAAAATACAACCAGGCCTTCCGGGGGAACAAGGCCCTCATCCTCCCAAAGACCGTAAACAACTGCGAAGGAATATGCAGTACATGCGACTGCCATGTGTTCCACCAATACACCCTGAGGATCACCAATGGGAAAAGGGATGCACTGGCCGCCCACCTTTCTGAAAAGGGGATCCCGTTCGGCATCTATTACCCCATACCCTTGCACAGGCAGAAGGCCTATGTCGACCCCCGTTACCGGGAAGCTGATTTTCCGGTGACCAACCAACTGGTCAGGGAAGTGATCTCCCTGCCGATGCATACAGAACTCGATGACGAGCAGATTGCTTACATCACCGAGACCATACTGAACTTTATTTAGATCGATATGAAGATACTGGTAACCGGAGGCCTTGGATTCATAGGCTCACATACCGTTGTGGAATTGCAGCAGGAAGGGTACGAGGTAGTGATCATCGACAACTGCTCCAATGCTTCGGAAGAAGTCCTGGATGGCATAACCGCCATTACCGGTAAACGACCCCTTTTTGAAAAAATAGACCTGAGGAACAAACCCGATGTGCTCAGCTTTTTCTCCCGCCACTCTGATGTGGATGGGGTGATCCATTTTGCGGCCTCCAAGGCAGTGGGGGAGAGCGTGGAGAAACCCCTGCTGTATTATGAGAATAACCTTACTACCCTGGTTTACCTGTTGCAGCAGTTGACACAAAAGAGCAAGGCCCATTTTATTTTCAGCTCGTCCTGCACGGTATACGGACAGGCCGATGAAATGCCCATCACGGAGAATGCCCCGGTAAAGCCTGCAGAATCGCCTTACGGCAATACAAAGCAGATAGGGGAGGAGATCATACGCGATACCTGCCTGGTCTCTCCGCAATTACAGGCCATCTCCCTCCGGTACTTCAATCCCATGGGGGCCCACCCCAGTGCAGAGATAGGGGAACTGCCCCTGGGCGTGCCCCAGAACCTGGTCCCTTTTATCACTCAGACGGGGATCGGACTCAGGGAGCGACTATCGGTATTTGGGGATGACTACCCCACGGAAGACGGCACATGCATCCGGGACTATATCCATGTGGTGGATCTTGCAAGGGCTCATGTGGTGGCCTTAAAACGTTTGCTGGATGGCGAGAATGAGGAAAACTACGAGGTATTCAATGTGGGTACCGGAACCGGAAGTTCTGTGATGGAGGTCATCCGGAGCTTTGAACGGGTCTCCGGAACGAAGTTGAACTACCAGATAGTGGGGAGAAGGGCCGGAGACGTCATTCAGGCGTATGCGGATACCTCCCGGGCCAACCGCGTCCTGGGATGGAAAGCTGAGTCGACCCTGGACGAAGCCATGCGCTCCGCCTGGAAATGGGAGCAGAAGATCAGGTCCTGAATGCTATCCGTGTAGGCCGCTAGGAACATCTATCTCGTATATAACTTATGGGCAATGAATTGAGCAACAGTGCTGAGGTGCTGAGGAGGGCTGCTTCCCTGGACCTCTATCACAAGCTGGTCCGTCAGCTGAAAAAGGATTTTGCCCTGGCCAATATCCCTTTCCATCCTCGGGAGGATGTATCCCCCTCGGAGCTCACCTCCCTGCTCAGGGAAAAGATCTATGTCCTGCTGCTGGAGCAATTCCCGGAATACCTCAACCTTTTGTATATCATCGATGTGCCTGAAACCTCATTTTCCGAGGGAGACACCAAAGACGCTGCAGACATGTCAGAGGAAGCTGCGTTCCTCATCCTGAAAAGAGAGTGGCAGAAGGTATGGTTTAAAGAAACCTACAAAGGGGGAGGGGTCTGATCTCACTAAAAGAATACGCGCACAAACGGGATCCAGGCATTGGCATAGATACTTTTGTCCTCATCGTACAGGACATCATAACGAACCCCGAAGGTAACCGGCCCGGAATTGTATCCGATCCCCAGAAAGAGCATGGGCAACCAGTAATCCTCCTCCACGGGTACGGCGTTGAATTGATACCTGCGGTGGACCCGCAGTTGTTCGAACTCAGAGGAAAGTTGCAGCCCCCTTACAGGTGTAAAATAGGCGAGCGCTCCCGCCCCATAGGCCGTGAACCTGTCCTCCCCGAACCTGGCATAGGAGAAACTGACGTTCGTTCCCAGGGACACATAGGGGTTTACGGGGTATATGGCTGCCGGGGAGGCAATGAAATTAAAGGAATTGTTCCCAAAGCCAACCCCTATAGCTCCCCCGAATCTCACCTGGCTCCAAAATGGATTATGGGCACGGTTGCCCTGGGCTTTGAGCTCCGTCAGTCCTGCCACAAAAAGGCAGGAGATCATAAAAAGCATTCCTTTGGTTTTCAAGGTGCTGTACATAGGTTTGAAATCGCAAATATTAGAACGGGACATCCCTGCAAATAGTATTAAATATTGTATTTTTGAGAAATTTTTACAAAGGCAAGATCACCAGAATATATGGACAAATATTCCTTTTTAAACGCTGCACATACCTCCTTTTTCGCTGAGATGTACGACAAGTACCTCACACATCCTGACAGTGTGGAACCCAGTTGGAGGGCCTTTTTCCAGGGCTTTGATTTTGGGATGGAAAGTGCACTGGATGAGGTTGGGATAGATACGCAGGCCGGTACCGCTACCCTGTCTAACGGACAGGATGTGGTGATCCCCGAGACCCTGCAGAAGGAATTTCAGGTTGTAAGGCTCATAGATGGGTACCGGAGCCGAGGACATTTGTTTACCAAGACCAACCCGGTCAGGGAGAGGCGGAAATATACCCCCTCCCTCGACATTGAATATTTTGGCCTCTCTGAATCCGACCTCGATACCGTTTTCAACGCCGGGGAGATCATTGGGATAGGTTCCAACACCTTGAGGAATATCATCACCCACCTTCAGCAGATCTATTGCGATTCCATAGGAGTGGAATACATGTACATCCGAAGTCCCGAACGCGTAGAATGGATACAGGCCTGGCTGAACAGGAATAACAACCATCCGGACTTCAGCACCGAACAGAAAAAACACATCCTGAAGAAACTGAACCAGGCCGTCTCCTTTGAGGGGTTCCTTCACACCAAATACGTGGGGCAGAAACGGTTCTCACTGGAAGGGAATGAATCCCTGATCCCGGCTTTGGATACCATCGTGGAAAGAGCTGCGAGAATGGGGGTCAAGCAATTCGTCATGGGGATGGCTCACCGGGGAAGGCTGAATGTGCTTACCAATATTTTTGGAAAGGCGGCCAAGGACATTTTTAGCGAATTCGACGGTAAGGATTACGAACAGGAGATCTTTGACGGAGACGTGAAATACCACCTGGGATGGACGTCTGAAAGAACTACGGAGAACGGCAACAAGATCAATATGAACATCGCTCCCAACCCCTCCCACCTGGAGACGGTGGGTGCTGTGGTGGAAGGGATCACCCGGGCCAAGCAGGACGCTCATTTCCCGGACGACTTCTCCAAGGTACTGCCCATCGTGGTGCACGGAGATGCTGCCATCGCCGGGCAGGGGATCGCCTATGAGGTGGTGCAGATGGCCGACCTGGATGGGTATCGAACCAATGGCACCATCCACATCGTGGTCAACAACCAGATCGGCTTTACCACGAATTATCTGGATGGACGGTCCTCCACCTATTGTACAGATGTGGGCAAAGTGACTCTGAGCCCGGTCCTCCACGTCAATGCAGATGATGTGGAAAGTGTGGTGCACGCCTCTCTCTTCGCCCTGGAGTACAGGATGCGATTCCAGAGGGATGTATTCCTGGACTTGCTAGGCTACCGAAAATACGGTCATAATGAGGGGGATGAACCCAGGTTCACCCAGCCGAAATTGTACAAGGCCATCGCCAAACACCCGAACCCAAGGGATATCTATGCAGAACAACTGATCTCCGAGGGAGTGGTGGACAAGGACTATGTCCGGCAGATCGAGGAGGAATACAAGTCCAGCCTGGAAGAGGAACTCGAAGATTCCAGGAAGGAGGAAAAGACAGAGATCACGCCTTTTATGGCCGACGAATGGAGTGGATTCCAGAACGTGAGGGAATGGGAAATGATGGAGCCTATAGATACCACCTTTGACCGGAAGAAACTGGATGCTATAGCCAAGACCATTACCACACTTCCGGAAGGGAAAAAATTCCTGAGGAAGGTGGAAAAACTCATCAGTGACCGAAAGAAGATGTACTTTGAAACGGATACGCTCGACTGGGCCATGGGCGAATTGCTCGCCTACGGCTCCCTCCTGCAGGAAGGCTTCGACGTGCGGATGAGCGGGCAGGATGTGGAGAGGGGGACCTTCTCCCACAGGCACGCGGTCATGAAGGTCGAAGAAAGTGAAGAAGAGGTAATGCTCCTCAATCATATCTCGCAGGATCAGGGCGAATTCCAGATCTATAATTCCCTCCTGTCGGAATACGGGGTGTTGGGTTTTGATTACGGTTATGCCATGGCCAGCCCCAATACGCTTACCATCTGGGAAGCCCAGTTCGGGGACTTCAGCAACGGGGCCCAGATCATGATAGACCAGTATATCTCTGCGGCAGAGGACAAGTGGAAACTGCAGAATGGCCTGGTGATGTTCCTGCCCCATGGATATGAAGGGCAGGGCGCGGAGCACTCCTCGGCCAGGATGGAGCGGTACCTTCAGCTCTGTGCGAGGGACAACATGTACGTGGCCGATGTGACCACCCCTGCCAATATGTTCCATTTGCTCAGGCGGCAGATGAAAAGCAATTTCAGGAAACCCCTGATCGTCTTCACGCCCAAAAGCCT
>JBFKPJ010000114.1:0-7738 GCA_041628355.1 Muriicola sp. | reverse complement strand
TTCCTCACTTCAATATAATACCCGAAAACATTGTTGGAGGCGATCTTTAGGCTGGAGATTCCGGTGCGCTCCGTCTCCCGGGCCAGCATCTGATCCAGATAGTCCTTCCCTGAGGTGGCCAGGCCCCTGAGTTCGTCCAGTTCTGCTGAAAATCCAGGCGCAATCGTGTGGCCCTTCCCCACCTGTACAGGGGCATCTTCTTGCAGCACTTCCTTGATGCGTATCCTGAGCTCTTCACAAGTGTCCAGCCTTTCCCCTATACTATCCACAGCCTGGTTTCCTGTTCCGGTAACCCATTGCTTTACAGGGACCACAGCCTCCAGGGAATTCTTCAACTGTACCGTTTCCCTGGGGTTGATCCTTCCCGTGGCGATCTTAGCCACCAGCCTTTCCAGGTCTCCCATCTTACTGATCCGATCCTGTAGCTTCCGGAGCACGCTTTCATCTTCAGTGAAATGCCCGATGACCCGGTGCCTGTCCCGGATCTTCTCCAGGTCTTTCAGAGGGAACGCCAGCCAGCGCTTCAGGAGGCGACCTCCCATGGGGGACCGGGTCTTGTCTATCACATCAAGCAGGGTGACTGCCTCCGGATGGGGGGAGTGGTAGAGCTCCAGGTTCCGGATCGTGAATCGGTCCATCCAGACGTGGTCCCTGTTGCCGATCCGGACCAGTTTGCTGATATGTTGCAGCCTCCTGTGTTCGGTCTCCGAAAGGTAATGCAGTGCTGCCCCGGCAGCTATGATCCCCTGAGTAAGCCCGGCAACACCAAATCCTTTCAGGGAGGTTGTTTTGAAATGATTGCAGAGGGATTCCGTGGCGTAATCCTCCTGGTAGATCCAGTCTTCCAGTAAAAATGTATGGAAAGAGGTGCCAAAGGTCTCTGAAAAATCGGTCTTGTGCTTTTTGGAGATCAGGACCTCACTGGGGTTGAAATGCTGTAGTAAGGTATCCATTTCTTCCGCATTGCCTTCCGAGGTGAGGAATTCCCCTGTGGAAATATCCAGCATGGCAATGCCAAATCCGGAAGTACCAAAGTGAATGGCACAAAGAAAATTGTTGCTCTTGGAAGAAAGGATGTCATCATTGAGGGCCACTCCCGGGGTAACCAGTTCTGTGACCCCTCTTTTGACGATGGTTTTGGTCTGCTTGGGGTCCTCGAGCTGATCGCAGATGGCCACGCGCTGACCTGCCTTCACCAGTTTGGGAAGGTAGGTATTCAGGGAGTGGTGGGGAAAACCGGCGAGTTCAGTGCGGTCACCCCCGTTATTGCGCTGGGTGAGGATGATCCCGAGGATGCGCGAGGCCTTCACGGCATCCTCCCCGAAAGTCTCGTAGAAATCCCCTACGCGGAAGAGCAACAGCGCATCAGGATACTTGGTCTTGATGGTGTTGTATTGCTTCATCAGCGGGGTCACCTTCCCGGTTTTTTTCATCTTCCTTTTCTTTTGATCGGCCTTTGGGGCATATCTTTGCACCCGTAAGACGAAAGTACCGATTTGCCCAGGGAATGTAAACAGTTGTTGATATTTTGGGATAACTTGAACACGCTTTCGAACTATCTGAACCTTCATGCGAAAACTGCTTAACGAGGAACTCGACAGACTGGATGTAAAGGCCTTTAAGGAGGCTGAAAAGATCCCCCTTGTCATTGTCCTTGAAAATATTAGGAGCCTTCACAATATAGGGTCGGTCTTCCGCACGGCAGACGCTTTTTTGGTCAAAAAGATCTACCTCTGCGGGATCACGGCCACTCCTCCCCACAAGGACATCCGCAAAACAGCCCTGGGAGCTACTGAAAGTGTCAGCTGGGAATACCGGAAGGACTGCCTTGCGCTGATCGGGGAACTTCGGGACGGCTACCATTGCCTGGCAGTGGAACAGGCTGAAAGTGCAATTCTACTTAACGATTTTGCCCCTTCCACCGATAAACCCTACGCCCTGGTCTTCGGCAATGAAGTGAAGGGAGTTTCCCAGGAGGTTGTCAATGCCTGCCATGGCGTCCTGGAAATTCCCCAGGAGGGGACCAAACACTCCCTCAACATCGCGGTGAGTGCCGGGGTAGTGGTGTGGGATTTCTGGAGTAAATTCAGGGAACGGTTGAAGGAATCCTGAAGACGCTCTTTTATTTCTTCATCGCCTGTGCTGCTGCCGTAAATTCCAGGATGCGGTCCAGCACATGTTCATAATCCATGGGATCCTGCACAAAGTCGAGTTCACTGACATCCAGGATGAGCGTGTTTTGCTCCGGATAGCTTTTGATAAAGTCGAAGTACCCTTTGTTGATCCGCTCCAGGTAGTCTGCTTCTATCTGCTGCTCATAACTCCTTCCCCTCTTCCTGATATTTTCCAGCAAGCGCTCTGTGGTCTGATACAAATACACGTAGAGGTTGGGTTTTCGCACTTCGCGGTACATCAGGCCAAACACTTTCCGGTACAACCTGTATTCATCCGGTTGGAGGGTGATCTTGGCAAAAATGAGGCTTTTGTTCACGTCGTAATCGCTCACCATAAACTTCTTGAAAAGGTCGAACTGGGAGGTGTCTTCCGTGAATTGCTGATAGCGGTCGGCCATAAAGGACATCTCCAGGGGGAAGGCATAACGTACCTGGTCTGCGTAGAATTTGGGTAAAAAGGGGTTGTCCGCAAAGCGTTCCAGGACGAGTTTTGCCTGGTAATCTTCCGAGATCCGCCTGGCCAGGGAGGTCTTCCCGGCTCCAATATTCCCTTCTATGGTCACAAAGTCCAGTTCGGCGAATTTTTCCTCCCAATGTGTATGGAGTTTGATCCCGGTCTTGGTCAGGACGGAGTCGTCCCTGCATTCCTGGAGCAGATTTCGCGTATCCTTGCCGATAACCGGATGGTAGAACTGGGGGGCAATATCTGCCAGGGGTTTGAGCACAAACCGCCTGAATGGGATCCCCGGATGGGGAATTTTTAAGGTGTCATCATCTTTGATAAGGGTATCGTAATAGAGGATGTCTATGTCGAGGGTGCGAGATCTGTAACCCCTGTCAGAAGAACGCATCCGGCCCAGTGATTTTTCGATGTCCAGGATACACTCGAGTACTTCTTCCGGGGATAATCGGGTCTCCAGCTCTACACAGGCGTTGAGGAACGGGTCTGATTCAAATCCCCATGCCGGCGACTCATAGACCGGGGAGACCTTCCGTATGGGCCCAACTCTCCCTGCGAGCAGAAATATGGCTTTCTGCAGGAAGTAGACCCTGTTTCCCTCGTTGCTGCCCAGGGATAAATAGACGGTATGAAATGGCGCCATAGTTCCGGCAAATTAATGAAAAAGAAATGGATTTAAGGACCACCTCTCTCTTCCCGTCAGACCTCTTTTCATCAGGAAGGAAGGTTCAGACAAATAGGGGATCCCTATGTGTGCATTTTTTGAAAATATAGGCGTCAGATTCAGGGAGAAGGGCACTTTCACTATCTTTGACGGGATTAAAAGACGCATATGAATTTTTTGCGAAATCTACTGGCTGCTATCCTGGGGACACTCATCGCCTTCGGCATCATGTTCTTTATGTTCATGATATTTATCAGTCTTGCCAATGTGGAAGAAGGAGTCGTGGTAAAACGGAAATCCGTCCTGGATCTTCAGATCAAAGATCCTGTCAATGATTATACAGGGAGCAAGGAGAGTGATCCTTTTGCCGGACTCTTTGAAGAATCCGTGGGACTCGATGATATTTTGCATGCGATCGCCGTCGCCAAGGATGATGACAGGATCAGTGGGATCAGCGTGAGAAACCAGTTCGTGATGGCGGGATGGTCTCAGGTAAAAGCGATCAGGGATGCCCTCAGGGATTTCAGGGAGTCAGGTAAGTTCGTCTATGCCTATGCCGACCTGTACATGCAGAAGGATTATTTCCTGGCCAGCGTCGCGGACAGCGTGTTCGTGAATCCCGTGGGAAACCTCGATTTCCGGGGGTTATCGGCCGAGGTGCTCTTTTTTAAGGAATTACAGGAAAAGACAGGGGTTAAGATGGAGGTCATCAGGCACGGCAAGTACAAGAGTGCCGTAGAGCCTTTCCTGCAGGATGAAATGAGCGAGGAGAACCGTACCCAGATCCGGGAATTGCTCGGATCCCTATGGACCAGTATCGTGGAGGACATTTCTGAGGATCGGGATCTGAGTAAGGATGACCTCAATGCCATTGCAGATTCCCTGGGAGGGAGGACACCTGCACGGGCCCTCCGATCCGGACTGGTTGACGGCACCTTGTATTTAGACCAGTATGAAGCCCGTATAAAAAACGCCCTTGAGATCGATGAGGACAGGGACATCAATTATGTGGAGCTGTCGGACTACATAAAAGAGGCTCGAAAAAAATCCCTGTACAAGGGGAGTGACCGCATTGCCGTGATCTATGCACAAGGGGAGATCCTCTACGGGGAAGGCGGCCCTAACTTCATAGGGCAGGGACTGATCAACAAGGCCCTGGTCCGTGCCCGGGAAGACGACAAGGTAAAAGCCGTGGTACTTCGCGTGAATTCCCCGGGTGGAAGTGCACTTACCTCGGACCTGATCTGGAGGGAAGTGGAACTCACGAGAAAGGAAAAACCCGTGGTGGTATCCATGGGGGATATAGCAGCCTCCGGAGGTTATTATATTGCAGCCGGAGCGGATAAGATCCTGGCCGAACCGACCACCATCACTGGTTCTATTGGGGTATTCGGGACCATTCCAAATATATCGGAACTGGCAAAGGACATCGGGATTAATGCGGAACAGGTACAGACCAATAAATATTCGACTGAATATTCCCTTTTTGAACCCATGAGTCCTGAATTCAGGGGCTTTATCACAGAAAGCATTGAAAACACCTACCAGACCTTCCTCCAGCGCGTAGCCGAAGGAAGGAATATCTCTCTGCAGCGGGCAGACAGCCTTGCCCAGGGCCGAGTATGGAGCGGGGCAGAGGCCCTGAAACTGGGCCTGGTAGACCAGCTAGGGGGACTCGACGATGCTATTGCCGAAGCAGCTGAATTGGCAGACATTTCCTCTTTCAGCGTTCGGAGGTACCCCAGGTACAAATCCAATTTCGAAATGCTGATGGAAGACCTTTCCGGGGCTAGCGAAAAGGCGAAAGAGAACCTCCTCAAATCCGAACTGGGAGATGATGGATATGTCCTTTACAGGGAAATAAGGAATGCAGTGAAACAAAAGGGTCTGCAAGCCAGGTTGCCGTTTAGCATAACCATCCGATAGGTATGACGGACAAGGACAGGAAGGTTGCTTATAAGATCTATTTATACCTGGGGGCCCTGTTCATCACCTCCCTGGTAGTTTCCAACCTCATTTTTCAAAAATTCTTTTACTGGAGGCCCTTTGGCGAGATCTCAGTGTATGGCGCTTCCCTTTTTGAGATCTCGGTAGGGATTCTCCCGTATCCGATCACCTTCCTGATCACCGACCTGATCTCGGAGATCTATGGGAAGAAAAAGGCAAACCAGATCGTGACGGCCGGGATCTTTGCCTCCTTCTTTTCCATGGGGATCATCCTGCTTGCAGAATGGGCACCCGCGATCCCTGAGTCGCCCATAGGAGATGAGACCTTCAGAAAAGTATTTGCCCTTTCGCCCATAGCGGTACTGGCCTCTATGATCGCCTACCTTTGCGCCCAGTACGTGGATATCGCGATCTACCATTTCTGGAAAAGGGTGACCAAAGGGAAATACCTGTGGATACGGAATAACTTTTCCACCTTCCTCTCCCAGTTCATAGATACCTTTACGGTAGTGGGCCTGTTATGCGTCTTCGGGGTACTGCCCTGGACCCTTTTTACCGGACTTGTGATCAGTGGGTTCCTTTTTAAGGTTTTTATAGCCATGATCGACACCCCATTTCTTTATTTTTTCGTATATATTCTAAGGAAACGGTTCGGATTAAAGATGGGTGAGGAGATCGTCCTCGACATCTGATCCCTGTTTCCCGCTCTAAATCTCATCAAATGAAAAAGAAAGTTGTAAAAATTGCAGCTGCCATCCTGCTGATCCTTATCGGGGCCGTCATCGCCCTGCCCTTCATCCTGGAAGGAAGGTTCGGCCAGATCTTAAAAAATAAGGTCAACAGCAATATCACGGGTACATTCGATTTTTCCGATGCAAAGCTCAGCCTGATCCGTAGCTTCCCCAATGCCAACCTGCAAATAACGAATGCGGTCCTTACTACGGCAGCACCTTTTGAAGGGGATACCCTGTTCAGCGCTGGTAAGATCGACCTGTCCCTTTCGGTATATGAGTTGTTCAAGGACGAATCAGAACCCATCCAGCTTCGGAAGCTGATGCTCGACAACGCCTTTATTAATATCGTATATGATGAGGAAGAAAGGCCCAATTACGATATAGCCAAAAAGGAGGCTTCCCAGGGAGAAGATTCCACAGGAGAAAGTGGATTTAGTCTGGACCTGCAGGAATACGGCTTCACGGATTCCCGCCTTATCTACAACGATAAGGCAGGAGGTATTTACCTGGATGTCAGCGGGATTGAACACAGGGGTGCAGGAGACCTTTCCCTGAAGGAATCCCAGTTGGATACCCATACAGAAGGATATGTCAGCCTGAGTATGGACGGCACCGAATACCTCAATGAGCACAAGGTTGCCCTGGACGCCCTCCTGGGGATCGACCTGCAGACCAATACATATACCTTCCTGGAGAACAGGGGGCAGATCAACCAGTTACCCCTGGTGTTCCAGGGTTTTGTAAGGGTGGAGGAAGACTTTAACGAGGTGGATATCACCTTTGAGACCCCTTCATCAGACTTCAGGAACTTTCTCGCCCTGTTTCCGGAGAAGTATTCCAAAGATATCTCCGGGGTCTCCACAACAGGGGATTTCGTGGTCAAAGGAGCATTCAGGGGCCGGGTCGATGAAGAGCATATCCCTGCATTCAGGATAGACATCCGATCAGACAAGGCCTCTTTTAAATATCCTGACCTGCCCAAATCGGTTGAGAATATTGAGATCGTCGTAGAGGTCATCAACGAGACCGGCCTGGAGGCCGACACTTATATCAAGGTAGGCAAGGCGTCTTTCAACATAGACCAGGACCGGTTCGCCATGGAAGCCGAGCTGAGGGAACTGACCGGAAACACCCGGGTCAATGCCCACGTCGATGCCAATATGAACCTGGCCAATCTGGCCAGGGCGTATCCCTACGCGGCGGAACAGAACCTGAAAGGACTTCTAAAAGCGGATGTGACCACCGCCTTTGATATGGCTACCATCGAAAAAAAGCAGTATGCCAAAACCCGTACTTCCGGAAAGCTCAGCGTGGAGGGATTCGAATACGAGAGTGATGAACTTACAGCCCCTGCTCAGTTCAGGCTGGTTTCCATCGACTTTAAACCGGAGAAGATCACCCTGAACCGCATGCAGGGGAACCTCGGGAAGACCGATTTTGACATTACAGGCACCCTGACCAACCTGTTGGGCTTTATGTTCAACAAGGAAGACGTAGAGGGGACATTCAGTCTCAGTTCAAACACCTTTTCCCTGAATGATTTTATGGTGGAGGAACCTGAGGGTGAAAAGGGAAAGAACAAAGAGGCAAGCCAGGCTTCGATCAAGATCCCTTCCTTCCTGGACTGCAGTATCAGTGCCAGGGCCCAGACCGTCCTTTATGACAACCTGGTCCTGAAGGACGTACAGGGAAACATTCGGGTGAAGGATGAGACAGCCACCTTGAGCAACTTTTCCTCTTCCCTTTTCAATGGCAGGCT
>JBFKPJ010000113.1:0-7755 GCA_041628355.1 Muriicola sp. | reverse complement strand
ATTTGTTTAATTACAATTTGGCTTCGATGATATTCAGGGCGTCTCCAACGGTTTGCATATCATCCATATCCTCGTTCTCCAGGGTGATATCAAATGCATCCTCCACGTCGAGGACGATGTCCACCAAATTGGCGGAATTTATATTAAGCTCATTGATCAGGTGGCTATCGGGCTTGATGGCGTCTACCGGGATCTCTTCCGGTAAATAAGGTTTGATGATCTCCCTCAGTTTTTTATATCGCTCTTCTTTGGTCATGGTTCAGGGTTTGAATGATTTAAAAATAATACAAGCATTCACATCCCCAAAACCAAAACTGGCCTTGGCGATCACTTTCGGAAAAGTTTTTAGTGTTTTTAACGGGATTCTTGACGCATGGACCCTTTTGAGGATCTCGGGGTGGATATCCTCGCAATTCACATTGCCGAAGATCGACCCTTCTGCGAATTGCAGTAGGGTACCCACACACTCTATGGAGCCTGCAGCTGCCAGACAATGGCCAACCGTACTTTTAAAGGAGTTTATATAGGGAAAGTCTTCCTGTTCCCTGCCCAGGGCCTTGCTCCAGTTATCGATCTCAACAGCATCCTTGGCGGTGGCCGTCAAATGGCCGTTGATCCCATCGATTTCCCCGGGTTCCACCTTGCTGTTTTCCAAAGCTTCCCTGATGCAACGCTGAACGGCTATATCGTTTGGGGCTGTCATGGTACCCCCATTGCGCTGCCCCCCACAGTTCACTGCTCCTCCAAGCACTTCGGCATAGATCCGGGCATTGCGCTTTAGGGCGCTTTCCAGGCTTTCCAGCACAAGGGCCCCTGCCCCACTCCCGGGTACGAATCCGGCGGCGGTCTCGCTCATGGGCCGACTGGCCCTTTCAGGATCTTCGTTAAAATTCCGTGGCAGGATACGCATGGCGTCGAACCCGCCCCAGACATATGGCCCGCTGTCGCTGCAACTGCCTGACAGCATTCTGACCGCCTTCCCGGACGCAATCCGGTCATAGGCCATCAGGACCCCTTCTGTTCCCGTAGTACAGGCAGAAGAATTGGTCGTTACCTGGTTTCCAAGTCCCAGTTTTCCTCCCAGAAAAGCGCTTATGCCACTGGCCATGGTCTGGATGACCGTAGTACTGCCCAACCTTCTCGTATTCCCTTCATCCACCAGGTGGATCGCCTCCCGGAATTTATCGACGCCCAGGATGCCCGTGCCAAAAATGGCTCCGCTGTCCCAATCCGTCTTCCCTGCCGGGGTTGCTTCCAAACCGGCATCCCGCCAGGCGTCCATTCCTGCGATCACACCGTAGACAAGTCCGCTTGAGTTAAGCCCCCTTTGCTCCAATGATGTAAAGTAATTGTTTAATGTATTTTGTTCAATTATCGGTTTTCCAGCTACCTGGCATCCAAAATTCAATTTTTTGAGTTCAGGTTGAAAGGCAATGCCGCTCTTCCCTTCCATCAGGGATCCGGAAAAGGATTTCAGGTCGATTCCATTGGGGGCACAAACGCCCATCCCCGTGATGACCACGCGCTTACCCATGGTTTTCCGTTTTTAGCATCCCTGCGATCAGTCCCTTGCAGATCAATTCATCCCCGGCGTTGTACATGGCTACCTTGCATTTCAGTTTGGAGAATCGATAGTAGACCTTTTCTGAGCAGACCCGGACCTCTTCTCCGGGAAAGACCGGCTTCATAAATTCCATTTCCGAACTGGTGAGGGCGACGGCCAAATCGTTCTCTTTTGAAGGTTCCTGTTCCCCGATGAGAAAGATGCCCAGACATACCAGGCCGATCTGGGCGCAGCATTCGGTAAGGATCACGCCTGGAGTAACCGGGTGGTCCTTAAAATGGCCCCTGAAAAATGGCAGAGATTCTTTGAATTTGTATGTACCCTCGCATCCGTTTTCATCTATATGAAGGATCTCATCCACAAATAAGAAAGGATCCGAATAGGGCAGCGCTTCCAATATTTTTTTCGTCAGGTTCATCTCAGGCTCTCTCCCCCATCGGCTTTAATGACACTCCCGTTGATCCAATATGCTTCTTCCCTGCAGAGCAGATAGACCACATCGGCCACATCTTCGGGAGTAGTGATCCTGCCCGATGGATTTCTTTTCCTGGCCAATTCTTTGATCCTGTCACTATCCGGGATCATGGCAAAGGAGGAGGTGTCGGTCACCCCGGCCTGAATGCAGTTGGCCCTGATCCCCAGGGGTGCAAATTCCAGCGCTATACTCCTGGTAAGGGCCTCTAGGGCAGCCTTGGCCGCGGAAACGGCGGCATACCCATGCATGGCCCTGGTGTTGCCCTCACTGGTAAATGAAATAACCCGCATATCCCTGTGATTCATGTTTTCAGAAACGAGATGCTGTACCCACTCGTACAGGCTGAGGGCCATAGCCCTGAAAGTGATCTCGATGTCCTCCGGCGTGAGGGCCTCCTGGCCTTCCCGGTACATGGGTTTCAGGCTTCCTTTGGCAATGCTGTGGATCAGCACCTTTACCCTGTCCCCTTCCTCAAAAGAGGACCTGAGTTCCTGCAGTATATCCTTTCTTTTTGCAGAATTTACGGCATCCGCATTGAAGGAACGGAAATCCAACGCCCCTTCCTCTACTTCGCGGAATGCCTTGTGGATCCCTTCCAGATCAGCCCTTCTGTCGCGGTGTACGACGCAAATGGCATACCCCGCCTTCGAAAGCCTTCTGGCTGAGGCAAGGCCCAGACCGCGGCTTCCTCCGAGGATAATCACCCAATTTTTGCCTTTGGTCTCACTCATGTTCCACACGTGTAATTCAACATATATAAAGGTAGTACATATCTTCCGTTGTCCGGGTCACCACTGGATCAGCACCCTCTGGGCCGAAAAACCCGGGCCAAAACTCAGGATCAGCCCCTGCTCTCCTTTCCTGATCTCCCTGTCCATGAATCGCTCCAGCACATAGAGAACCGTGGCACTGCTCATATTCCCATACAGCCTGAGCGTTTCGCGCGTATCATCCATATTCTTTCCCAGGGCACCAAAAAGGGATTCCACGGTCTCCACGATCTTCCGTCCGCCCGGATGGAATACCAGGTGGTCCACATCGGCGATGGAAGTACCTTGTTTCTCGAGGAAAGGATGGATGATCTTTGGAAAATGTTCTGAAATGGCATCAGGCACTGAAGGGTCAAGGATCATTTTGAGTCCCGTATTGACCACATCAAAACCCATGAGGTGGGTGGCCTCATAGAAATGGTACATCTCCTCCCCCATGACCACCGGTCCCTTCGCCTCCTCCTCGGAAGAAAGCAATACGCAGGCCGCCCCATCGCCAAAGATGGCGGCGCTCACCATGTTGGCCATGCTGAAATCATCGAGCTGAAATGTGGCCGTAGGACTCTCTACTGCCACCACAGCCGCCCTTTTCCCTGGGTTGAACCTGAGGAACCGGGTGGCGTAGATCAAGCCAGAAACGCCGGCCGCACATCCCATTTCCGTGACCGGCAAACGCACCACATCCTGCTTCATACCCAATTCATTGATCAGGTAGGCGTCCAGGGAAGGGATCATGATCCCCGTGCAGCTCACCGTGATGATATAGTCCAGGTTCTCTGCCTTCCAGCCCTGTTTAGCCAGTGCTTTCTGAAGGACCGCTTTGCCCAGCTTTTTTATTTCCCTGGCGTAGATCGCATTCTTTTCGGCAAATGAAGTGGCCAAAAAGACCTCTTCTATGTTCATGATGCCGTACCTCCGGTCTACGCCCGCAGCCTCAAAGATCTTCAGCACCTTCCTCCTGAATCTGTCCTCCTGCCCGGACAGCCAGAGTTCCACAAAGGGCAGGATCTCCTTTGTTTCCCTGCAGTAGGGAGGCAATTCCTTGGCTACCGTGGTTATATGTACTTTACTCATCGCAATGTTTGGTTTTGGTGCCAAAAGGACCATTCGTATCGGAAGGCCCATCTCCAGCGTATCCGGTGAACCATCCCGGGGAGGGTATGGGAAAATGCCTTTAATTCCCTTTTCCTAAAACCCTTCTTAATGGAGGTCAGGCCATCCTTTCTGGCGATCTCCGTCCTCATAAAAAGGGCTGAAAAAACACGAAACAGGCCATGGGCGACCCTGTTTCTGTCCAGGTCGTTGATCACGACACCTATCCTTGCAAGTTCCGAAAACTTACTGATCAGCCGTATGATCTGAGTTTCCGTGAAATGGTGAAGGGTCAGTGTACAAAGTATCAGGTCGCACCGGTCTTTGTCAGATCGGAGGTCGAAAACATCCCCCTGTACAAAGGTGATATGTTCCATGTCCCTGTTCCTTTGTCTGGCAAGTGCTGTACTATCCCCATTCAGGTCGATCCCCTTCAGGTTTGCCATAACTTTTTCATTCTTGCAAAGAAGGGCCACTTCCCGGAGTAACGTACCATCCCCACATCCCACATCCAGGATCTCATACTTTTCCCGGGGGTATGTCCTCATAAGCCGCTTCAGCGCCCTCAGGGTGATCCTGTTTCCCCCCAGGAGGGAATTGGCCGTGTTGATGTCTTTGAGCACGGGTTCGATCTGATCCCGACTGAGGCTCAGGTCGTCCATCTGTTCCTGTTCCGTGCTGCGCCTTCTGTATCTGATCATATCGCTACCGGGTTTCCGTGGGTTCTCCTGATGATCCTGCGAAGGGTTCCTGGCGAACTTGAAGCCAGGGCAAACAGGAGATCAGTGGCTGCAGACGAGAGAAGGAGCCTTTGTAAATACCGGCCGGTCTGCATGCGCCGACCGAAGGTCATTTTCCACGATCGTGCGTACTCTTTCTCCAGATTGCCTCTGTCAGGGTTCTTTGCTTTCAGCTGTTTGTGGACCAATTCCGAGGCGATCTTGGCGCTATGGATCGCCATGGCCATTCCATTCCCGCACAGCGGATGGATAAGTCCCGCCGAATCCCCGCACATAAGCATATGCCCCTCCACGGGCTCTTTATGTGCAAAGGAAATCTGGGCAATGCTGAGGGGCCGCTCAAAAAGGAGCTCGGCTTCCTCCAGGAATTGGCCGAGTCTCTTGTTTTTTGCAACAACGGTCTTGTTGAAAGTATCAATATCCCTGACCTTTTGAAAACGATCATAGGCTGCCAGGTAACAAAAATTCACCGCTTTGGTCTCCGTTGCGGAAAGTCCGGCATACCCTCCCGGAAAGCTGTGGAGACCGACCAGGTTTTGAGGGAATCCGGGATAGGTGTAATGCCCTTTTACCGCGAGCCAGGGAGACCTGGCCTTCATAAATGGCCGTTCGAGGTACCGGTCTAATCCCGACCTCTTCCCATAGGCGCCCAGCACATAGGAGGAGGAGTAGGATTCATCAGCCAGGGTATGAACACGGAACGAACTGCCGTTGAAATCCACGGAGGATACCGTGCTGAAGACAAATTCCACCCCCATGGAAACTGCTCTGAGGTAAAGGGTATGGTCCAGGGTATACCTGCTGATGCCAATGGCACCCAGAGGCAATTCCAGTTGCAGCGTCCGGCCATTTGGGGTGCTGAATTCCAGGGTGTCTATCTCTACCTCGGTCGGAAGATGGATCCCCATTTCGGTCAGATAAGGCAACACTTCCCTCGAGAGGTACTCTCCGCAGACCTTATGATGCGGATATTCTTCCTTTTCGAGTACCAGGACCTGATACCCTTCCTTCTTCAGGTGAATGGAAGCCGTCAGGCCGGCCAGACCTCCCCCAATGCAAATCACGTCGTACATAGCAATAAGGGAAAGATACAGAAAGCGGAAATAAAAAACCCGACAAAATTGCCGGGTTTCCGAAAGATGTCGGAGAAATTATCCTTTTGTTTTCTGGATAGCCTCCTGTTTGAGTTCTTCACTCGCGATGATCCCGAGCTCTACCCTTCTGTTCTTTGCCTTTCCTTCTGCAGTGGCGTTATCCGCGATAGGCTGAGTCTCCCCATACCATTTGGTGGTGAACCTGTTCGCGTCAATCCCCTGGCTGACCAGGTATTTGGTCACGGATTCTGCTCTCAACTTGGAGAGGCCCATGTTGTATTCGTCGCTTCCCGCACTATCCGTATGTCCTTCCACCAGGATCACGGTCTTGGGGTACTCCCTAAAGATCCCTGCAAGCTTGTTCAGCGTCTCCACAGAGGTTCCTTTGATATCGGATTTGTTGGTGTCAAAATACACTCCGGCGCCCTGGCTGAAGGTCACATTGATCCCTTCTCCTACCCGGGTAACCTCGGCTCCGGGGATTTCTTCCTGTATCCTTTCCGCCTGGCGGTCCATACGGTTTCCGATATACCCTCCGGCAGCCCCTCCGACAACGCCTCCAATGATGGCGCCGAGGACGGTATTCCCTTTTCCGACGTTATTCCCGACGACTCCGCCGATCACAGCTCCGCCGGCGGCCCCGATCACGGCGCCTTTTTGGGTGTTGTTTGCATTCTTAACCGTGTTGCATCCCAGCATCAGGCTAATGATCATTAGTATTGCTCCTGTTCTTCTTATCATGGTATATTTTTTTTATTGCTTTGTAAATTCGTATACAAGGGTCACGGGTTTGTTGTCCACCGTAACATTTGATTTCAGGGTCATTTCAGTGGCTGTAAGTTTTGCGATATTAAGCCGGTATCCCAGTCCGCCCGAAACATCATTGCGTTTTTCATCGATGAACTTGAACTGTAACTGTTTGGTGTAATTGGCCGGATTGCTGACCACGGACCATCGGATAAAACGATCTCCACCCTGACAGAGACTCCCCTGTTTGATGGTGTAACGCCCCGTGCTGTTGTTGTCCCTGAAAAACCAGTTGCTGCCTTCGAAGCAAATGGCGTCAGCGTCATTGAACAAGACTGCCTTGAACATTCCCTGGTTGTTTTCGTATCTCACGTCATCGAGGATCCAGGTGCCGCTCAGCATATTTCTCTGATCCCTGACCTCCTTGGAGATCCCGCAAGAAGCGAGAAAGATCCCGGCAAGGATCAAAATCAAACTTTTCTTAAGCATATGTAAGTATTTAGTATTTGTCCATATATACGAGTCGACTGCCAAAATAGTTTTTTTAGAAGCTGTAATAATTTCGAAGAAAAATCGCAGGGGGAACAATTATCCCGGGAAAGCATCAATAGGCGATCAATTGCCTTAATTCACCCAGGATCCTTCCCTTTGGCAGGAACATCTCCTCCAGCTTTTTTGCAAAGGGCACAGGCGTGTCCAGGCTGCCAATCCTTCTCACCGGAGCATCGAGATATTCAAAGCATTCCTCCATGACCGAAGCGGCAATGTCGCTGGCGATGCCTCCGAAAAGGGTGTCTTCCTGTACGATCATACATTTGCCTGTTTTTCTTACCGATGCAAAGACGGTCTGCAGATCCAGTGGCTGTAAGGTTCTCAGGTCGATAAGATCTGCCTGTATTTCCGGATGCGCATTCAGAATTTCCAGCATCCAGTGCACGCCAGCCCCATAGGTGACCACCGTGAGGTCCTTGCCCTCTTTGAGCAGGTTCGCCTGGCCGAAGGGAAGGGTGAAATAAGAATCAGGCACATCCTGATAGATGCTTCTGTACAGGGCCTTGTGCTCAAAAAAGAGCACCGGGTTGGGATCGTTTATTGCAGTGGCCATCAGGCCTTTGGCATCATATGGAAAAGCGGGGTATGCGATCTTTAGCCCGGGGGTTTTTGTGAACCAGGCCTCATTGGTCTGGGAATGGAAGGGGCCCGCTCCTACCCCCGCACCACAGGGCATACGAACGACCACATCAGCCGGTTCGTTCCAGCGGTAATGCACTTT
>JBFKPJ010000112.1:0-8237 GCA_041628355.1 Muriicola sp. | reverse complement strand
TCAGGGCAGCCAGATAACCGATGAAATTGGCCTCGTTCTCGGCTGCGTAACCCAGTTGGTGAGCGATCTCGTGGCAGCTGACCACAGGGAACCTGGACATGGGGATCTTCTGGTTTACCTGGGCTTCCAGGGTAAATGGATTTAGGTAGCCCCCATAGCCCATATATGTGAGGGCCAAACTATACAGGGAACCCTTGATGCTGGAATGGTTATACTCGAATTCAGATAAGGCTGTGGGAAGGGGATGGTATCCCGACGAGATCACCCTGTAGACCTCCTGCCTGCCAAATGGGATCTTGACCTGGATGCTGTCTGATCCGGCGAGCTGAGCCTGCAGTTCGTTGGTCTTTTCCGTGAGGATTGCGGTGAAGGCAGTAAGTTCTTCTGTGGTACACGAATTGCGCAATCCCAGGGTTTTGGAGAGCGGTTGCCTGTAATAATTCAACCCCCAAAGCAGGTGGAATGACAGGTAGGCAATGGATAAAACCATGATCAGATCCCTGAGGAAGGAAAGGGGCTTTACCCGTATCTCCAGCCGGTGCAGGTACACATACCTCAGTACAACAAGAAGCAGGACCGTGTACAGGACATCTCCAAGGGAGAAGGGGATCCAGCCATATAGCCACCTCAAAGCCGAGGCGATATGGGGATACATGCCCTTACTGTAATATTTCTCGATGATCTCAGGATACTCCCTGATCCAGCTGACGAGCAGGATCTGAAATGGCAGGGAAAATGCGATTGCGTTCTTCAGCCGGTAATTCATAGGGGTAAATTTACCCATTTTTATAAGCGGGATTCAAGAGGGCATTGTATTTTTGAGCCTTAAACCGGGAAATAAACATGGATATACAAAGCTTGGAACCCCGCACGGTCTGGAAGTACTTTGCGGAACTCAATGCGGTGCCCCGACCCTCAAAGAGAGAGGAACGGGTCATTGCCTTTATGCTCGATTTTGGCAGGGCGCTCGGCCTGGATACTGTTGAGGACAAAGTAGGCAATGTCATTATCCGAAAACCCGCCACGGCGGGCATGGAATCCCGCAAGACGGTAGTACTCCAATCCCATCTGGATATGGTGCACCAAAAGAATAATACGACGGATTTCAATTTCGAAGAGCAGGGAATAGAGATGTTCGTGGATGGGGACTGGGTAAGGGCCAAGGGGACCACCCTTGGGGCAGACAACGGCATGGGGGTGGCTGCCATTATGGCTATCCTGGCCAGTGATGACATCCCTCATCCACCCCTGGAAGCCCTATTTACCGTAGATGAAGAGACCGGGATGACCGGTGCCAAAGGCCTGGAAAGCGGATTGCTGGAAGGGAGTATCTTGCTGAACCTGGACACGGAAGAGGACGATGAGATCGATATCGGCTGTGCCGGAGGCATCGATGTCACAGCCATAGGGTCCTATCTTCAAAAAGGACTGCCTGAAGGGGCAAAGACGTACCGGCTTGTGGTGAAAGGCCTGCAGGGAGGCCATAGCGGTATGGATATTCACAGGGGACTGGGCAATGCCAACAAGATCATCAACAGGCTCCTGTACGCAGGAGTACAGGGCGGGGAACTCCAACTCGGTGAGATCGACGGGGGAGGCCTTCGCAATGCGATTCCCAGGGAAAGCACTGCCTATTTTGCCCTGTCTAAAGAAAATGGCGAGGTGCTGAATAAAATGGAAGATCTGATCGCGGACATCAAAAAAGAATTGGCGCCTACTGAGCCCAACCTGCTGATCGGTATGGAAGAACACCCTTTCAGCGGTCAGGTTATGGATCCCGGAGACAGGGATAAGCTGCTTAGGGCTGTATACGGAGTGCATAACGGTGTGTTTTCAATGAGCAGGGCCATAGACGGGCTTGTGGAGACCTCCAACAACCTGGCCCGTGTGGAGGTGAAAGAAGGAAGGATCAAGATCGGTTGTCTCACCCGATCTTCCGTGGAATCAGCCAAGACGGACCTGGCCAATGGCCTTGCTTCTGTTTTCTCACTTGCCGGCTACGAGGTAACGCTTAGCGGGGACTACCCGGGCTGGACCCCGGATCCGGATTCAGAGATCCTCAAAATCCTGGAGGAACAATACACACGGTTGTTTGGAGAGGAACCGAGGGTGGTGTCCTGCCATGCAGGACTTGAATGTGGAATATTGGGCAGCCATTACCCGGATATGGACATGATCAGCTTCGGACCCAACATCAAGGGGGCGCATTCCCCTGATGAAAGGGTACAGATCTCCTCGGTGCAGAAATTCTGGACCTTCCTCAAAAAAGTCCTGGAAGAGATACCAGAAAGATGAAAAAAAAACCCCCGCTCTTGCGGGGGAATTTTTTTATTCACCGAACAGACCCGTGATCTCCAGGTCGAAGACCAGGTCTGAGTTGGGAGGGATGGGGCCAAAGCCTTGTTGTCCGTATCCCAGGTGGGGAGGAATGAACAATCTGATCTTGTCTCCCACCTTCATGGAGAGCAGGCCTTCCTTAAACCCCGGGATCAGGCTGGCTTCCGGGCTGTAGTCCATCGGAAAGGACTCATAGCCTCCACCCATTTTCCTCTTGGAATCGAATACTCCGTATTTTACGGCCACTTCTTCGTAATTGCTGTCGAACAGCTCTCCGTTTTCCAGGTACCCGGCATAGTTCACCATTACTTTTTGGCCTATTTTGGGTTTTTCTCCGGTTCCTTCCTCTATGACCATCATCTTTAATCCCGAGGGAAGGGTCTCAGCCTGGTTCTTCTGATCAGCGATCTCATTGGCGAAATCCTTCTTCATCTTTTCGAAGGCTGCAATGGCTGCCTCTTCCTCTGCGAAGTAATCACTCATGATCTTCACGGCATCAAAGTCCCTGGCAGCTTTGCCGTTTCTGATGATCTCAATTTCTTTCATGACCACATCCACAAGGGGCCTGTCCCTTTCGTCTGTTTCTACGACCCCGATGGAGTCCACCACGGCCATGCCTTCCACTACTTCCCCGAAAACAGTATGCTTCCCATCCAGCCAGGGAGTGGGTTTCAAGGTGATGAAGAACTGACTGCCATTGGTCTTGGGTCCGCCGTTGGCCATGGACAGGATGCCGGCCCTGTCGTGCCTGAGGGAATCGACGATCTCATCCTTAAAGCGATAGCCTGGAGATCCGGTTCCTTGTCCGGTAGGGTCTCCCCCCTGTATCATAAAATCGGCCATGACCCTGTGGAAGGTAACGCCTTCATAGTATTTTTTCTCTTTGTACTGTTCGCTGACAAAGGGGTTGGTCCCTTCTGCCAGGGAGACGAAGTTGGCCACGGTTACCGGGGTTTTCTCGTGTTCCAGTTTTACGATAATGTCTCCTTTGGTGGTTTTGATACCTGCAAAAACCCCATCTCCAAGATGGGTGTACTGGCTTGATTTACAGCCAAGGGCGGTGAGAATGATTGCAGTCGCTAGGATAAAGATTCTTTTCATGTAATTATTACTTTAGGGTGTTTTGTTTTCTGCGTCCGGTTCGATCCCGACAATGGTGATCACGGCCTTAAGAGGCACATTGACACCGATCTTGTTCTTGTCCCCAAGATAGCCGTATCCCAGGGAAGAAGGAAAGAGGAAGATAGCCGTTTCCCCTTCTTTCAGGAGTTTGATGCTGTTGCGCAAACCGGGGAAGAGTTCCTGCCTGTCTACCTTGTAGGTCTGTAATCCGATCTCTTCCTGTGAATAGATCGTATCATTGTCCAGGGTAAACAGGGCATAGGTAAAGCGTACCAGGTCATCGGTCTGGGGGGTGTATTCAGACACCTCATTCTTCAGCTCGTATGCATACCAGCTTCCCGCTGCTGTGGGTGAATATGTCCGAAGGCTGTCTTCCTGAATGATCATTTGGATGCGCTCCTCTTCCTGGGCCAGTAATTTCTTGTTCCTTTCCACGGATTCCTTCATAAAGGAACCGGATTTCACCTTGACGGGTTTTCTCGGTTCGGGACCCTGACAGGCCAGGATCAGGGACAGGATCAGAAAGGTCAGGATCTTTCTCATGTGGTCAGTTCGTTTTTGTGTTTTTCGATCAGGCTGCGGAAGTAGGTGACCGTCTCCTCCAGGGAGCGATCGCTCCTTCCCCCGGCGGCATTGGTATGGCCTCCCCCGTCAAAATAGGAACGGGCGAATTCGTTGACCGAAAAATCGCCTACGGACCTGAAAGAGATCTTGATGATCCCTTCGTCCTTATTTTCAATAAAGATCACCGCCAGCCTGATACCTGCCAGGGTAAGGCCGTAATTCACAAACCCTTCCGTATCTCCTTTTTTGAATTGGTGCCTGTCTAATTCCTCCTGACTCAGGGTAATGTATGCCGTACTGTATTCTGGCAGGATCACCATATTGTTCAGGGCACACCCCAGGAGATGCAACCTGTCCGGGGTATTGGTGTCAAAGATGAGCCGGTGGATCTCAGTGCTCCTGGCTCCCTTGTCTATGAGCAATGCAGCCACCCTGTGTGTCTCACTGGATGTGGACGCGTATTTGAAGGACCCCGTATCCGTGAGGATGCCCGCATACAGGCAATCTGCGATCTGAGGGGTGATCTGCCCCTTTCCTCCCAGGGCATCTATGGTGTGAAAGACCATCTCACAGGTAGAGCTCATGGCAGGATCGGAATACATCACAGTGGCATAGTCGGCCGGACTCTGATGATGGTCGATCATCACAAAGGGTTGCTCCAGACCCACGAGCCTCTTGTGCATATCCCCGACCCTGGTGAGGTCATTGAAATCCACCGTAAAGATCAGGTCGGAATTCTCAAGTATGCCTGAAGCCGTCGCCTCCTGTTTCTCAAAGACCAGGACGGATTCCGTGCCGGGCATCCATTTGAGAAAATCGGGATAGTCATTCGGACTGATCACTGTGGAAGAGTGACCTTCCAGGCCCAGGTAGAGGTGTAAGGCCAGGGCAGCACCCATGGCGTCTCCGTCCGGATTCCTGTGGGGGACGATCGCAATTTTTTTCGGGGTGCTAAGCAGGTTTTTAAGGGCCCTGACGTCGGCTGAATTCATGCGTGCAAAGATAAGATTATTTGATTTAACTCAGCGTTCCCAGCCAAAAGATCATCGCGCTTCCCTGCCTACTATAGATGCGCAAAAGGGAAATCCACAGCAGACCGGGGCTCCTTTCAAAGTGAAGGCTAAACTCTTACTTTTACAAAAATCAAATAATCCCCGGATGAATAGATATATTTCCCTGATCTTCATGGCTCTGGTGATGCTGAGTTGCAGATCCGTGCCATCGGTCCAGAAACGGACGCATGAAAAGATCGATTTCACTATAGCCTTTGGTTCCTGTAACAAGCACGATATGAAAAACAGACTTTGGGACGACGTGCTGGCCGCCCGTCCTGATGTATGGATCTGGGGCGGTGACATCGTGTATGCCGATACCAGTGATCCTGAGAAGATCGCAGCCATGTACAACTCCCAAAAGGAAGTGCCGGGATACCGCGCACTCCTGGAAAAAATTCCGGTCATAGGTACATGGGATGACCACGACTACGGCCTTAATGACGGAGGAGAGGAATTTGAGTCGAAGAAAGGCAGTCAGCAGGTATTCCTGGACTTCCTGAGTGTGGCCCGGGACGATCCCAGACGGGCCAGAGAAGGGGTGTACGCCTCCCATGACTATATCCGGCCGGAAGGCAACGTAAAAGTACTGGTCCTGGATACGAGGTATTTCAGGACAGCACTGACCCCGGCAGAAGAGAAGGGGAAGAGGTATCAGCCCGGGGAATACGGAAAAGGTACGGTCCTGGGGGAAATCCAGTGGTCCTGGCTGGAATCGGAATTGAAGGGGTCGGATGCAGATTTTAACGTCATCGTCAGCAGCATTCAGGTACTTTCAGGCCAGCACGGTTTTGAGACTTGGGGCAACTTTCCCCACGAGGTGGACAGGCTCGAGAAGGTGATCTCGGATTCGAAAGCAAAGGGTGTCATTATACTATCGGGTGACCGCCATATTTCAGAGTTTTCCAGGGCTGCACCCGATGGGCTGCCCTATCCCCTCATCGATTTTACGAGCAGCGGTTTGACCCATGTCTATTCCGCCTTCTCAGGCGAACCCAACCCTTTCAGGGTAGGGGAAGTGATATCAGAGAAAAGCTTCGGTTTGCTGGAGTTCGACCTGAGGGCCAAACGGGTGTATTTTCTCATAGTTGGCGATCATGGGGAGGTCATGGGTGAATTGACGCAGCAGTATTAATGTTGTAGGTTGCAAATAGAAGGCTTACTTTTGCCGAAAATTTTTAAGAATGACAGGAAACAGAACATTTACCATGATCAAACCCGACGCCGTAGAGAACGGGCACATCGGGCCTATCCTGGAGAAGATCACCTCCGCAGGCTTCAAGATCATTGCAATGAAATACACCCAGCTCAGCAAGAGGGATGCGCGTGAATTCTATGCCATCCACAAAGAAAGACCCTTTTTTGGTGAACTGGTTGAATTTATGACCAGAGGCCCTATCGTATCTGCCATCCTGGAAAAGGATAATGCGGTAGAGGATTTCAGGGCGCTGATCGGAGCAACCAACCCGGCTGAAGCCGCCGAGGGCACGATCCGTAAGCTCTATGCCAAGGATATTGGTGAAAATGCGATACACGGTTCGGACAGTGATGAGAATGCCGCTATCGAAGGGGCCTTCCATTTCTCGGGAAGAGAGATCTATTGATCTGTATGAATGAATTTGAATAAAGGCTTCCACTTTTGGGAAGCCTTTTTTATTGAAATCAACTGTTTCAGCGCAGTACGAGCTTGCTGACCACTTCCCGTCCCAACTCCTCGTTGAGCAGGTCGATGATCTTTGATTTGCCATGGCTGAGCTCCTCCCTGAGCACAGAGGAAGACAGGGATACGTAGAGCGTACCATCCCGGAGCTCCACTCCTGTGGTGTAATTGTTCACCCCATTCCCCATGAGGGAGGCCCACGCCTCTCTGACCATGACCTTGTCCAGCCCTTTTTGCAATTTGTGGGAGGAGATGAATTCTTTCAGCGCCTCTCCCAGGGTAAGATCATTCTTCTTGCGAACCATAATCGTCCAGATTTATGGGTTGAAACCGTTTATAAATATAACGAATCTCATCCGTATTGACGACCGTGAGATGCGTAGGGGACAGGGTTTCGATCCGTTCTTCCCAGGAGCTCATCTCGTTCCTGTATTCCATGTAATACCCACCATCCCGCCTGGAGAGGGTAAATTCCTCCGCGTCATCCGAAGTGATGAAACCCCCGTCCGGCAGGGGCTGTACCTTCTTTCTGTAGCCAGACATGCCTGAGGTCTCGATATAATCCACGGTGGTGTTGAGGTCATATTTCTTGCTCTCACCAGATGGAAAGACCACCTCCTCGATCTCCCAGTAGCCGTCCAGGAAGCCCAGGTCTTCCGGTTTCACTTCCTGCCGGCAGGAAATGCTGAAAAAGAGAATGGCAAGGATAAAGATCGGTCTCATATCACAAAGGAAACATTTTATAGGTCTGGTGGATTTCCCTGATGATCTTTTCGGTGCGATCTGCATGGGTGTCGCTGATAAAGATCTGCCCAAAATTCTCATCCTCCACCAGGGAGATGATATGGGCGACACGGTTCTCGTCCAGTTTGTCAAAGATATCGTCCAGCAGTAAGATGGGCGTGGTGCCCACCCTTTTTTTGAGCAGGTGGAACTGGGCAAATTTCAGGGCGATCAGGTAGGATTTCTGTTGCCCCTGACTGCCGAATTTCTTAATGGGGTAGGTCTCTATCTCAAAGTCGAGGTCATCCTTGTGGACTCCCACACTGGTGTACTGTAAAGCCCTGTCGCGCTCCAGGTTGGCAGACAACAGCTCGGATAGAGAGGCCTCGTGCATCCCCGAATTATAAACCAGGTTGACCATCTCGCTTCCCCCGGAGATCAGCCCGTACTGTTCCCTGAACACAGGAACAAAATTTTCCAGGAATTCTGCCCGTTTCTCATAGATGTACTGCCCGTGGATTTCCAGTTGCTGGTTGTAGATCTCCAAGGTATCCGCATCAAAAGTGTGGTTGGCGGCGAAGTATTTCAGCAGGGCATTTCTCTGGGAAACGGCCTTCTGGTAGGTGATCAGGGCGTGAAGATATCCGGGATCAGACTGGGAGATGACCCCGTCCATGAATTTCCTTCGGGTCTCGCTCCCCTCTATGATCAGGTCGCGGTCTGCCGGGGAGATGATGACCAGGGGCAGTAGCCCGATGTGTTCGGATAGCTTCTCGTAG
>JBFKPJ010000111.1:0-8362 GCA_041628355.1 Muriicola sp. | reverse complement strand
CGCACTTTTGGGGAGATCTTAGCCCATTTGGCCGACTCCAATTTTCGGATGTGGAGTATTGCTACAGGGGAGGACAACCCCATGCCGGAGGTCCCTGCGACTAAAAAAGAGGTGATCGAAGCCTTGAAAAAGTCCTATGAAGTGCTTGCCGACGCCAGGAATACGCTGACCGAAGAGGAAATGAACCGGATCGTCAGTTTTTTTGGGAGCAACCATGCCGCCGGTACGGTCCTTGATTTTTCAGCCTTCCACGGGATAGAACACTATGGCAACCTCATTGTCTATATGCGGATGAAAGGCCTGGTGCCGCCTTCTTCGCAACAGTAGAGATCTTACTCTGAGTAAGATCAAATTCCAAGGTTACGCAGTAGTTGTACTGCTGCGTTGATTTTGGCAGCTGGCGAACTTGCCGCAGGAGTACAACTCCTGCGGAACGATCTGCGTTTGCTGTAGAAATTTTATTCCACATCTGCAGTGCCCTTTCATGATACACCATTACGTTTATGCGCAATGAAAAGTTTCCCGCGCCCTGTGACCGGTTGGGGGAAGCTGAATGAAGTCTAACGTAAACAAGAGAGTATCATGAGAAAATTCGTATTAAATTCTGTATTTTTAATCATTGCCCTGGGGTTCTGGTCCTGTTCTAACGAGGGGGCGCCAACCGAAGGGCCTGAAGTACTGATCCTGGAAGACCTCAGTGTCCTGTTCAAAAATGGGGATGGGAATACCGCTTCCAGGGGAGATTGTGGTTTTGGGATGGATAGTGTGGACGGTTTCCCTGTTAACGGGTGCGGCACCTTTACCGTGAAGCAGACCATCAATTACGTCTTCGGGGAAACGACCCTGGAGACCAAGGTAACGGTGTGTTGCGTCTGTGCGGTTTGTTTCCCCATGCGGTTCAGCGGGAAGGAAGCCCTGGTCAGGAAGACCATGGGTGAGGTGAAAGGGATCACGGTGGAGAGCTCATCGAGCATCACCTATGAGAATTACGAGATCAGTATTGCGGAGGGCAGGTATGCGGTGGATGAGTACGGGAATATCAAAAAATTGAAGTATAAGGTCATAGTGAATTGATATGGGAATAAAGAGCCAGCGGTTTCTCGCTTTTTTTATCGATCTGATCATCATCAATGCGGTGATCGGCGTCTTTGGGTTATTGTTGAACAACCAGGTCTCCCTGTACAAAATGGTCACCGGGGAGGCCTCTATCGATTTCAAGCTGAGCTTCGAACTCTTTTACTACCTCATCTACTTCGTCTTCTTCGACATCTTCAAGGAAGGGATCACCGTGGGGAAAAAGGCCACCGGCCTCTTTATCACAGATCAGAGCGGGCAGGTCCCGGACCGGAATGAACTGGTCAAGCGCACTTTCCTGAAGATGATAGGCCTCATCTTTTTGCCCATCGCCGCCCTGGTGTACCTCATCGGTACCTGGTCTGTACAGGATGCCACCACAGACATGAAGGTGGTGCAGGGGAATCCCTGAAAATCCGTGTCACTTTATCTTATTTGCATCTGCCACGGTCCTGAACCCCACGTGGTCCGTAGAAGAATCGTGGGTCATCCCCATACGGGCTGAGATGCGAAATCCGGCGCAATAGCTCCCATGGCACAGGAAGGAGCCCCCCTTGATCACCTTTTCGGGTTGCCGGGGGTTAAAAGGCACTTCAGCACCCAGGGGGTTTACGGAGACCTCGTTTCGGGCAGCCAGGGTATAATAGGCAGGGTGGAACGTATCCTGTGTCCACTCCCACACATTCCCGGCCATATCGAACAGCCCCCGGGCATTTTCCGGATAGGAGCCTACCGGAGCAGGTCCTTCAAAACCGTCCTGCCCTTCATCCCGGACGGGAAAGATCCCCTGCCAGGTATTGGCTTTTTGGGGTAAAAGGTCAGCGTCATCCCCCCAGGTGTACCTGCCCTCTGGAGAAGCTCCGCGGGCGGAGAGTTCCCATTCTGCTTCTGTGGGCAGTCGCCTGCCTGCCCAGGCGCAGTAGGCCAGGGCATCTTCATAGGAGATATGCACCACGGGGTAATCGTCCCTGCCTTCGATCGAGGAGCCCGGGCCCCGGGGGTGTTTCCAGTTGGCCCCCACCTGCCAGCGCCACCACTGCGAAATATCGCCCATGTCCGATACAGGACCCTCAGGGGAAGTGAAGACCATGGAGCCCGGTTGGAGGAGGGAATCCTGGGGTTTGGGTGTGCCGGGCGGGAGGGTCTTTTTCATGGCCTCCCAGTCTACGGGACGTTCGGCCGTAGTGATGTACCCGGTCTCTTTCACAAAGGCCCTGAACCGGGCATTGGTCACCTCCGTCCGGTCTATATAGAAGCCGTCTACTTTCACCTTATGGGCTGGTTTTTCCGAAGCCATGGCCATGGGATCGTCTGGCCTTGCCCCCTGCATAAATTCGGCCCCTTCTACCCACTGCATCCCCTCAGGGGCTTTGGCCTGCATATTTACGGCACCGGGTCCTTGCCCACAGGAGATCATGAGGCAAAATAATGCCAGTGGGCCCACCGGTCCATTCAGAAACCTTCGGAAAAAAGGGATGATGCCTGTTGGTCTCATAAAGTTCAAGTTAGAAAAAAGACCGATACTTAAGCCAGCATCGGTCTTTGTATTCCCGGACCTCCTCCCGGTTCTTTGTAAGGTACTTTACCAGGCGCCGAGCAGTACGCGCATCCCGGAGCCTACCACCTCAACCCCCCCGTTGGAAGCCCTATAGGCATCCCAGGCTTTTTGCCTGGCCGCGAGGGCAGGGCCGGAAAGCAATTGGTTAGGTCCTCCCAGGGCTGATTTCATGTCCTTATAACCCAGGATTGCCCATCGGTTGTAATGCCCTGTGCCCTGTCCGGCAATGACATTCCCCATATTGACCAGCATACCCGGAGGGTTGTGCTTGGAGTGGAATTTCTGATGTTCTGCATCGTACTTATCGGGATCGGCCACGTCCAGCAATAAATAGACCTGGAAGGGATATCGGGTACTGGTATCCCCGTTAAGGGCAATATGCTTGCCCATGGCAGAGCCCGCTCCGTCCTTGATGTACTGGTTGAGCTTGGTAATAAAGAGGTCAAAGTTCACATTGCCCCCTCCGGCATACATGTTCCCTACCGCCTCCTGGGTCCCCAGGAATACGATGGAATGGGTAGCCTTCATGTCCTCAGCCTTAAAATGGTTTTCGAACAGCCTTACATAGATCCCTTCGGGCTTGTTCTTGGAATAATAATCGTCTACCAGTTTATAGACGGTAGCTTCATTCTGTGGTTCTACCACAAAGGAGTACATGGTGTAATAATTGTCCTGGGCGCTTATGGCTAAGCACAGGAAAAAGGCGAATACAAATACTAATTTTTTCATTGGTCTTGGTTTTTAGGTTGGACTTCTCCGACTCGGGTCGAAGATTTCGATAGATGATCATCCTGAGCTCATGTGCGCAGGTAAAGGGTCGGTATTATTCTTCCTTCTCTTCTTTAGGAGGAGGTGGAGGCATCTTGAATTCTTCCGGCTGTGGATCCAGGGGTTCCAGGGTCTTGCCCTCAAAGGCAGGATGGTCTGCCGGAATAAATGTAGCCCGGAAGATAAAATAGGTCGCGGGCATAATGTCCTCAGGATCCCCGTTGGGTTTGGTGGCATTACCCCTGTAGGGGTTGCGGTACTCCCAAACGATCTCTCTGTCCGGAGTCACTTCAAAGAACCGGCCCGCCGGTCCGGCGTTGATGAAGGTATTCCCGTTCTCCATCCTATGCGCCCCCGAAATAAAACTGGCGTAAAATGACAGGGTGTCCTTGGCCACATAGCTCCACTCCAGTTCATCCGGGCCATAATCCCCCGTCTCCCTGAGGAGATAGGTCCCGTCAGGCTGAAGGGGAGGTTTGATCTCATAGATCGCAGTGTACTGGAGAGAATCCGGTACATTGGGGATGTTGTTGTTAAAAATGGTGAGGTTACCGGCGCCCGGTTTGCCGGGTTCGATCCAGCGCACATCGTGCTGGTACATCAGACGGCGGTCCGTGGAATCCCCGTGATGATAGTTCTCAGGGTTCCCCCATCGGTACAGGAAGTCGCCCCCTTTTCCGCTTCTGCCCCCGCTGTGGGAGGCTGCCTCTTCCGTGGTGGTGCTCTGGTCCAGGATGAGGATCTCACTCAGTTCGGGCGAACTGATCGCGATCTGCTCCAGCTCCGGGTGGTAACTGATGGCATTGAAGTGGTAGAGGTCTGACCGCGGGTTGAATCGGGTGAGATTCCTTCCGTGTGTGCCTAAGGCCCTGAGTTGGTCCAGGCTGTCCTGGCTGATGGGTTCCGGAATAGAATCACCCGTGTTGAAATCCAATAGTTCAGGATGGGCACCGGGGTCTCCATAATTGGGTTTGTCCGGATCCAGGTCCTGGATGAGGTGGTCTGCCAGGTTCCATTCCCATACTACTTTTGAGCCCCGCTCTCCTTCGGGCACAACCTCAATGATCTTTTCCAGCCAGGGACCGGAATGGGGGATCAGGTGGGGCGCACGGCCCAGGGCCAAGGCCTCCTCATAGGAAATAGCCTCGTAGACAATGGCCAGGATATTCCCATTGGGCTTGATCGCAAAGTCGTGGTGCAGGATGTGCTTCTCATCGGCCAGTTCGTAATCCCAGAGGATCTTCCCGTCCCAGCTGATCTTCTGGATGCGCCCATAGGGCCCGCCAAAGCCAAAGACGGGATAGTCCACGTCATTCTCTCCCACCATGAGGGAACCGTCCTCCATGAGGTAAGGGTTAAATGCGGTATAGGTGCCCTTCCATTCATGGACCACCTTGCCTTCCCGGTTCACCAGGTAGGTAGACCCTGAGTTGGGTACAGAAAACATCAAATAGCCCGGCATAAGCCCTTCTGAGGTTGTGATTAGTCCGCGGGGGATTCGGTGCCCGAACATATTGCGGTCAGTCTTGTCTTCTTTTCCTTTATCCTGACTGCAATTGATCACCAGCCCCAGCATGAGCGCCGAAGCTGCGTAGTAAAACATTTTTTTCATGGGTTGGTCTTTTGGTTGGTTATCGGTTTTTAAAGTTGGTTTTTACTTTGTTTTTCTGGTGGCCCTTTAGCCTGCGCTCCTTGTATCCACTCCCTGGCGGGACCCATCCAGGCCTCATCAGGGGTGTACAGAAAGCCATGCCCCAGCCCGGTGTTGATCAGTATTTGTTCAAATTCGGATGCCTCCGAGGAACGCTTCATCCAGTAGGTATAGTCCTTCCCGGCGATCTGGTCCGAGGCTTCATAGATCCCCAGGACATGCCCGTGTAGGTGCCAGTCAAAATGCTTCTCATTGCGGTCACTGTTTGCTCCCAGCAGCACATAGTTCACGGGATGGGGGTTGAGGTCGGAGACCTGCATGGCCATCAGTCCGCCCATGGAGGCTCCAATGACCGTGATGTCCCGGGGAGATACCCCCTCGGAGATCAACTGGTCGATCTGAGCGGAGATCTTTCGGCAGAAGGCATCGAAATCGGTCCTGGTGGTACGCACCTCAGCATGCACTTCGTATCCTTCAGCTTTAAGGGCATCGATGATGGCTTCGTATTCATAGGGGCCGAATTCCTCGCTTACCGCGTGAATCCCCTGAACCGAAACGATCATACCGTGAAGATAAAAGACGTGTTTCATACCCTCAGTTTGCTTACAGGACAAGGTGGTGCTTATCATGCAGATGAGCAATATGGCATTGGCTCCGGACATGGATATGTGGCTGGTTCGTAGTAAATTACGAAATAAAAGGACACAAAGCCGAAACTGTCCCTACAATTAAGTGACCCTGATGGGATCACCTGGGGAATTGAAGCCTTACTTCCCGTGAAAAGTCCTCCCATTCCTTCAACAACTCCCGGTACTTTTCCGGGGCCTGCAGCCTGAGGTCCTGCTGTTCCCCCAGGTCGCTGGACAGGTCGAAAAGCTCAAACCGGGATTCCCGGAATGGGCGGGTACTGTTGGTGATCTTCCACTGCCCTTTACGCAGCATGGTATACTCTGCGTGTTCCAGGGCGAACACATAGTCCTCTGAATGGGCTGAGGCCCTTTTACCCGTGAGTACGGGTATCAGGGACTCCCCCCGCATGGGATATACGCTCCGGCCTTTCCAGGTGTCGGGATAGGGGATGCCCGTGAGGTCCAGGAGGGTGGGCGCAATGTCCATGATGGAGGCAAAGGCCTCACTCGTGACCGCAGGACCTATCCCCGGTCCCGTGATGATCATGGGCGTTATGATGCCTCCATTGGTGGTGAACTCCTTGTAGTACCGGAATGCCGGGGTAGCCGCCTCCGCCCAGGGAGGCCCGTAGGAAATGAAGGAATCGGGCTCCCCCATAGTCTCGAAGTCATCATTGAAATAGGGATTGACGTAGGGCCTGATTTCGGGGTCAGAAAAATAGTCCTCCCCGGCCGCCCCATTGTCCGAAAGGAAGATGATCATGGTGTTCTCATACATCCCTGCAGCCTTTAAGTGGTGAATGATCCTCCCGATATTCTCGTCCAGGTTGTCCACCATCCCTGCATAGATCTCCATTTTCCGGGATTCCCTTTTCTGTTCTTCCTCAGAAAGGGATGCCCAGGGCCGAATGGACCGATGAAGGGCGGGCAGTTCGGCTTCTTCCGGGATCAGGCCGGAATCCTTGAGGCTGCGGAACCTGCGTTGCCTCAGGTCTTCATAACCTGCATCATATTGCCCTTCGTACTTGCTGCTGTACTTTTTGTCGACCTGTAGGGGCCAGTGGGGAGCCGTATAGGCCGCATAGGCGAAAAAAGGCTGCCCATCCTCCTGTTGGGCTTCGATATAGGAGATCAGCTTATCGGTATACTGGTCTGTGGAGTAAGCTCCCTCGGGCCACTGGGTGGCTCTCCCGTCTTCGGTATAATTCGAGGTTGCTCCCGGGCCGAAGAACCCTGTTTCGTTAAAGTGGTTCCCTACCCCTTCGAGCAGGACATAGGAATGTTCAAACCCCAGTGCATGGGGGTTGTATTGAGGCTGGGAACCCAGGTGCCATTTCCCGGCCATATAGGTATGGTACCCGTATTCCCGGAGGATTTCGGGCAGGGGGGCCACCCGGTGGGTGAGGTGCCCTTCATACCCGAAGACCTCCACTTCCAGCGCCTGCCTGCCTAATCCGGCAACATGGTTATCGTTCCCGGTCAGGAGCATGGCGCGGCTGGGGGCGCACATAGGGGCCGTGTGGAACCGGCTAAACCGCATACCGCCCAGGGCTAAGCTGTCTATGTTCGGGGTTTGGATCTCTCCCCCAAAACACCCCAGGTCTGAATACCCCAGGTCGTCTGCCACCAGCACCAGGATGTTGGGAAGATCCTCCCGGACCCGGACCTCGGGACTCCCACTGCACCCCAACAGCAGAAGGGCCCACAAAAAGGCCACAAACATGTGGACCTCCCTAAATCGAGGGATCATTTCGGAAAATGGGTTTCTTTTCCACATGGGAAGAGCGTTCTCTTTATCCTGCCGTTCATCCTGATGGCAGGGCATTCACTTATGACGCCGGTCTCATAAAGGAGGGGATGAGTGAGCGCAGACCAAAATAGATCCGGCCCCTGAGCCCGGCTTTTACGATATGGTTGTATGTGCTGATCGGTAGTTGTTCGATGATCTCATGGGCCAGTTTTACCTTTTTTCCGGGACCCCTGAGCCTGAACTGAGTAGCCTGTGTCGGGCCGTACATCAGGTGGAGCCAGATCTTTGGGTGAGTGAAGAAATAAGAGCGCAGGGGAGGGTAGCAACCTATGATCTTCGCCATGCCGTTCATGTAGCGGTGATAGTCCACCAAACTTCGGATCCTCGTGGCGTTCTCCTCAAATTGTTCCAGGTACATGGCCTCGTCTTGCTTTGCTGCCTGTATCATTTCTTCTTTCTCCGGGAGTTTCATATCCCCGTCGAAGATCAGGGCGCAATATCGCGCCTGCATTTCCATGATAGGGAACTGGCTCCCAAAACCGGGCCTGGCCCAGCCGATCCAGGCCACCTGGTCTCCGTAATCCGGATGGAATATGTGCTTGTACAGACTGCGGGGGTCACAGGCTTCCAGGCCTTCGGGCATAAAATCGGCCCGGTTGAGGTAGCCTGTACTGAAAACAACGGCATCCACATCTTCCAGGACGGCTCCATCTGCCGTTTCCAGGGTCCTCCCGCCATCCTTTACCTGGGTGACGGCCCCTACTACTTTGCATCCGTGATGGGCTATGGCCTTGGGCAGGGCCAGGGTCTTGGTCCCGAAGATCCCCCAGATACCATTGCGCGACCTTACCTTTTCATTGAGGTCAGCCAGGGCATCAAAGACAGGGTCCTTGCGGCCCCGTTCCAGTTTGAGGACAAACGGGCTTAGCTTG
>JBFKPJ010000110.1:0-8364 GCA_041628355.1 Muriicola sp. | reverse complement strand
GATTAAAATATGTAGTCTACAAAAAAGTTTCTATACATTATATATTATGCCAATAAGTATATTAAATAGTAATATTTGTAGACGATTTTTGTGGCTTTTTTGAAATTCACAGGCGCGAAAATGCCTGAAAATGCCTGTTTGGGTGATTTTCATCTTTGTGCAACAAAAAACCGGCCTATAGAAGGCCGGTCTCAGGTCTGATGATCAGCGTTGCTACTTATCAGCTTTTTTTGGTCGTGATCCTGATCACACCATCCTTGGCCCGGTCTCCAAATTCCTTCGTGGCCGCCTCTCCTTTTAACACCTCCACCTTCTCAATTTTGCCGGGAGACAGGCCTTCGAACTCCTCCTTGCTCATTTCCTTTCCATCCACGATGAAAAGTGGGTTCTCACCTTTCCCGCTATCCAGGAAGAAAAAAGAATTACCTTCCTCTTCAATAATCTCCATATCCCCTTCATCCATAGAATCCCTCAGGATAAAAACATTGCCTTCCTCTCCTTTCTTGATCTTCCTGATCACGATGCGTTTTTCGTCTTCTTCTTTCTCCATGGCCTCCAATTCTGCTTCGGATACTTCCTCTCCGTTGATCTTGATCACCTTTTTGCCGTCCCTGATCTCTACAAGAATCTCCTTTTCGGCTGCATCACCGGAGGTGGTCCAGGTGTAGGTTCCCTTATCGTCTTCAGAGAGTACGCGCATCTTTTTGTGGATATGGTGTTTTCCATCATGCATGTCATCATCCGCATCTATTATGATCATTTTGGTATGGTTCTTATCCATCGAATGGGTTAGGTGGTGAGAGGCACCCGAAAAAAAGCCAATGATACGATCATCTCCCTCTCCGCTGACACTAAAACTAAAGGGCTTGATGGGACTGTCGCTGTTCTGGCTGTAATTTCCACTGATGCCATTCTCGTCCTTGTAACTGGCGCTGATGGCCGTGATCTCACCGGCTTTGTTGCGCTTGATGCCTTTGAATTTTAGCTCGATGCCCCGCTTTTTCATGAAGTCGGTGTCGGCATCGATTTGTTCTTTTGAGTAATCCTTGTCAATGAGGATCTCGATCTTGTCGATCATCACCTCTACGGTCATCTCTTTTTCTTTCTCCTGGGCCACTACTTTGGTGTTGAACGCCAACAGGAATCCTGCGAGGAGGGGCAGGATGAGTGAGTACTTCAATGCATGGAGCCTGTTTGATTTTGATTTGTGTAACATGACGATTCGTTTTTTGATTAATGAACTATAAAATTGGTTAGTAATGGGCGTATGAATTGATTTCGATGACACTTTCAGCAGGGCGTATTGGTAATTTCTCACAGACCGGGTTTCCCTGATGGCACTGGAATCGGCCAGGAATTCGAGGTTTTGCTGGATATGCTTCCTGTAGAGCCAGCTCAGAGGGTTAATCCATAAAAAGATGGTCAGAAGATGGGCTAGGAGTATATCTACCGAATGCGCCTGGGTGCAATGCGCTCTTTCGTGCTGCCGGATGGCTTCCAGTTCGCTTTCGCTGAACTGGGAAGGGTTGTAGACGATGTAATTAAAAAAGGAAAACGGAGCCAGGTCCCGGTCGGTCTCTACATAACGTACACTTCCCATCTTAATGACCTCGTGATTTCTCAGCAAACGGCTCAGGGAAAATAGCTGCATCAAAAACCTGAGCCCAAGGAATATCAGGCCAGAGAAATACACAGCAGAAAGGAGGGTGGTCCAACCAGGCCCCTGTTCGGCAATCGCGGAGACGGCAGGTCCTGATTGGATCATGTCCGCATTTGGGATCACAAGGGGCTCAACGGCAACGTATTTCTTTATTTCAATAAAAGGGAGTATGAAGGAGATCAGGATCCCTCCCAGCAAGAAGTGCCGGTTGGCCTCAAAAAACGTTTCCCGTTTCAGAAAAAACAGGTATACCCCAAGGAAGAGCGCTAAGATCCCCGAGGCTTTGGCCAGGTATATCAGCATAAAATCCATATTTACTTATTTTTTTCGATGAGGTTGATGATTTCCTTTAATTCCTCTACGGAGATCTTTTCTTCTTTGGCAAAGAAGGAGACCAGGCTCTTGTAGGAGTTGTCGTAGAAGTCGGCTATGGTCTCATTTACAAAACGTTTCCTGTAGGCATCTTTGGTAACAAGGGGGTAGTATCGATGCGTATTCCCGAAGGCCTCATGGCTTACATACCCCTTGTCCTCCAGATTGCGCACAATGGTGGAAAGGGTGTTATAATGAGGAGGGTCTTCTGTGATCTCGGCCAGGATCTCTTTGACAAAGGCTTTTTCGAGTCTCCAGAGGATCTTCATGATCTCCTCTTCCTTGTTGGTCAGTTTTTTCATATGAAACCTACTTTGATCAAACCTACTACTAAAAAAATAGTTATACAACTATATTTATAGTTATTTAACATTTGGCGGGTCGTTAGACAGGATAGCTGTTCATTCCTAATTTGGGCGAGTTCTTCTTTCTTTGCTTTTTGAATCCCTTATATTTACCAAAATCTTGGCATTGCAAAATTTTCTTTTTATTCTACTGGGCCTGGCCCTGCTCATCCTGGGCGGGAACTGGCTCCTGAAAGCCTCCGTTGCCCTTTCCCTCAGGTTGAGGATCCCGAGGATCATCATTGGGATGACCATTGTCTCCTTCGCTACTTCGGCCCCTGAACTGATCGTGAGTGTCAATGCCGCCCTGGAGGGTTTCCCCGACTTGGCACTTGGGAATGTCGTCGGTTCCAATATTGCAAACCTGGGATTTGTCCTGGGGATCATCCTGGTAATGGGGCCCATAGATGTCCGAAAAAGTTTTTATACGATCGATTGGCCGGTGATGATGCTAGCCTCCCTCCTGGTCTTCTTTTTGATCTATCTCGACGGGCGCATCAGTGCGATGGAGGGGCTTATTATGATCGCCTGTCTTTTCCTCTTTCTGGTTTTTTTACTGCGCTTTCAACAGCCTGCCGTAGTGGAGGACCTGGATAAGGCCATTCTTCCCCTGCCCTTGTACAAAGCAGTGCTTTTCCTCGGATTGGGGATAGCCGGCCTGTGGGCAGGGTCCGAATTCCTGATCTCCGGGGCCGTGGGCCTGGCCACATTTTACCAGGTTAGCGAGCGTATCATCGGGATCACGGTGGTATCCGTGGGGACAAGCATACCCGAATTGGTGGCCTCGGTCATCGCCATCCTCAAAAAGGAAAAGGCGATCAGCCTCGGAAACCTGATCGGGTCTAATATATTCAATCTGCTGGCCGTCCTTGGGATCACCTCCATGATCAGCCCCATCCAGGTTATAGACCAGGGCCTGTTAACCAACGATATTTTCTGGATGCTGGGTTTTGCCTTCCTGGTGTTACCCCTCGTCTTTTTTCCCAAGGGACTCCGGTTGGGATGGCAAGACGGGATTGTCCTGCTCTTCTCTTATACAGCCTTCGTCTACCTTACATTCGCATAGTTAATATACTCTTTGGGCATAAAAAAACCGCCCCTGATATCAGAGGCGGCTGGGCAAGTAGCTTTAAAATAGTTATGCTGTTGCTTCTATTTTTGCAGACTTTACAGTCTTTACGATCCTTCCGGCTATTTTGTAAGGATCTCCGTTAGAAGCTGGCCTTCTGTCTTCCAGCCATCCCTTCCATCCGCGTTCTACGGTGGCGATAGGGATCCTGATAGAGGCACCCCTGTCTGAGATTCCGTAGCTGAAATCATGGATAGAAGCCGTTTCGTGCAGTCCGGTGAGTCGCTGATCATTAAATTCACCATAAACAGCTATGTGTTCTGCAGCCACCGGTCTGAATGCTTCACATACCGCTTCATATACGTCCCTGCTTCCCGCGTTCCTGAGGAGGCTGTTTGAGAAGTTGGCGTGCATTCCGGAACCATTCCAATCTCCTTTAACAGGTTTCGGATGGTATTCGATATAATATCCGTAGGACTCAGTGAGCCTGTCCAAAATATATCGGGCTACCCAAACCTGGTCCCCTGCATTCTTCGCGCCTTTGGCAAAGATCTGGAACTCCCATTGTCCACAGGCTACTTCCTGGTTGATCCCTTCAAAATTGATGCCGGCTGCTATGCATATATCCGCGTGTTCCTCAACGAACTCACGGCCGTGGGTGTTCTTTCCTCCCACGGAGCAGTAGTACATCCCTTGTGGTCCGGGATAACCCCCCACAGGGAATCCCAAGGGAAGCTGAGTATGCGTGTCCATGATAAAATACTCCTGCTCAAATCCGAACCAGAAGTCGTTGTCATCGTCATCGATTTTGGCCCTGAAGTTCGTCTCATGAGGAGTCCCGTCTGAGTTGAGGACCTCGGTCATTACCAGGTACCCGTTATTTCTTGTTGGGTCCGGGAAAATGGCCACAGGCTTCAACAGGCAGTCAGAGGAATTTCCTTCGGCCTGCTTGGTTGAACTTCCGTCAAATGACCAAATAGGGCAGTCCTCCAGTTTTCCGCTGAAATTCTCCTCGATCTTTGTCTTGCTGCGCATGTTCTGGGTTGGAAAATATCCATCCAGCCAGATGTATTCCAATTTTGCTTTGCTCATAATCTTGCGAGTTAAATTTTCAAATTTTTAAGATCGTCAAAAATATAGTTTTTGAAGACATATATGGAAACTTTTGGGGGGTAATTATCAATAATTTAGATAAAATTATCAACACCCCTATTTTTTAGGGGGTTCATTGTAAAAAAATTATTTTAATAAGGGATAACTGCGAATTGTTTAATTTTGCTTTCGCATCCTAATCCATTCAGTATATGTCCACGCAAAGAATCAATGCCATCAGGGAAAGCAACAGGCGAAAAACCCTTTCCTTTATTGAAACTACCAGGAGGTCCGAGCTATTTGGTTCTCATGTGTTCAATGAGGAAAAGATGGTACAGTACCTTACCCGGGACGCCTTTGAAAGCGTGAAGAACGCCATTTTCACGGGGTCCAAGATCGATCGCAAAATGGCAGACCAGATCGCAGAATCCATGAAGGCATGGGCTCTTTCCATGGGCGCTACCCATTACACGCACTGGTTCCAGCCCCTTACGGGTGCCACTGCCGAAAAACACGATGCCTTTTTTGACCTGCTGCCCGACGGCCGAGCCCTGGAGAAATTCGGAGGCGGACAGTTGGTACAACAGGAACCTGATGCTTCGAGCTTTCCCAGCGGGGGCATCCGCAATACTTTTGAAGCCAGGGGATACACGGCCTGGGATCCTTCCTCCCCTGCTTTCATTTACGGGGCAACCCTGTGTATCCCGACCATTTTTGTCTCTTATACAGGGGAAGCTCTTGATAACAAAGCCCCCTTATTGCGTGCCCTGCATGCCGTAGACCAGGCAGCTACCGGGGTGGCGAGGTACTTCGACAAATCTGTGAACAAGGTTATGGCTACCCTGGGGTGGGAGCAGGAGTATTTCCTGGTAGACAAGGCCCTGGCCGGTTCCCGGCCCGACCTGGTGCTCACCGGGCGGACCCTGGTGGGACAGGCAGCGGCCAAGGGACAGCAGCTCGATGACCACTATTTTGGGGTGATCCCACGCAGGGCCATCAATTTCATGAAGGAGCTGGAGGTGGAATGTACCAAACTCGGGATCCCGGTAAAGACCAGGCACAATGAGGTAGCCCCAAACCAGTTCGAGCTGGCTCCTGTTTTTGAGGAGGCAAACCTGGCCGTGGACCACAACCTGCTGTTGATGGATATCATGGAAAAAGTAGCGGACCGGCACCACCTCAAGGTGCTCTTCCACGAGAAACCCTTTGCCGGGATCAACGGTTCCGGAAAACACAACAACTGGTCCCTGGCCACGGACACGGGGGTGAACCTGCTCAGCCCGGGATCCACTCCCATGAAGAACCTTCAGTTCCTCACCTTTTTTGTCAATACCATCAAGGCAGTGGATACGTATGAGGAATTGCTGAGGGCTTCGATAGCCTCGGCAACCAACGACCATCGTTTAGGTGCAAACGAAGCACCTCCGGCCATTTTCTCCATCTTTATCGGGGAGCAGCTCAGTGCTGTGCTGGATGAGCTGGAAGGGGTTTCCCAGGGGAAACTCTCTCCGGAAGAGAAAACGGAGCTCAAACTGAATGTGGTGGGCAAGATCCCGGAGATCCTGCTCGACAATACGGACCGGAACCGAACCTCACCCTTCGCCTTCACGGGCAACAAATTTGAGATGAGGGGCGTGGGTGCCAAGATGAATTGTGCCAAACCCATGACCGTGCTCAACACCATCGTGGCACGCCAGCTGGTGGAGTTCAAAAAGGAGGTGGACAAGCTTATCGACAAAAAGAAACTGAAAAAGGACGAGGCCATCTTCAACGTCCTGAGGGAATATATCAAGGCTTCCAAACGCATCCGTTTTGACGGGGACGGGTACAGCGAGAGCTGGCAGAAAGAAGCAGCCAAACGAAAACTCAGCAACAACAAGACGACCCCCGAAGCCCTGGAAGTGGTGGTATCCAAAAGCTCCCTCGATCTCTTCCGGGAAATGCAGGTGATGAGTGAGGTGGAGGTAAAGGCGAGGCACGAGGTGGATCTCGAAACCTATATCCTCCAGACCCAGATCGAAGGAAGGGTCTTTAACGAACTGGTCAATACACAGATCATTCCTGCTGCGATCAGTTACCAGAACAAGGTGATCTCAAACATCAGAGGGATCAAGGAGATCTACGGCTCCAAGTACCAGGAGTACGCAGAAGCACAGTTGTCCATCCTGGAGGAGATCTCAGGACATCTGTCGGCCACCCGCAAGAAATCAGAAGCCATGACCGAAGCCCGGAAAAAGGCCAACTCTGAAAATGATATTCACAAGAAAGCCAGGGCGTATTGCCATGAGGTGAAGCCGTATTTTGAGGACATCAGATACCATTGTGACAAATTGGAACACCTGGTGGATGACAAGGACTGGCCGCTTGCCAAGTACCGTGAACTTCTTTTCATCAGGTGACAATTCATACACTTAAATACCGGGGATTACACGCATGTGATTTCATTCCCTTATTTTTGCGGAGAATCATGAAACTCTCACCGTGGCGGTAAGCAAACGATACCAGCAAAGAGGCGTATCAGCCTCCAAAGAAGATGTACACAAGGCGATCAGGAACCTGGACAAAGGCCTGTTTCCCAAAGCTTTTTGCAAGATCGTACCCGATACCCTCACCGGGGACGACGCGTATTGCCTGGTCATGCACGCAGACGGGGCCGGGACCAAATCTTCCCTGGCCTACATGTACTGGAAGGAGACCGGCGACCTTTCGGTCTGGAAAGGGATCGCCCAGGATGCCCTGGTGATGAACCTGGACGACCTGCTCTGTGTGGGCGTCACGGAAAATATCCTGCTCTCCTCCACTATCGGGAGGAACAAGAACCTGATCCCAGGGGAGGTCATTGAAGCCATCATCACAGGAACAGAAGAATTTATTGAGGAAATGGCAGCCCACGGGGTGCGCATCCGGTCTACCGGGGGAGAGACCGCAGACGTAGGCGACCTCGTCCGGACGATTATCGTGGATTCCACGGTGACCGCACGGATCCGCAGGGACCGGGTCATCGACAATGCCCGTATCCGCCCCGGGGATGTGATCGTGGGGCTGGCCTCTTTTGGCAAGGCCACTTACGAATCTGAATACAACGGGGGGATGGGAAGCAATGGGCTCACCTCCGCCCGCCATGATGTATTCGCCAAAGAACTCGCAAAACGCTACCCCGAGAGTTTTGACCCTTCCGTCCCGGAGGAACTCGTGTACTCAGGGCAGATGCATCTTACTGACAAGATCCCCGATGTGCCCCTGGATGCCGGCAAGCTGGTCTTGTCGCCCACCAGGACCTATGCCCCGGTGATCCGTAAGATCCTGGAGAAATATAGCCCTGCGGATATTCACGGGATGGTACACTGCAGCGGAGGGGCCCAGACCAAGATCCTTCATTTCCTGGACAGCAACCACGTGATCAAGGACAACCTCTTTCCGGTTCCCCCCTTGTTCCAATTGATACAGGAACAGTCGGGTACGGACTGGAAGGAGATGTACCAGGTCTTTAACTGCGGCCACCGCATGGAGCTCTATGTGGAGGAGGAGATCGCCGCAGACCTCATTTCCATATCTGAAAGCTTCGGGATCCCCGCCAGGGTGATCGGCAGGGTAGAGGCACATCCGCAGAAGAAGCTGACCATCGATAGTCCGTACGGCACCTATGAATATTGAGGTATACGATTCTTTTCAATACCGCGTTCTCTACTAAAGAAAACTGCAGCCATATGGAAAGAAAAGCCTTTTTAAAGACCCTTGGAGCCGGAGCCGCCTTTGCCCTGACGTTCCCCTGCATTCAGGGATGCTCAAAAGAAGATGTGGGCGGACTACCAGTTCCCACAGGAGTT
>JBFKPJ010000109.1:0-8427 GCA_041628355.1 Muriicola sp. | reverse complement strand
GTTCCCGATACGGATCTTCCTGGCCGGATCCACCAGCACATCCCAAAGGCGTTGTTCCTCGTTGAGTTCCCGGAGCAGGAACACCTCGATCCTCGCCCCTGTCTTCTCCTTGTTCCCGAAGAGACGCGCAGGAAATACCTTGGTATTGTTAAGTACCATGACATCATCTTCATCAAAATAATCGATGAGATCCTTGAACATCTTGTGTTCGATCTTCCCGGAATCACGGTGCACTACCATCAATCGGGATTCGTCTCTGTTTTCAGCCGGATATTCTGCCAGTAATTCCTTGGGAAGCTCAAAATTGAAATGTGAAAGTTTCATAGATGCGAATTTCTTATGTCAAATCCAGTTTAGGTTTCCTGCAAACAGCCCGGTAATCGGACGGATGCGTTAAAATCGGGGGCCGATTTTAAGGGTGCAAATATACGACGTGCCTACAGGGGTTGTCAAGAAAAAGTGCCATTAAATCACCTTTCCTCTTCCCGAATGCGGAAATTTAGCTTCCTGAGATCTTCCCAGAAGTCGGGATACGACTTGGAGACCACCCCTGCATCTTCGATGTACAGGCTGGTCCTCAAGGCAAGGGGAGCAAAGGCCATGGCCATCCGATGGTCGTTATAGGTAGGTATGGAGACCCGAGGGATGATCTTCTCAGCGGGACTCAATTCGAGGTGGTTATCAGAAACCAGGACCTCACCCCCCAGTTTGGTAAGCTCCTTCCTGAGGGCCTCCAGGCGATCTGTTTCCTTGATCTTCAGGGTATGCAACCCGGTGAGCTTGCATCCCATTCCCAGACCAAAGCAGGTCACGGCCACGGTTTGTGCGATGTCCGGAGCATTGGCCAGGTGCAACTCCATTCTTTTTCCTGAGAGAGATCCGTCTCCTGATGAGGTGTCCGTCACTTTTTCCAAATGCAGGAAATGTCCTTCAAAACGGGATGTCACCCCAAATTGCCGGTAGATCTCGGCCAGGATACTGTCTCCCTGCAAGCTGTCCGGACGGTATGACGACAGTTTCAAATGCGTGCCCACCGGACTCAGCGCCACGATGCTGTAGTAGTAGGAAGCCGAACTCCAGTCGGATTCCACCGTCAGGGTCATTGGGTCAATGCGCTTCCTGGGTTTTACCGTGATCCGGCTCCCGTTGAATGCAGTGTGTACGCCCAAGCTCTCCAAAAGCGAAAGCGTCATCCTGATGTAGGGCACGGAGGTGATCTCACCCAGCAATTCGAGTTCCAGGCCATCCGGCATTCCAGGGGCCACCAGCAACAGGGCAGAGATGTACTGGCTACTGATATTGGCAGGCAGGCTCACCTTATGCTTGTTTAACTTCCTCCCTTTGATGTGCAAAGGGGGATACCCGCTATTCTTGAGATAGGTGATGTCTGCCCCGAGGTCGGACAGGGCATCCACCAGTACTTTGACGGGCCGCTCCTGCATACGGGAGGAACCTGTCAGGGTCACTTCACTACTTTCCCGGGTGGAGAAGAAGGCGGTGAGGAAGCGCATGGCCGTCCCGGCGTGGTGGATATCCACCGTACCCGAGCGCACCTGCAAGCCCTGCTGCATCACTTTGACATCATCCGCATTAGACAGGTTCTCGATCTGCAATTCCGGAAAAATGGACTGCAGCAGGAGCAACCGGTTCGATTCGCTCTTGGAACCAGTGATGCGGATCTCTGTATTCGGTATGGCTGAAACTGGGCCTTCTAGGTAAATTTTCAATGATTAGGTTTTTGGTGTACTCCTACTTCAATTTTTTGTTTTCCTGATGCCGCTTGTGGTCCCGTTTGGCCTTCAGGTCAAGTTTACGGTCAAAGGCCTTTTGCAGGTCGATCCCGGTCTGGTTGGCGAGGCAGAGTACCACAAAAAGCACATCTGCGAGCTCTTCCCCCAGGTCTTTGTCCTTATCCGAGGGTTTTTCGCTTTGCTCCCCGTATCTGCGGGCGATGATCCGGGCCACTTCCCCAACCTCCTCGGTCAACTGGGCCATATTGGTAAGTTCATTGAAGTACCTGACCCCATGGGCCCTGATCCAGTTATCTACCGCCTGCTGTGCATTGCTGATGTTCATAGGTCTTTGTTTTTTGTATCGATAAAAAGGGTCACCGGACCGTCATTGAGAAGCTCCACCTTCATGTCGGCCCCAAAGATCCCGGTCCCCACTTTCCTCGACAGGTCTGCCTCGAATTGTCTCACGAAAGCTTCGTATAGGGGTATGGCGACTTCCGGTTTTGAAGCGCGGATATAAGAGGGCCTGTTCCCTTTTTTGGTGCTGGCATGCAGGGTAAACTGACTCACCACGATGGCCTCCCCATCCACATCGAGCACTGATTTGTTCATCACCCCATCCTCGTCGTTGAAGATACGCAAATTGGCTATCTTCCTGGATAGCCATTCGATATCCTCCTTCGTATCAGCATCCTCAATGCCCAGGAGGACGAGCACCCCCTTTTCGATCTCGGAGATCCGATTGCCCTCCACAGTGACGTGTGCCCGCCTTACGCGTTGTATCACTGCCCTCATTCCCTGCCTTTTATTTTGCCAACGCTGTTCATTCCACTTCAAATTCATCATCCCTGTAGGTATCCTCTTCCCCTGATACCATCTGGAGGTAACTCTTATACCTGCTCCAGGAGACCTCATCGGCCTCCAGGGCCTTTTTCACCCCACAGTGGGGCTCATCTATATGCAGGCAGTTGTTGAATTTACAATCCTGTTTCAGGGCGAAGAATTCCGGGAAATAGTCCCCGATCTCCTCCTTATCCATATCCACCAGCCCAAACCCTTTGATCCCGGGGGTGTCAATGATTCGGGCATCGAAACTCAGGTCGAACATTTCAGCAAAAGTAGTCGTATGCTGTCCCTGCAGGTGTTGTTCGGAGATTTCTCCGGTCCTGAGTTGCAGGGAAGGCTCGATGGCATTGATCAGGGTCGACTTCCCAACTCCCGAATTCCCTGCAAACATGCTGGTCTTGCCGGTCATCATCTCCTTTACCTTATCCACATGTGTACCCCTCTTTGCGGAGATCCCGAGACAGGTATACCCTATCTTCCTGTACAGTTCAGCCAGGTATTTTATCTCTGCCAGTTCCTCCTTGTCATAGGTATCTATCTTGTTGAACAACAGCACCGCTCTTACGTCATAGGCTTCGGTGGTGGCGAGGAATCGATCTATAAAGGTCGTGTATGTCCTGGGGTTGTTGAGGGTGATCAGCAGGAACACCTGGTCTATATTGGCTGCGATCACATGGGTTTGCTTGGACAGGTTCACGGATTTCCTGATGATATAATTCTCCCTGTCTTCAATCTCGTGGATGACCCCATAGGTCTCATCCCCGGTCTGTTCGAGTTCGAATCTCACCCTGTCACCGACTGCGATAGGATTGGTACTCTTGATACCCCTGATCCTGAACTTGCCTTTGATCCGGCATTCATAGACTACACCTTCAGGGGTTTTCACCGTATACCAGCTTCCGGTCGATTTATAAACAGTACCCTTCATCCTTGTTCATATCTCCTTGCAAAGAAACAATTTTACTTCCAGACATAGAGGTATCTTTAAATTCAAAACGTGTAACTCTCTAAATCCGATTTTTATGAAAAAATGTCATTTACTATTAGTCCTTATCATGATTTCCTCCTTTGTTCTACAGGCTCAGGAATTCAAGGTCATCACTAGTGTAGAGTCTATCGTACCCAACGGCCTGGGAAGATCCAGAATAATCAATGCCCAGGAAGACAAGGACTATAGGGAATTCACCAGTGTACAGACCGAAGACGACAACACCAGGAACAAATCCGACCGGAGCGAGATCCGGGTCAAGAATTTCGAGGAGACCAAACTCCTGAACTTCTACAATCTCGGGGGAATCCGCTTTCAGAACATCGCAGCCAACGACGCCGTGATCACTTCCATGATCAACAATATGGTAAGGGAAGGATGGGAACTTGCCTTCGTGACCAGCGCTGTGGAAAGTGACAGCGGAAAAGACGATGGACAGGGCATCTTTATTACGCGTTATATCTTTAAGCGGTAATCGAAATCCTAGTTGAAATAAAACCCTGAACTGCATAATTCAGGGTTTTTATTTTTAAGGATCGACTTATTGGATCAGAAACCTCAATAGAAGCACTTTGCCGCACTAAGAATTGATGATCTTTTCCTGATGGTTGATGGATTCCTGGTGGATGGCCTTGAACATCTTCAGGACGAATTCCTCGCTCAGCCCTTTGGCCTCTCCTTCCAGGATCATCTTGCCCAGGATGGCATTCCAGCGGTTGGTCTGGAGTACGGCCACATTACGCTGTTTCTTCAGCAACCCGATCCCGTCTGAGACCTGCATCCTTTTCCCGAGCAGATCGATGAGCTGGTTGTCCAGTATATCAATCTGGGCTCTGAGATTGCTCAGGTTGCTCTTGTATTCGGCCTCCTCGTCGGTTTCCTTTCTGATCCTCAGGTCTTCCATGATCTGTATGAGTCGTTTAGGGGTTACTTGTTGGGCGGCGTCGCTCCACGCATTGTCCGGATCGCAGTGCGTCTCTATCATCAACCCGTCAAAATTGAGGTCCAGAGCCGTCTGGGATACGTCGAAGATCATATCCCTCTTCCCTGTGATATGAGATGGGTCGTTGATCAGGGGCAGGTCGGGAAACCGTGTCTGCAGTTCAATCGCCAGCTGCCATTCGGGTATGTTGCGGTAATTCGTTTTCTCGTAAGTAGAGAAGCCCCTGTGAATGACCCCCAGTTTTTTGATCCCTGCAGAGTGCAGCCTTTCCACGGCGCCGAGCCAGAGGGACAGATCCGGGTTTACCGGATTCTTTACCAGGACCACTTTGTCCGTTCCTTCCAGGGCATCTGCGATCTCCTGTACGATAAAGGGACTTACTGTAGACCTCGCTCCTATCCACAGGAGGTCCACATCGTGTTCCAGGGCAAGGTCGACATGTGTCTTGTTGGCCACCTCCGTCGCCGTTTTAAATCCGGTTTCCTCCTTGACGCGCTGCAACCATTTAAGGCCGATAGCACCTACTCCCTCGAAATTCCCGGGACGGGTCCTGGGTTTCCATATCCCAGCCCTGTAATAATTTACATCCGTGTCCTTGAGGTCATGCGCGATCTCCAGGACCTGTTTCTCTGTCTCCGCACTGCAAGGTCCGGCGATCACCAACGGATGCGGCAGGGCCATGTCATCCAGCCATCGTCTCAAGTCTTTTGAATTTTCCATAACTATGCTTCTTTATTGTTCAAAGGTATTCCTTTCAGGATTTCCCTGATCTTGTTCGTATCTTCCATTTCCCTGTAGATCCCGGCCATATCGTCCTCAGCCAGTTTTTGCCTGAATGCCTCCAGGTTGTGGATGTACTCGCTCAGGGTCTCGAGTACATTCTCCTTGTTCTGCTCGAAGATCGGGGTCCACATGGCAGGGGAGCTCTTTGCCAACCTCACGGTAGATTCAAATCCACTGCCAGCCATGTCGAAGATATCCCGCTCGTTCTTCTCTTTCTCGATCACTGTTTTTCCCAGCATGAATGAACTGATGTGGGAGAGGTGGGAAACGTATGCGATATGCTTGTCGTGCGCCTCCGGATTCATGTAGCGGATCCGCATACCGATCTTGGAGAACAGATCCAGCGCCTTCTCCTGTAATTTGAAGGCGGTCTTCTCCACCTCACAGATGATGTTTGTCTTTCCTTGGTAAAGTCCTTTGATCGCTGCACCGGGACCGGAAAACTCCGTTCCCGCGATGGGGTGGCAGGCCATAAAATTCCTCCTTTTCGGGTGGTTTTCTACGGCTGCACAGATCAGGGATTTGGTAGAACCTGCATCGATCACCAGGGCCTCGTCCTTAACCTTGTCAAGCAGGCCCGGCAATTCAGCTACTGCAGCGTCTACGGGGATGGTCAGGAAGATGATATCCGCTTCAGCTATGGAGTCTTCCCCCCCTTCCGAATCGATAATGCCCAGTTCAAGGGCCGAATGAAGGTGGTCGGGGTTGTTGTCCATTCCAAAGAACTGAGCCTGGGGCAACACCCCTTTCAGGTCCCTGGCAAAGGAGCCCCCGATCAAACCAACACCTATGATTCCTATTTTCATTTGTCTTCTTTAAACCTCGCTATTGCCTCTTCGATCTTTTCGGACTTCACGCACAGTGAGAACCTGATGTACCCTTCCCCCTGGCTGCCAAAAATGGTCCCCGGGGCTATAAAGATGTCTTTCTCGTAAAGCAGTCTGTCAATAAAATCTTCTGACCCCGGAGCCCCTTCCGGCAAACGTGCCCAGACGAACATCCCTACCGCGTCCGGATCATAGGTGCATCCGAGCAGGCTGGCTAGCCGGAACATCTGTTCCCTTCTCTTGCTGTATATCCGGTCCAGTTGCTCGAACCAGGCGCGACCGCTCTTCAGGGCAGCCACAGCGCCTTTTTGAATGCCGTAGAACATCCCTGAGTCCATATTGCTCTTCACTTTCAGGATAGCCTGTATATGGGCTGCATTCCCGAGGACCATCCCGACCCTCCAGCCGGCCATGTTAAAGGTCTTGCTCAGGGAATTCAGTTCGAGCGCTACTTCCATAGCCCCCTCTGCCTGCAGGATACTCCTGGGGTCGCTCCCCAATACAAAACTGTAGGGGTTGTCGTTCACCATAAGGATCCGGTGTTTCCTGCCAAAGTCCACAAGGGCCTGCCACTGTTCCGGTGTTGCCGTGGCTCCGGTGGGCATATGCGGGTAGCTCACCCACATCAATTTTACCCTGCTCAGGTCCTCTTTTGAGAGTTGTTCCAGGTCCGGGAACCAGGCTTTCTCTTCCCTTAGTGGGTAAGGCCTTGGCTCTGCCCCCACCAGACGGGTAACAGCCTGGTAAGTGGGATATCCCGGATCAGGGATCAACACCTCATCCCCTGGATTCAGGAATGCCATGCTGATGTGCATGATGCCTTCCTTAGAGCCCATAAGGGGAAGGATCTCGTTGTCAGGATCTGTAGTAACACCGAATTTTTCAAGGTAAAAATCGGCAATGGCCTGTCTGAGCTCCGGCAATCCCTGGTAACTCTGATACTGGTGGGCACCGTTGTCTGTGATGGCCTCCCTCAAGGTACTCAGCACTTCTTGAGAAGGCTCTAGGTCCGGGCTCCCGATCCCCATGTTGATAATGGGGCGACCAGCTGCTGCCAGTCCCCTGACCTCCTTCAGCTTCCTGGAGAAGTAGTATTCCTCCACGGTATTTAGCCTGTCTGCACTACGGATCATAACCTGACATTTTTATATTCGCCCAGCACCCTGAAATCATCAGACATGATCCTCAACAGGGATTTGGCCTTTTCAAAATGATCGTACTCCTCAAAGGTGACATCCACAAAAAAAGCGTACTTCCACGGAGTCTCAATGATGGGAAGGCTCTGGATCTTGGTGAGGTTCAGGTTGCAATCGCTCATCACGTTCAGGACCGTGGCCAGACTGCCTCTTTTATGGTCCGTAAGGAAGCGGAGGGATGCCTTGTTGATGGTCTCCCTGGGTAATTCTTTGTTAGTCGTTTTGACGATGATAAAACGGGTGGCGTTGTTCTTGATCGTCTGTATCTCAGGGGCGATGATCTCCAGGCCATACAGCTCAGCCGCCACTTTGGGCGCTATGGCCGCAATCCCTGACAAATTATTTTCCTGTATGCGTTTGGCCGTCTCAGCCGTATCCACATCCTCCACCATCTTGATATGGGGCTGGGTCTTTAGATATTCCCTGCACTGCAGCAGTGCCATGGGATGCGAACGCACCTCCCGCAGATCGGAAAGAGTTTGTCCTTTGAGCCCCATCAGGTTATGGTGGATGTTGAGGTAGTGTTCCCCTATGATGTGCAGTCCATTCTCATAGACCAGGGCATAATTGGGAATGATGGAGCCGGCGATGGAATTCTCAATGGCCATGACCCCCTTGTCTGCGTTCCCGGCCAGGAGTTCATCCACCAGGCCGTGAAAGGACAGGCATTCTACCAGGTCTATATCCTCCCCAAAGTATTCCCGGGCCACCTGGTGGTGGTTAGACCCCTTAATTCCCTGAATTGCGATTCGTTTCTTCACGACTGAGATTCAAAAAAAAAGTCCCGATTTCTACGGGACTTGATATATACGGTATGACACCTGGCTACAACAGTCCCTTTCCCCTTTGAACAAAGAAGTAAAAATAGAAGCTGTTCCAGATATTCGAATGCATTGCAAATTTTTAAAACTCCTGCTAAGGTAATTATTAAATCGAGAATCCGACATTTTGATGATCTTTTTTTTCATTGTTCCTTTTTTAGGGCGTAAAACTGAAATAAATGCTTCAAAGTGCTGTATTTCCTGAAAATTCTTCAATCCTGTCTTTGCCCTTATGGCCCTTCCACGGATCACAATCCCGGTAAGACGCCCTTGAATACGCGGTGAATAAT
>JBFKPJ010000108.1:0-8440 GCA_041628355.1 Muriicola sp. | reverse complement strand
TGTACTCTCGGTGAGTGCACAAGGCAATCAGGGATACTGGCAGCAAGCAGTAGACTACACCATGAAGGTAAATATGGATGTGGACACTTACAGGTACACGGGGACACAGGAACTGGTCTATACAAACAACTCCCCGGATACCCTCAACAGGGTCTATTACCATATGTACTTCAATGCCTTCCAGCCCGGGAGTGAAATGGACATGAGGCTGCAGCACATAGAAGACCCGGACAGGAGGATGACAGACGAGAATGGCAAGAGCAGGATCGCCGCCCTTAACCAGGATGAGATCGGGTACCTGAGGGCCACCGCTCTTACCCAGGACGGAAAAGAAGTTTCTTACGCTTTGGAAGGGACCGTGCTGGTGGTTGAGCTCGACCATCCCATCGGCCCGAATACCTCCACTACCCTCCAGATGGCCTTTGAGGGGCAGGTCCCCGTTCAGATCCGTCGTTCAGGCCGGAACAACAGTGAGGGAGTGGCCCTGTCCATGAGTCAGTGGTACCCCAAATTGGCCGAATACGACTTCGAGGGCTGGCATGCGGATCCCTACATCGCAAGGGAATTTCACGGAGTATGGGGAGATTTCGATGTCTCCATTACCCTCGATAAAAAATACACTGTGGGCGGAACAGGATATCTCCAGAACCCCCAGGAGATCGGGCATGGGTACGAAGCGCCCGGCACCAAGGTAAAAAAGCAGAAAGGAAAAACGCTTACCTGGCATTTCAGGGCTCCCATGGTACACGATTTTATGTGGGCTGCGGATCCGGACTACATCCATGATACGCTTCCGATGGAAGACGGCCCTGCGCTCCACTTCTTCTACAAGAACAAGCCGGAGATCCTGGAGAACTGGAAAAAGCTCCAGCCCAAGACGGCTGAGGCCATGCGTTTCTTCAGCCAAAATATCGGGCCCTATCCCTATAAGCAATACTCCGTGGTCCAGGGAGGGGACGGAGGCATGGAGTACGCCATGAGCACCCTGATCACCGGGGAACGCAGCTTTGGCAGCCTGGTAGGGGTGATGGTACACGAATTGGCTCATTCCTGGTTTCAGCACATCCTGGCCACCAACGAAGCCAAACACGAATGGATGGATGAAGGCTTCACTTCCTTCATCTCAAGCCTTTGCATGAATGACATCATGGATCAGAATAAGTCCAACCCCTTTGAAAACTCCTACAATGGATACTACAGCCTGGTCCTCTCCGGGAAGGAACAGCCCCAGACCACCCATGCCGACAGGTACGAATTCAATGCGGCATACGGGCGGTCTGCCTACAGCAAGGGTGCTGTATTCCTGGCCCAGCTGGGATATATCATCGGGCAGGACAAACTCATGGCTACCCTGAAGAAGTACTATTCCGATTTTAAATTCAAACACCCCACCCCTAACGACATCAAGCGCACTGCCGAAAAAGTGTCCGGGATGGAACTCGACTGGTACCTGACAGACTGGACGCAGACCACGAACACCATCGATTACGGGATCAGGACGGTCGGCGCTTCAGATGGAGGGACGCTGATCCTTTTGGAACGAAATGGACTTATGCCTATGCCGCTGGATATCCTGGTGGTGTACAATGACGGAAGCCAGGAGACCTTTTACATCCCGTTGAGGATGATGAGGGGTGAAAAAGACAATCCTTACGGACAGGTACAACGCACCGTGTTGCCTGACTGGGCCTGGGCCAACCCGGAATACGGCTTTGAGATCTCAAAGTCGTTGAAAGATGTAAAGGCGGTGGTGATCGATCCCTCCCAGCTGATGGCAGATATCGATATCAATAATAATATTTGGCTGTCTGATCAGGAATAGATGAGTCTCAGTACCAGGGCGCGTCCTCGTACAGGTCGTTCCTGGCTACCTTCTCCCGGTTTTTGATCAGCACGTGGTCACGATCCAGTGTGCGGTTTCTGAAGCCCAGCAGGTGAAAGATCGCTTTGCTGTAAAAGCGTGCTACCCTGAGGTTTACCAAAAGCTGTATTTTCTCCCCGTTCTTCCAGCTCACCCCGGGAAGACTGGCAAGCAGGTGGTCTGCCTTCACTTTCCTCAAGGCGCCTGACAGGGCCAGTGCCCATTTCGGGATCCGCCTGATCATAAAGTACCCTTCGGCCCCCTGCTTCTGATAAAGGGGCATAAAAAGGATGCCTTTTTTATTTGCGACCACGGGATGCCCATTGTGTTCGGCCAGTAAGGTTTCCTTTTTGACCGATTCAAAACTTGAAAAGCCGGGTTCCATCTCATATGTGTCCCCGGACTCTACGGCGTAACGCTCCGTGATCTCGTAAAAGTTGCGGTTGTTTGCCGCTGATTGCTTTAATTCCGAAAGGTAGGTGTCGTACAATCCTACCTGATCCGCCTCCAGGGCGCCGGAAAATACCAGGCTCAGCCAGAAAAAGGCAACGCTGTTGACCCGGGCCTCCTCGCTGGCGTGCTGACCTGATTCAAACCCAAGGGAAACGTATCCGTATTCATTGATGTAGTTCAGGACGGGGCCTTCGAGGTATTCCTCGATCCCCAGAATGATAGGGACGGGGAATTGCCGCGCAAATTTCCGGTTGATCATGGCGTCATTGATCGTGATGAACGGAAGGGTCTTGCTGGAGGTGGTGTGGAAGTCGATAAAGTAAAAGGGTGCCTCATGGGCGTTGAGCAGGTCCCTGATCACCCCGAGGATCTCCAGCATCTGGAGGTCCTCCGTGGTCTTTTGTTTTTGGTCTCCCTTCTCCAGTGCCTCGATATCCTCCTTAAACCAGGTGCGGTTGAGGTCCTTTTCCAGGTATCGCTTATTTTGAAGGAGGGCAGGGATGTTCCCTGCGATTCCATATACATGCCCCTTGACGGGAAGCGGGTTCCTGCTGAATTCTCTAAAGACCTGCTCCAGGGCCTCTACCCCGGAAGGTTCGTTCCCGTGTATCCCGCCAAAAAATACAAGGACAGGTCCCGGTTCCCGGCCTTTGATGTGGCCCAGGATCCGTTTCAGATGGGTGTCGCTGACAGTCCCGACTCGTGCCATGGATTACAGATCGTTACTCGTAATGATCCCTACCAGTTTTTTATCCCTTACAACGGGCAGGCAATGGATCTTGTTCTCTTTCATCATTTTCCTGGCTTCTCCGAGGGGCAGGTCTTCCGTGGCAGTGATGAGCTCCGTTTTCATGATCTCCTTTATGCTGCCCGGATGTTCTTTGGGGTTGTTCTGGAAGTGCTCCACATCCACCCAGCTCAAAAGGCCGGCAAGGTTGAGATCATCATCCAGGATAGGGGCATGGTGTATGTTCTTCCACAGCATCATCCTCAGCACCAGTTCGGCGCTATCACTGTCCTGGGCTGTGATGATACGGGTGTTCATCCGATCGCCGACCGTGAGTTGAGCCGTCGGGATCTTGTACTCGTCTCCCCGGGCCAGTTGCCAGGCATCCACAGCATACCGCTTTTCCTGCCTTTCATACATGGTGGCGACCAGGACCTTGAGTGCCTCAGGCGTCTTGTGGTCCTTGCGGAGTTTGCGGAATGATTGGACCAACCAGCGCGATCCCGTATGCGACCTGATGCGCCTTTCTATAATCGAGAGATAGTGTTCAGCATCCCTGGGTTCCACATTCATGCTGTAGAGCCCTCTGTAAGCCATAGGCAGGAAGTGGTCCAGGAGCAGGTCCTTGCTGCTGAGGAGTTTCCCTTCCCAGTAGAATTGCGTGCTCATCCCGTAGCGGGCAGCACTGAAGAAATTGCTCTTCACATCCTTGAAGTCCATTTTGAGGTGGATGTCATCCAAATGCCTGGGTCTACCGTGCATCAGGCCTACCCAGAACATCATGTTGGCGATCTCATCATCCGTAGTGGGTCCGGAAGGCATATACCGGTTCTCTATCCTCACATGTGGTTTTCCGTCCGTGATCCCGTAACACAACCGGTTCCAACGGTAGGTAGTGCCATTGTGAAGGGAGAGTGCCCTGAGTTTAGGGATCTCTCCTTTGTGGAACTGGCTGAGGCTGTCGTCCTCCAGGGATGTGGTCACCAGGCTCCGGAAATTGATCACGGCATCCTTGTAAAAATCGGCCACCGTCCCCTGAACCCAGTCCTCACCAAAATTGACGCGCGATTCCTTCTCATTCAGGATAAAGGTGCTCCTGCGCGTATCCACACTTTGAGTAAAAAGGGCGATCCGTGTCTCTTCCCACAGTTCCTTTCCCATCAGGAGAGGAGAATTCACGCATATGGAAAGGACAGGCCCTGCAATGGCCTGCGCCCAGTTATAGGTGTTGGCGAATTGTTCCGGGTCTATCTGCAGGTGGGCCTGGAAACTGGTGTTGCAGCCTTCATACAGGATGGTGTCGTGATGGAGGTTTACCTCGTCTACCCCCTTGATGTGGAGTTCGATATCGTCTTTTCGAATCGTCCTTATGGCCTCGTTGAGGATCTTATACCGGTCTACCGGGGTCATGTAATCGAACTGCAGGTACTTTTGTGTGATCGTGGGGAGGATCCCGGTCAGGATCACCTTGTCGCCGTGTTTTGCCGCGGCATCCTTGGCCACAGAAAGCAGGTTGTTGAGCTGCTTGTGCATGTCGGAGAAACAGGTGCCGCCGAGCTTGATCGGGTCCAGATTGAGTTCCAGGTTGTACTTATTCAACTCGGAGGTAAAATGGTCATCGGCAATGTCATTCAGTACCGCAGTCGCCTGATCCGACGGGTCCCAGGTCTCGCCCACCAGGCAAAATTCCTGTTCCGCCCCAATGTGTACCGGCGTGGCCGAAAAAAGCCCCTTGTTCAGCATGAGTTCAAGGGTCTCGATATCATTGAGCAGGTGTTCTATGTATTTTTTCTTGTCTTCCGGGGATTTGATCCTATGGACTATTTTTTCTCCCATAATGGTTCGTTTCTTCCTGTGTCCGCAATAAAGGGACAATTTACAGCCTTCCTGCAGGCGAAAATATGACAATTGTCATTCCCGCCTCGCATGCTAATTCTCACTATTTTTACCCATGATGAGGTTTACCTTTTCCAAAGAAGAAAAATTAAAGCGCGAAAAACAAATTCGGGAGGTCTTTGATAAAGGATCTTCCGTTTCCGTTTTCCCGCTTAAACTGATCTACCTCAAAACGGAGAATAAGATATCCAAATTTCAGGTGGGTTTTACCGTGCCCAAGAAGAATTTCCGCAAAGCCGTGGAAAGAAATCGTATAAAGCGCCTGCTCAGAGAGGCTTACCGTCTCAACAAGCATCTTATTTTTAACAAATTTGAGGGAAGCTATGCCTTTATGATTTTATACCTTGGTAAGGAAATGACCTCTTTTCAGGACGTTGAAGCGACTATGCGAAACGTATTCGACAAATTTTTAACCCGAGTTGATGATGAGAAAGCTGATTCATAAAAGAGTTTTGATCCCGGTACTGGCGATCTTCCTTCTGCTGGGAGCCAGTAGCTTTAAGACCGATTTCTTCGAAATCGCCAAACAGATCGAGATCTTTACCACCCTGTTCAAGGAACTGAATATGAACTATGTGGATGAGACCAATCCGGCCGAGTTGATGGATACCGCCATTAAGAATATGCTGGACGACCTCGACCCCTACACCAAGTTCCTCAACGAGCAGGACGTAGAGGCGTTCCGCATCAATAATACAGGGGAATACTCAGGGATCGGTGCCCTGGTGAGGTCTTACGAGGACAGGCTCCTCATTATTGAGCCCTATAAAGGATACCCCGCAGATAAGGCCGGACTGAAGGCTGGGGATGAACTCATCACCATTGCAGGGATCGATGTGAAGGATTATCAGGACGATGCCAGTGAACTCCTGAAGGGAGCCAATAAGACCACTGTGGAGGTGACGTACAAGCGTCAGGGCAAGACCTATGAAGCGACCATTGAAAGGGATGCCATCGAGGTGGATGCCGTGCCTTATTTTAATATGGTCGATGAGGAAACCGGGTACGTGGTCCTTTCCAGGTTCAACAAAAAAGCTTCCTCCCAGACCAAAGATGCCATTGAGTCGCTCAAGGCAGAAGGGGCAAAGAAACTGATCCTCGACCTAAGGGGCAACCCGGGCGGACTCCTCTCAGAGGCGATCAACGTCACCAACCTCTTCGTCCCGAAAGGGACCCTGGTGGTCACGACCAAGTCCAAGGTGAAAAAATTCAACCAGAGCTATGAGACCCGGAACAAACCCCTGGATGAAGAGATCCCGCTGGTGGTCCTCGTAGACGGGAAAAGCGCTTCGGCCAGTGAGATCGTATCCGGGAGCCTGCAGGATTTGGACCGCGCTGTGGTCATTGGAGCGAGGAGTTTTGGGAAAGGCCTGGTACAAAGACCTTTGAAACTGACCTACGGCACACAGCTGAAGGTCACGATCTCCCGCTACTATACTCCCAGTGGGCGCTGTATACAGTCCCTGGATTACTGGAACCGGGATGAAGAAGGCAATGCCGTCAGAAACACCCAGTTCAATGAATTCACCACCCGGAACGGCAGGAAGGTCCGCGATGGAGGGGGGGTCATGCCGGATATCCCCATCGCCTCCCTGAACACCAACGATATGGTGAACGCCCTGGTCAACAACAACGTCCTCTTCGATTACGCTACCAATTTCTATTACGCCCACCCCGACCTGCAAGTGGGTGATTTCTCTCTTTCCGATACGGATTACGAGGCTTTTAAACGGCACGTTTCCTCCAGTAGTTTCGACTTTCAGACCAAAACCGAGCTCGCCCTCAAAGAATCCCTTACAGGTCAAAACGAGGAGGTCTTCAACCAGGAAGTGGAAGAGAACACGAAAGCCCTGCTACTGAGTATTGAAAAAAGCAAAATAGCTGCACTCGACGCTTTCCGCAAGGAGATCAGCAAATCCCTTGAGGATGAGATCATCAAGCGATACGTGTACCGACAAGGGCTTTACGATTACTACCTATCCCACGATGAGGCGATCCTGGCCAGCGCCCAGTTGCTTCGTGATGAATCCAAATACCGGTCTATTCTGCAGTAACAGTCCTGTCTTTGTCCCTTTCCTAAACATCCGGCATTGGGCTCCGGACATCATCCCTTTTATAATTGCTTAAAAGGATCGTTCAATTTTGCGATCCGAACCGGGGGTTTTCCTATTTTTGGTGCTTTCATAATTGAAAATCAATATGTCTAGCAAATATTCCAGCTGGTATCACCCCTACAAACCCAGCGAGCCTTTTACGAAGAAAGTTGCCTATTTCAGTATGGAATTCGGCATACACCAGGCGCTAAAAATATATTCCGGAGGGCTCGGTTACCTCGCAGGATCCCACATGCTCTCAGCCCGTGAACTCAAACAGAACGTCATCGGGATCGGGATGCTCTGGAAATACGGCTACTACGACCAGGGCCGGAACAAGGACCAGACCCTGCGACCCGATTTTATAGAAAAACACTACTCTTTTCTGGAAGACTCCGGACATGAAGTAGAAGTGGGCATTTTTGGAAATAAAGCCGTAAAGGTGAGGGCGATGGTCCTCAAACCGGAGATTTTTGGTTCGGTGCCCATCTATTTGCTGACCACCGACGTGGATGGGAACGACGAACTTTCCAGGTCCATTATGAACCACCTCTATGACAGCAATGAACTTACCCGCATCTGCCAGAATATCGTGTTGGGGATCGGTGGGGCAAAACTGGTCCAGGCCCTGGGTGGGGCTGATATCTACCACCTCAACGAAGGGCATGCCCTGCCTGCTTTCTACTATTTGAGAAACATCGGGGTAAAAAAGGAACATATGGTCTTTACCACCCATACCCCGGAATTGGCCGGGAACGTGGAACGGGATGCCTACGCCCTGAACGACAGCGGATTTTTTGGTAGGACGCTTTCTGAAGAAGAACTGATGCAGGAGACCGGGGGCTCTCACCGACTCAGTTACACCGTAGCTGCCTTGCGGATGGCCAACAGGACCAATGCCGTTTCAAAGTTGCACGCAAAAGTCTCCCGGGAGATGTGGAAAGGAAATACCGGGAGTTCCAGAATATTCCCCATCACCAATGCTCAGAACCAGGGATTCTGGCAGGATGAGGCCCTTTTTCAAGCGAAAAAGGCGTACAATGTCAAAGCCTTTGAGAAGAGAAAGACCGTACTGAAACAGGAATTGTTCGATGTGGTCCTGGATCAGACCGGTAAGTTATTCGACCCGGAAGTGCTCACCATCGTCTGGGCCCGCCGTTTTGCAGGATATAAAAGGGCAGACCTGCTCCTGCACGACATGGGGCGGTTTGAAAAAATCCTCAGTGACAGCAACAAGCCTGTTCAGATCATCTGGGCCGGAAAACCCTACCCAAAAGATATGGAGGGGATTGGGGTGTTCGACCGGCTAGTACACTTTACCAAATACAGACATAACACAGCCATTCTCACGGGATATGAAATGGCCCTGTCCAAACTCCTGAAAACAGGCTCCGATATCTGGTTGAATAC
>JBFKPJ010000107.1:0-8861 GCA_041628355.1 Muriicola sp. | reverse complement strand
TCCTCTTTGGCCCTTGCTAATAATTCCAGCCTGAAGGCGATGGGGTCTTTGCCTGCAGCTTCGGCTACTTCATCCAGGAAAGACTGTTCCGCACAGGCGATGAAATTGGAACTCGGTGCCCGGAAGGATCCTACCGTGATATTGCTGTCTATCGTCCACTCCTCGGCTAGATAGTTCTCCACAGCCCCTGCGGGGAAACGGTTCTCGTGGAGCGGACTTTCAGGGATGCCCCCTGCATTCACATGGAAGGCGATGAGGTTGTTGTCCTTGTCCAGTCCGGCTTTGTAGGTGGCCCGATAGGTAGGTCGGTAGATCCCGTCTGTCATATCGTCTTCACGGGTGTACATCAGCTTTACGGGGGCTCCCATTTTCTGTGAGATCAGGGCTGCTTCTACTGCCCAGTGGGCATAGGATCGCCGACCGTAACCTCCGCCTAACCGGGTCATCTTAATGTCGATGTTTTCCAGGGGGATGCCCGTCCGGGCTGAGAGTGTCTGTTCTGTAAATTCAGGCTTTTGGAGGGGACCGATAAGCTCTGCCTTCCCATCTCTGACATCGGCAAAGAAATTCACGGGTTCCATACAGTTGTGCGCCAGGAAAGGAGCTGTAAAGGTACGCTCAATGATCTTTGCAGCGCGTTTAAAGGCCGCTTCCGGATTGCCATCCCTGCGCCTGACCTCAGCTCCGCTTTTGGCTTTTTCTTCCATGCGGACATAATGGTCAGGGGTACTTTCTAACCCGGCCGGGGTATGCTGTTCCCAGGACCGGCCAAAACGGTCGCGTGGGTCTGTCGAACTTTCTATGGGTACACATTCGATCTGCAAAGCATTCTTGGCTTGCATGACCTCCCAGGTGGATTCCCCTACGATCACGGCTACTTCATTGTAGGTACGCGTGTCGAAGAAAGTCTTTACATAGTCGTCATTATACACCTTTATCTGGAAGACATCCCTGATGCCGGGCATGTTCCGAACCTTGGAATCGTCTATGGAGGAAAGCCTCAAGCCAAAGGCAGGCGGATGCACGATCATGGCAGTGAGCATGCCTTCCCGGTTGGTGTCCAGTCCAAACAGGGGTTTCCCGGTCACGATATCCGGCCCGTCCACGTTCTTTTTGGAAGTGCCGATGATGGTAAATTCAGAGAGATTTTTCAGGGGGACCTCTTCCGGGACCTCTAATTGGGCTGCTAGAGATGCGAATTCCCCATATCCGGCGGAGTTTCCTGAGACCTGATGAGTAAGCATTCCTCCGGAAGTCTTAATCTCATCCACAGGAACCTGCCACGTATCGGCCGCGGCCATTTTAAGCATGTGTCGGGCCGAAGCTCCTGCCAGACGCAGTCCGGGCCAGCCCCTGCGGATCGCCTGACTGCCGCCTATAAACTGGAAGCTGAAAGCATCGGTATTCAGAGGTGCCTGTTCTACGATCACGTCCTTCCAGGTTACATCCAGCTCGTCGGCTACGAGCATGGGCATGGAGGTCTTTACATTCTGTCCTCCTTCGGGGTTGGGCGACATGATAGTGACGAGTCCGTTGTCCCCGATTTTCAGGTAGCCATTAATCTCAAACCATTCGTCAGGCATCTCGAGGCCCGCCAAAGCCCTGGAATCATTTGGATTACAGGAATTCAGCCAACTAAAGCCCAGTACGAGTCCGCCACCTGCCAGACTGGTGTTCCTGATAAATGCCCGTCTTCCGATCCTTGTTTTGATAGGTCTTTTTATTATTTATTAGCCGACCAATTCTGGTCTGTCTTTCATAAAAGGTTGTTTCGTATACCTTCTTCCGGTCGCCTTATACAATGCGTTTGCCAGGGCGCCAAAGACTGGTGGGAAGGGGGGTTCTCCCAAGCCTGTTGGGTCGATCTCATTCTGAACAAAATGCACCTCCACATTTCTGGGTGCCTCGCTATGACGGATGATCTTATACTTGTCAAAATTGGTCTGATCCGTCGCCCCTTTGGTAAAGGTGAGTTCCCCGTACATGGCATTGCCGATCCCGTCCACGATAGCACCTTCGGCCATATTGGCTGCGGCATCCGGGTTGATCACAATTCCGCAATCCACAGCACAGACCACTTTGTCTACTCTGGGCTGATCCCCGTCCATGACCACATCCACCACATGGGCGGCATAGCTGTTGTGGCAGAAATAGGCGGATACACCCCTGTGGACCCCGTTGGTAACCTTGCCCCAGTCTGATTTCTCGCGGACCAGTTTCAGGACACCGGCCAGGCGGTCCGGTTCATATTCATTATTCTCGCCAACAGGGTTGTTTTTGGCCCTCTCCAGGAGTTCCAGCCTGAACTCTATGGGATCCTTGCCTGCTGCTTCGGCCACCTCATCCAGGAAGGCCTGTTCTACCCCGGCCATAAAGTTGGACCGCGGGGCCCTGAAGGCACCGATAGTGATGTTAGAATTGATCTCCCATTGCTGGGCCAGGTAATTATCGACGGCCCCGGCGGGGAATCGATTGGCAAACAAGGGGGTTTCCGGTACTCCCCCGGCTTTTACATGAAAAGCAACCAGGTCGTTATTCTCATCCAGGGCTGCCCGGTAGGTGGCCTGGTAGGTGGGACGGTAGATCCCGAAGGTCATGTCGTCCTCCCGGCTGTACACCAACTTCACCGGGGCTTTTACTTCCCGGGAGATCAGGGCCGCTTCAATGGCGTAGTGACCATAGGCCCTCCGGCCGAATCCGCCGCCCATGCGGGTGAGTTCTATTTCTATATTCTCAATGGGCATGCCCAGGCGGGCTGCCACGGTCGACTCTGTAAGTCCGGGTGCCTGTAGCGGACCTGCCAGGTGTGCTTTTTCCTCGGTCACATGGGCGAAGAAGTTCATGGGCTCCATGCAGTTGTGGGCCAGGAAGGGGCAGGTATAGGATCTTTCGATCACTTTGGCCGCATTTTTAAAAGCCTTATCAGGATTACCATCCTTACGGGCGGTGGTTGCAGACCGGCCTGCCATTTCATTCATTTTGGCATAATGATCTGTGGTGCTTTCGAGTCCGCCTGGCACTGTGACCTCCATCTGACTCCCAAATCGGTCCATGGTAAAGGTAGAATCTGAAATAGGCTCCCATTCCACCTTCAGGGATTTTTTAGCGTTCATCACCTCCCAGGTCGATTTCCCGACAATGGCCACCAGGTCCGTAAAGGCATTGGTATCAAAATACCCGCGGGTCTGTCCATCGTTCAGGGTCTTGATCTGTACGACATCCACAATGCCCGGCATGGACTTAACCTGTGTATCATCGTAGGATTTCAGTTGTAATCCAAAAGCGGGAGGATGGGTCACCATGGCGACTAAAGCCCCCTCATATTGGTAGTCCATCCCAAAAAGGGGTTTTCCCGTGATGATCTTCTCATTTTCGACGCTTTTTTTGGATTTCCCGATGATGGTGAACTCCTTGGGCTCTTTTAAAGTTACCTCTTCCGGTACTTCCAGTTGGGCAGCAAGAGAGGCCATTTCGCCGAAGCCGGCCGACTTGTTTGAAGCTTCATGTTTCAGGATCCCTTCTGCGACAGTAATTTCCGCGACGGGCACCTGCCAGGACTGGGCCGCGGCATCTTTCAGCATTTGTTTTGCAGTGGCACCGGCCATCCGAAGGCCTTCCCATCGGCGACGAATCCCCTGGCTTCCGCCCGTAAATTGCCATCCGTATTCATCTGCGTCAAAATTGGCCTGTTCCACCAACACATCCTTCCAGGCCACATCGAGCTCATCGGCTACTATCATAGGCATGGAGGTGATGACACCCTGCCCGAATTCAGGGTTGGGCGCCATGATGGTCACCAGGCCGTTGTCTCCTATCTTGAGGTAGGCGTTGATCTCGAACCATTCCTTGGGCATTTCCCGTACGGCCATTTTCTCGGCCTGACCCGGTTTACAAGCATTGAGGATGCTGAAGCCCAGGACGAGTCCACCCCCGGCCAGGCTGGTATTCTTGATAAAGGCCCTTCTTCCGATCTTTGTTCTTATTTGTGTCATCTCAGTGTCTTTTGGGTTGGGTTATGCTTCACTTCCGGCCGCTATTTTGATGGCTTTCTTGATTCGGACATAGGTGCCGCACCGACACAGATTCCCGTCCATGGCGGCATCAATGTCACGGTCGGACGGATTGGGGTTGTTTTTCAGCAAGGCCGCGGCCGACATGATCTGCCCGGCCTGGCAATACCCACACTGGGGCACGTCCACCTCGAGCCACGCCTTTTGTACCGGGTGGTCTCCGTTTTCAGAAAGGCCTTCTATGGTGGTGATCTGTTGTTCGCCCACCGCCGCAATCGGCAATTGGCAAGCCCGTACGGCGCTGTTCCCCAAGTGAATGGTGCACGACCCGCACTGGGCGATACCGCAGCCGTATTTCGTCCCCACCAGGTTGAGGTGATCCCGCAGGACCCAGAGTACCGGGGTGTTGGGATCTACATCCACTTCCCTTGTGGTACCATTGATTTTTAATTTGAATTGAGCCATTTTTTTTTGATTTGTTTGAAGTTACGCAATTTATTTCGTCGGTAGTAGCCTATTATGAGGGTTCTAACTGATCGATTGTGTTAAAGGTTTAACCAGTACGTTAGTTTCAGGTTGATAGACCGGAACCTGGGGGCAAAGGTCTCGGTAAAATAATTGTCGTTATACACCAAAAAAAGGTCCGATAAGGGGGCGAAGCGCCACTGCAGCCTGGAATTGATCCCGAAATTGTCCCGCTGGTTGCTGTACTGCGCCAAAATATTCCAGAACAGGGACTTACTGAAAGTGATCTCGGCCCGGGTGGTCACCAGCCAGATGTCCGCTTCGGCATGGGGTTCCGGCAGGCGGATCCCATCGTAATTCACCGCCATACTCACATTGGCCCAGGGCTGAAAACGATACCCGATCTGCCCACCGGCAGAAAGTACCTCCCCGTTAAAAAAGCGGCCTACGGTGGCGTTTGCGCTGTAGGTGAACAGGCTGGTGTTGTTCGACTGGTATTCGAACTGCAGCTGGTTGAAATGATACCCCTGGTCTCCGGGTAGAGGTACTGCTCCGGGGGTACGGGTGGGATCGAAGGAATTGGTGAGGAATATATAATTGTTAGCGAAGGAAGCCGAGGCAGTGGCCCCGTTCTTAAACGCGGTCTGCCATTCCACATCAAATCGCTGATCGGTATTCTGATAATCAAGAGTGGGCCTCCAGAACAAAATGGACAGGAATCGAACGGAGTGGGTGTTAAAGATCCCTTTGTTCGGGTAAAAGATACGCTGGATCCCATTCCCCCATTTCAGAAAATCAGTACGGGGTACAAACCCCAGGTCTGCCTGAAAATCCTGGTCGATATACACCAGGTCCTGGATGATCCGCCAACGGCGCGGGTTATAGGTGAATGTGGCCTGGGAAGATAAATTACCCTCCGAATCTCCCGGTTGAAAGGATTTGTGCAGGTATGCCCGTCCCGTCCAGATATTATCTGAGGTGGCCAGGTTGTAATCGGCCCCGATCACCCGGTTGAATTCCTCCGAAGGTTCCAGAAATTCTTTTTCTCCTGTGGCCTGCCGGTTTACCCAGAACACACCTATATTGGAGCGTTGCCCCACCTTACGCTGCAAAGATAGCATCATGTTGTTGTTGGAGGCAATCTCGTTGCCGGCGTCCTTTTCGGTCTGTATATTTAAAAACCCTAACCGCCAGTCCTTGTTCAGTTTTCCGCTGAGCCTGACGCCCCCTATGATGTTGTTCTGGATCAAGTTGCCCAGGGTGTCCCTTGCCAGGCCTATCCTTCTGGAAAAAAAAGGTTTGGCCTCACTGAACGTATTCCCAAAACTCTCGAACAAGTCGCTGTTGTCTATAAAAAACTGTCTTTTTTCGGGCAGGCGGAGTTCGAACCGGGTAAGGTTGGTAAAGATGTCATCGACCTCCACATTCGAAAAATCAGGATTCAGGGTAATGTCCAGATTCATCCCATTGCCTACCGATACTTTGGCATCTCCGCCGGCCTTGAAATCCGTGGCTGTTTCATCGTTTACATAGTTCTTATCTGAGAGGGTGTTGATATAGGGGATCAGGGCAAAAGGCATGCGGGACCGGCCCAGGGGTCTTTCAAAATTGAGCTTGCCCATATAGGCCAGGCTGGAAAAGATCTGTTGCTGGGGCACTTTTACCCAGGTACTCTGCTCGTTAGTCTGTAGATTCCACCGGTAGGGTCGGAAACGCCAGCTGGTCGACCCTTCCACAAATTTTAGAGAGGTAAAGGGGATGGCTACTTCTACCGTGTAGTGGTCATCAAAACGCTGGGCTTCTGCCTGCCATTTGATGTCCCAGGTATTGTTGAAATTGGTTCCGCCTTCAGAAACTAATCCTTCACGTTGCACGCCGTAAGGAGTAATACCAAAGAAGAAAGCGGTGGTCCCGTCGCTGAACGTATCGAACAGGAGGGAGAGGTTGTCGTTGGTAGTGCCCCCGAAATCCCTTCTCAGGGAAGAGACTACATAATCCCCGTTGGGTGCCTTGGCATAGAAACCGACGTAGAGGGTGGTTTCCGAAAAGAGTACCTTCACAGAGGTCTGGTGGGTCGCCTGAACGGAATCGGTAGGGAAGAATTGCCAGAAATCGGTACCTTCTGCTGCCTCGGCCCAAACGGTCTCATCGAGGTGCCCGTCCAGGGTGATCTCTTCCGTAATAAATTTAGCGGTGAGCTCCTTGGTGGTATTCTGCCCCCATGCAGGCATTAGCATGGTCAGGGAACAAGCCAAAACCAGCACAAATGGAACGCTCTGTAATCGCTTGATTTTCATTTAATCTATTGTTGTGATCCAAAATTAAGGACGATTGGGTCAGTAAGAGATACCTGGATTACAGAAGTTCATACCATTATTACTGATTTGTAGTCATTGGTTTGATTTGCTGTGCCTCAATGGTTTATATTTACTTTAAATCCAATCGACATGAAAAATATCCTGGAGATAGAAGCTGTAGCCGACTATTGCAATTTGCGTCATTATGAGGTATACCACCCGTTGGTCAGCATCGTAGATTTTGAAAAGGTGGACCTTTCAAAATACACCAACGAGCCCTATGACGCTTTCAGATACGGTTGTTATGCCATTTTTCTCAAAGATTCCAAGGGTTGCAAATTGAAATACGGTGGAAAACCCTACGATTATGACAAGGGTACCCTGGTCTTTATCGGACCCGGCCAGACTGTGGAGCTTGGCGATTACGACCCCGATTACGTCCCCAAAGGATACGCGATGCTATTCCATCCCGATCTGCTGACGGGTACAGAATTGGCCCGTAAAATGAATCAATACAGTTTTTTCTCGTATTCCACGAATGAAGCCTTGCACTTATCGGCCAAAGAGCGTAATGTGATTTTGAGCTTACTTGATAAAATACAGTTTGAACTTGAACAGAATATGGACAAACACAGCAAAAAGTTGATTTTGGCAAACATTGAGCTGTTATTGGATTATTGTCTTCGATTTTACGACCGACAATTCTTGACCCGGGAATCGGCTCATCTGGGTTCCCTGGAAAAATTTGAAAATCTACTGAATGACTATTTCAATTCCAGAAAAGCAGAGACCTTGGGTCTACCTTCGGTGGGCTATTTTGCGGATCAATTGAATTTATCTTCTAACTATTTCGGGGATCTGGTAAAAAAGGAAAAAGGGAAATCGGCTCAGGAATACATACAGAACAAACTTATTGACGTAGCCAAGGAAAGAATCTATGATCCGGAGCTATCTGTCAGCGAGATCGCCTATGAACTGGGCTTTAAATACCCCCAGCATTTTACAAGGCTCTTCAAACAGCGCACCGGACAATCACCCAGCGAATTCAGGTCACTGAACTAACTTACCGGAGCTTCTCCTTAAAGAATTCAATGGTCCTGCCCCAGGCCAGTTCGGCTGCAGGCTTGTCATACCGGGGTGTGCTGGTATTGTGGAAACCGTGGTTCACGTCCGGATACATATAGGCCACGTACTCCTTCCCGTGCTTTTTCAGGGCTTCTTCATAGGCCGGCCATCCCGCATTGACCCGTTCGTCCAGTCCGGCGAACTGCAGCATAAGGGGTGCATTGATCTTTTCAATATCCTCCTTGGGCTGACCCCCGTAAAAGGGTACAGAAGCTGCCAGATCGGGCACTTTCACAGCCATCATGTTGGAGATCCATCCCCCGAAGCAGAATCCTACCACACCTACCTTCCCGTTGCAGGCCTCGTGACCTTTCAGGTAGTTAAAAGCTGCGATAAAATCCTCCAGCATCTCGTTCCGGTCGCGTTCACGCTGCATGGCCCGTCCTTCATCATCATTGCCAGGATATCCTCCCAGAGGCCACAAAGCATCAGGAGCCAGGGTCACAAACCCGGCCAGGGCTGCCCGCCTTGCTGTATCTTCTATGTAGGGGTTGAGGCCGCGGTTCTCATGGACCACCACGATACCTCCCAGGGCACCTTCCCTCTTTTTAGGCATGGAGAACAACCCCCGGATCTCGCCTCCGCCTTTTGGGGAGTTATACGTTACGTAGCCAGAATCGAGGGATGGATCGTCCTGCTTTACCAGGAGGGTGTCCCTGTAATTAGGCATCAGAAAGCTCATCAGGGAGGCCACCGTGATCCCACCCACTGCATATACCGAGAGCTTTTCAATGAATTCCCTCCTTTGCAGCTTGTTATGCGCATAGGCATCGTAGAGGTCGAATACCTCCTGTTTGATCTGTTCTTTCCTTAATTTTTTCATGTTGTTTTGGCGTTTTGTGATTCGATTTGAATAGTAGGTGGGAGACCAATCCCGCATTCAGTAAGGTACCAAAAAAAGCAAAACCTCTGACTGAGGGGTACAGATTTTAAGACTCGACGGAATGGCAACTACGATTACTTC
>JBFKPJ010000106.1:0-9016 GCA_041628355.1 Muriicola sp. | reverse complement strand
CAGATGGTTCCAAAAAAGGAAAATAAATTGATAAAAAATTAGTACATTAACCGCTTTAAAACGCAACACGATGAAAAAGGAACTTTACTTGATGATGTTTGCCATTTTTGGCTTTACAGGCATAAGTTTAGGACAGGGGCAGAATGCTGAATGCATGACCAACCTCTCCATCTACGCAGAGCATGCAAAAGTTAAGAATTACGACGCCGCATACGGACCCTGGAAACTGGTCTATGCCGCTTGCCCTGATATTAACAAAGCCAACTTCTCTTATGGGGAGAGGATCCTGGCGCACAAGATCGAGAACAGCACTGGGGCTGAAAAGGATACTTTCATCAAGGAATTACTCGCGTTGTATGACAACAGTGCAAAGTATTTTCCCGAAACCTTCAAGCCTGCGATCATCGCCATTGACAAGGTATTGTTGAAATATGACAATAAGATGGCTTCCGATGAGGAGATCTTCAATACCCTGGACAAGGCTTTTAAAGAAGATCGGGCCAACTTTAAGAATCCTAAGGCTCTCTATCTTTACTTTTCAAGCCTGGTGGACCTTTATTCTGCCAATAAAAAGGATCTTCAGGACGTCTTCAATACGTATGACGACGTTACGGAGAAGATCGAGGAAGAGAACGCCGAACTCACCGACGTGATCAACAAATTACTTCCCAAGGAAGACGCGGGTACCCTTACATCAAAGGAAAAAAGGAGCCTCAGGGTGGCTACCACTAACTCGGAGTCATATGGAAAGATCGCTTCCAGCGTGGATTCCAAACTGGGTGCCCTGGCGGATTGCGAGAACCTGATCCCGCTTTACCAAAAGAATTTTGAGTCAAGAAAAGACGATGTCACCTGGGTAAAACGCGCCGTGGGCAGGATGTTTAGCAAGGAATGTACGGATGACCCTATGTTCCGCAAATTGTTCGAGGCCCAGCTGGCCCTGGACCCTTCTGCTGATGCCTATGTATACGGGGGTACTCTGAAAAAGAAATCCGGAGACAACAGCGGTGCGATAGCCGACTTTAACAAGGCCCTGGAACTGGAGACCAACCCCAGGAAGAAGTCCAACATCGCCTACAAGATCGCGACCAGCTACAGGAATACGAGCAAGTCGACCGCGAGGAACTACGCTAACAAGGCTATAGACGCCAACCCGTCTAACGGGAACGCCTACCTGCTGATCGCCAGCCTGTATGCTTCCAGTGCCAACGAATGCGGGGATACCCCGTTTGAGAAGCGTGCCGTGTACTGGAAAGCGGCCGAGATGGCCCGCAAGGCCGGAAGGGTAGACCCCGCCTTAAGTGGCAGGGCTGCACAGGCAGCCGCCAGTTACGAGGCCAAAGCTCCTTCCAAGACTGATATCTTCAACTCCGGTATGGCCGGAAAAACCCTGGCATTTAAATGCTGGGTTGGTGGGAGCGTGACGGTCCCCAACCTGTAAGAATGATACCTGGGAGTACCAAAATACCAAAGTCAATTGCCATGGTTCTTACTGTGGCAATCTTTTTTTACGGCTGCCAGGACACCTACAAACGGGTAGGGGATGAGAAGCAGATCCTGATCTACCCCCAGGGGGTAGCCCAGGATTTTGAGCTCACCTATACGGAGACCACAGAAGAGCTGGAAAGCCAGGACAAAGGGTCTTCCCGGGTGATCGCCGTACTCAAAAGCCCGCTGAGCGAAGATTATGACAATATGATCTTCAAGTACCGTACCTTCCCTGAGGGGCTGGTGGTAGAATATTACGACCAGGACAATAATATGAGCACCATCAAGGCAGATTACGGCATCATCTATTCCCAGACCGATATCATAGACCTCAGGGGCGGGGTGGTGATCGAGACCCACGACGGAAAGAAACTGGAGACCCCCCAGCTGTTCTGGGACCGCAAGGACGAATGGATCTTTACCCAGGAAAAGTTCACCTACACCAACCCGGAAGAAGGGACCATCATGGACGGGGAAGGGATGGATTTCAACCGGGATTTCAGTTATTTTAATGCCCACAGAACCTATGGGCTCATATCCATAAAAGAAGACGAATCATGATCAAGATCTTGAGATTTACCGAATACCTCTACCTGGCCGTAGCCCTGATCTCCATCTATAAGATCGGGGAGTTGTGGGAGACGGACCGGCAGGGCACCTATATCTTTATCTTTTTTGCCGTAGTTTCCCTGGGGATGTTCATCTTCAGGAGGAATTACCGAAAGAGGTTCGAGAAGAGAAAGCGGGATAACAACTCATAGCCATTGGACAACGCCGTTCTCATCATCATTATTTGTTTGATCCTCTCTGCCTTTTTCTCGGGCATGGAGATCGCTTTTGTCTCGGCCAATAAGATCCATATAGAGATCGAGAAGAAACAGACCGGATTCCTGGCGAAGGTCTTATCACGCCTAACCCACAAGCCTTCCAAGTTCATTGCCACCATGCTCATAGGCAACAATATTGCCCTGGTGGTCTATGGGTTTTATATGGGCGACCTGCTGATGGGCTGGTTCCAGCAAATGCTCCCGTCCTCCTACAGCTTCGTACAGCTGGCTCTGACGGATTTCAGCCTGCTTTCTCAGACCCTTTTCTCCACCCTGATCATCCTGATCACGGCGGAATTCCTGCCCAAGGTCTTTTTCCAGATCTATGCGAACACCCTGCTCAAGGTCCTTGCCATCCCGGCCTATCTCTTTTATGCGGTGTTCTCCCCTGTTTCTGAATTTGTGATCAAGGTGTCTGACTTCATCCTTCGGGCCCTGTTCAAGACCCGGGGAGATGAGGTGCAGCTCGCTTTCAGCAAGGTAGAGCTCGGCGATTACATCACAGAACAAATGGAGGCGGCAGAGGAGGAAGACGACCTGGACTCTGAGATACAGATCTTCCAGAATGCCCTGGAATTCTCGGCCGTAAAAGCCCGGGAGGTGATGGTGCCCCGGACCGAGATCACGGCCGTGGAGCTGCATGAAACACCTAAAACGCTCACTAAGCTGTTCTCTGAGACCGGCTATTCCAAGATCCTGGTCTACAAGGACACCATAGACAACATCATCGGCTATATCCATTCATATGAACTCTTTAAAAAGCCAAAGACCATCAAGAGCATCCTCCTTCCGGTAGAATTTGTGCCGGAGACCATGCTGATTCACGAGATCCTGAAGATATTGACTAAGAAGCGCAAAAGCATGGCCGTGGTCCTCGATGAATACGGAGGCACTTCCGGGGTGATGACGGTGGAGGACATCGTGGAGGAACTCTTTGGGGAGATCGAGGACGAGCATGACAGCACGGACCTGCACGAGGAACAGATCGATGCGAGGACGTTTAAATTCTCGGCCCGCCTCGAGGTAGACTACATCAACGAGACCTATAAACTGGAACTTCCGGACACGGAAGAGTTTGAGACCCTGGGGGGACTCATCGTCCACGAAACGGGAGAGATCCCCGAAAAGGACAGCAAGATCAGGATTGGGGATTACCAGTTTACCATCCTGGAAGTATCCAGTACCAAGATCGACCTGGTGACCCTTGAGGTCAATGATGATGATTAGTTCAGAACCCCTTGCAGATAGCCCTCCATTAACTTTTATTATTTAAGGGAAAATGGTAATTTCGCCCACTGATTTCAAACTATCTAGATAAATGGCAATTTTAGAGAATATCCGGAAGCGGACCACGGTGTTGATCCTGATCATAGGGATGGCCCTTTTTGCATTTGTGATCTCGGGGATCTTTACCAGCAATGGTTTTTCCGGCGGAAAAGTAGGCTCCGCGGTCGGGGAGGTCAATGGGGAGGAGATCTCCATCGATGCCTTCAGGCAGCAATTGGAAAGGGCAACCCGCAGCAGCGGGCAGAATGCCTCATCCATGCAGTTGGTGAACAGCGTCTGGAACCAGATGGAACGAAATACCCTGTTGGATCAGCAGATCTCTGCCCTGGGGATCGAAATAGAACAGGATCAGATCATTGAGATCATCAGGAACAGCCCGGGCCTGGCCCAGAATCCTCAGTTCGTGGATGAGAATGGAATTTTTGACGAACGCAGGTTCAGGGAATTCATCCTGGAACTGAAATTGAATGCCCCCACCCAGTATCAGGACTGGCTGCAGGACGAGCAGGCCATCATTGAAAATGCAAAGCAACAGGCGTATTTCAACCTGGTACGCGCAGGCATGGGAGCTACACTTAAAGAAGGGGAGCTGGATTACAAGCTGGCCAACAACAAGGTGGATATCCGGTATGTTCGGGTTCCCTACACCTCCATCCCTGACAGTACCATCACGGTCACCAAGAAGGAGATCGAGGCCTATATCAAGGAAAACAAAAAGAAATACACCCAGGAAAGATCCCGGGACATACAATTCGTGTATTTTGAGGAAGCTCCTTCAGACAAGGACGTGGAGGAGACGAAAAATGCCATCACGGCTCTGCTGGATGACACCGTGGAATATTCCGCGGAAACAGACAGGACGGATACTATTCCCGGCTTCAGGAATGCCAAAGACGTGGAAGCCTTCCTGGCCAGGCATTCCGATGCCAAGTACGACAGTATCTTTAAAGCCAAAGCGGAACTCCCTGCTAATTTTGCAGATTCCCTGACAGCCCTCAGGGTAGGGGAACTCTTTGGCCCATACCGGGACGGGGATGTCTTTAAGGTCTCCAGGATGATGGCCAAAAAGCCCAACGGCTCTGTGAAGGCCAGCCATATCCTGATCACTTATCAAGGTGCCGAGCGGGCCAATCCATCCGTTACACGGACCAAGGAAGAGGCCAAGGCAAAGGCCGATGAGGTCCTGAAAAAGGCGCTGGAGCCCAATGCTGCCTTCGCCCAACTGGCCCGTGACAATTCCGACGGACCTTCTGCCCCCAGAGGCGGAGACCTGGGCTACTTCCAGGAGGGTGTCATGACCCCGAAATTCAATGATTTCGCCTTTGGCAATCCTGTGGGTTACATCGGCCTGGTAGAAACTGAATTCGGATTCCATATCGTTAAGGTGGATGACAAGCGTGACCTGGTACAACTGGCCACCCTGACCCGCGATATTGAACCTTCAGATGAGACTATCAATACCCTTTTCACAGACGCCACCAAATTTGAAATGGCCGCGGTAGATTCGGACAAAAGCCTGAGCGAAGTGGCCCAGGAGAACGATTATGTGGTAAGGCCCGTGAACAGGCTGAATGCCATGGACGAGAACCTGCCGGGACTGGGTGCCCAGAGGAGGATCGTGCAATGGGCTTTCAGCGATGATACCAAGCTGGGAGATATCCGAAGGTTCGACGTAAATGAGGGGTATGCCGTAGTGCAGCTCACCGCTACTTACAAGGAAGGTTTGATGGACGTGGAAGACGCTTCCGTCACCGTCCTGCCCCTGCTGAGGAAGAAGAAAAAGGCAGAGCGGATCAAAACCGCCAATGCCGGGAAATCCCTTTCCCAGATAGCTGCCGATAACAATACCACGGAATCCACTGCCACTGCCCTGACCGTAAAAACGCCTACCATCCCAGGTGCGGGAAGGGAGCCCCTTGTAGTTGGGACTGCGTTCTCCATGGAGACAGGCCAGACCTCAAAACTGATCGAAGGGGAATCCGGAGTGTTCATGTTCGAGGTTACCAAGAAAGAAGATGCCCCTGAACTGGAGAACTACTCCACCTACGCAGATAACGTCCAATCCACGCTTTCAGCCAGGGTAGCCAATGCCCTTTTTCAGGCATTGAAGGAAAAGGCTGAGATCGTTGACAACAGATCCGTCTTCTATTAGGATACTCAGAGGAAAAAAAGAATAGCCCCGGCCAAAAGCCGGGGTTTTTTATAGCACCATCTCTTTGTAGGACAGGATGGTTTGATAGCCCTTGCCCTGGAAATAAGCGGGAACGTCCCCTTTGCCTGAAGCCAGGATGAAGTCGCCCCCCCAGGCCCCCAGACTTTTTACAATTCCGTCAAAATCCGGGAATAAATGGTCCTGTACGGTCTCCATCTTCAGGATATCTGCCAGCAGCTGTTCGTGATCAGACATCAGGGAATTGAATGCTTCCCATTCTTTATTTTTGGCTACGGCACGGGTGATCCCGGAGATCTGTTCCAGGAATCCGGTTTGGTGTTGTACATGGTTTCGGTACCTGGAGATCGCTTCCCTGCTGCTCTGTTTTCGGTTGAGGTGAATGAAATACAACCGGTCTTTAAAAGGGGGGGCGAATGCGATGGGTTCAGAGCTTGGAACCCTGTCCTTTACCCGGTAGATCAGGGGGCCGCTGGCCCGGGCACAGGCGATATCATACCCGCTGCCGCCAAAGGCGTTCCAGAGCAGGGTATAGGGATCAACTTCCGCCCACTGGGCGATGTTGTTTATGAGGGTGGAACTGCTGCCCAGTCCCCATTCTCTCGGAAATTCGAGTGTACTGATGGCACTGCAACCCCGTAACCCGGACAGGAATTCAGGGTTGAGCCTTACGGCTTCTCGGAGCAGGCCCAGGAGGGTGGTTCGGGTGTCATCGCCGGTGGGATTTGAACTTTCCGGATCGAGATCAGGGGCCCGGAATTCGGTCTCGAACCAGACCTGGCCCTGGTGGTCCAGGCTCTTCCATTGTAAACCGGGGATTTTTGCCTTTTCTATGTCCAGCGTCTGTCCAAAACGGGCAGGCAGCCCCAGGGCCTCCGCCCCGTCGAGAACGGCGTATTCCCCGGTGAGCAGCAGTTTCCCATGACTTCTGAACGTAGCTGACATGATCTATGACGCCCTGAGTTTTTCCAGGGCTTCTACCACGGCATTGTGGGTGGCGCTGTGTTTCTTGAAATATGCTACCAGTTGTTCCTTCTCCTCTTTGGTAGCTCCCATCTGGTTGAGTATGTTCAGCAGGTGCATCTTCATATGGCCCTGCTGTATGCCGGTGGTCACCAGGGATTGCACGGCAGCAAAGTTCTGGGCAAGTCCGGCCACGGCCACGATCCCCATCAGTTCTTTGGCGGAGGGGTGCTGCAGGATCTCCAGTGCCTGTTTCACCAGGGGGTGGAGGGTGGTGAGTCCGCCTACCGTGCCCAGGGCGATGGGGATCTCTATCCAGAAGCGGAACACCCCGTTTTGGATCTCGGCACGGGTCAGACTTTTATAGCTTCCTTCCCGGGAGGCATAGGCGTGAATACCTGCCTCCACCGCCCTGAAGTCGTTCCCCGTGGCCAGGACCACCGCATCGATCCCGTTCATGATCCCTTTGTTATGGGTTACGGCCCGGTAGGGTTCAGCGTTGGCAATGGCCACTGCCCTTACGAGTTTCCTGGCGAATTCCTCCGGGGAGATCCCCGTATCCGCCCCCAGTTCCTCCACCTTGCAGCTCACTTCTGCCCTTACCAGGCATTGGGGAACGTAGTTGGAGAGGATACTCATGACCACTTCTATATTCCGCTCCCCGTCTTTCAGGAGGTCGGACGTACCCGCTTCCCTCCTCAGGGTTCTGGCAAACTGTTCCAGGCAGGAGTTGATAAAATTGGCGCCCATGGCGTCCAGGGTCTCAAAGGTGCAGTGCAGCTGGTAGTAATGGGTCAGGGCCGAGGTCTTGTCCCTCAGCTCGATCTTTTTGATGCCGCCTCCCCGGGCCACCATGTTTTTGGTGATGGGCTGGGTCTCCTCATAGAAAAGGGGAGTGATGGCAGCGATGAATTTCTTAAGCCTGGCGGGATCCCCCTCATACATAAAATGCACTTGCCCGACCTTCTCTGTGCCCAGCACCTCCGTTTTGAATCCTCCCCGGGTGAGCCAGAATTTGGCGGACTTGCTGGCGGCCGCCACCACGGAGCTTTCCTCAATGGCCATGGGCATGGCATAAAGTTTTCCGTCTATGAGGAAGTTGGGGGCGATGCCGAAGGGAAGGTAATAGTTCGTCAGGGTGTTTTCGATGAATTCATCGTGGAGTTGCTGCAGCCGTTCATCGGTATTCCAGTAGGTCTTCAGCAGGGAAATACATGCCTCCGGATCTTCGGTATACTGTTCTGCGATCCATCGGATCTTTTCTTCCTTGGACAGCTTTGAAAAGCCTTCTATGGGTAAGGGCATGGCAAGGGATTATATGGCCGCAAAGATAGTGATAATGCACCAATCCCTGACGCCTGCCGGTGGGGTGGGGTATCCTTTCTCCGGGGGCACTTAAAAGGCAATTGCAGGGGGGAAAGTTATATTATTAAGGAGAAAATTAGTAAACTTGAGGGTTTGAATCCGTACAAACCCAAGGAATGAAAAAATACCTTTGGCTGTTCCTCCTTCTCGCAGCAACCCCCCATGCCTTTACCCAACAAAAAGACCTGACCCTGGAAGAGATCTGGGGAGGGGCATTTGCCACAAAGGGCCTTGAGTCCCTGGAATCCATGAAGGACGGGCGCCACTATACCATCCTCAGTGTGGACAGGGCCCGGCAGGAAGCGCGCATTGAAAAATACAGGTACGAGACCCAGGAGCTTACCGAGACCCTTTTGGAGGCTACACCGGACAACGACGTACCGTTTTTTACCACTTATTCCTTTAGTGAAGACGAGCGCAAGATCCTGCTCGGGACGGAGGTAGAGCAGATCTACAGGCGATCCCGAAAGGGGATCTACTACATTTATGACCTCGTGGAAAAGTCGATCATTCGCATATCCGATGAAAAGATCATCTCTCCCCATCTCTCTCCCGATGGCTCGAAAGTGGCCTATGTCTGGGGGAACGACCTGTACTACCTGGATCTCGGAAATGAGACTACTACAAGGATTACGAGCGATGGAGAAAACAATGCCATCATCAACGGGATCACGGACTGGGTCTATGAAGAGGAATTCAGTTTTGTGCGTGCATTTGAGTGGAATTCAGATGGGACCCGACTTGCTTTCCTGAGGTTTGATGAAAGGGCTGTGCCCGAGTTCTCCATGGACGTGTATGGGGAAGGGCTGTACCCATCCCAGTACCGCTTTAAATACCCCAAAGCAGGAGAAGACAACTCGACTGTGACCCTGCATCTGTACCATGTTTCTGAAGGGTCCCTTAAGAAGGTCGACCT
>JBFKPJ010000105.1:0-9027 GCA_041628355.1 Muriicola sp. | reverse complement strand
TAAAGTCAAGGTTGTTTTCTTTGCATTCCATTGCGATCTGGTAGAACGGGCTTCCCGAATGAGGGCCCTTTTCGAACGTCCTCAGGTCGAAGTGGGCGTCGAAATTGATGATACCCAGGCTTTGTGATGGTGTCAGGGCCGATCTGATCCCTCTGAAGTGGGCGAAGGCAATATCGTGTCCACCCCCCATCAACAGGGGGATGCCCCCATTTTGGACGATCTTGGTAACAAGCCCCGAGGTAACCTCCTGTGACTTTTCCAGATCGCCCTGCATACACCGTACATTTCCCATATCGAGGACATGGTCCCGGGATGGGAGGTGGTTCGCCATTTTGCCCAGTTCCCTTCGGATCGCATCCGGACCTTCTGCAGCTCCGACCCTCCCGCCATTCCGCCTGACCCCTTCATCACAGGCATAGCCGAGGAGGACAAAAGAATGGCCGTCCTTTCGCAGGGGTGTTTCCTCTTCCCCCCCGGTCAGCCGGACCTTCTCATGCAGGTATTCCTGTCTGCCGGAAGCGCGGCCCGACCAGAGGGATGGATCCGGAATCGTATATATTGCATTCATCCTGATCTGCTTCTTTTGAGGATTATTTTTTTAATGATTTTTCGATGATCCCGTCATCCACAAGGGAGGGCAGGGTGATCTGCAACTCGGGTGTCCGTTCCATTTCCCTTTGTATCGCGAAGAGGGCCTCCGGGTTTCTGGCCCAGCTCCTGCGGGCGATACCGTTGTTCACGTCGTAAAACAGCATGTTGCGGATCCTTGAGGCAGCTGTATCGCTCCCGTCGAGTACCATGCCAAAGCCTCCGTTGATCACTTCTCCCCAGCCTACGCCACCCCCGTTGTGGATGGATACCCAGGTAGCGCCCCGGAAACTGTCGCCGATCACGTTATGCATGGCCATATCTGCCGTGAACTTGCTCCCGTCATAGATATTGCTGGTCTCCCTGAAAGGGGAGTCCGTACCACTCACATCGTGGTGGTCCCTGCCCAGGACCACAGGGGCCTTGAGCTGACCTTTTCGGATCGCCTCATTGAAGGCCAAAGCAATGGCCGTCCTGCCCTCTGCATCTGCGTAGAGGATCCTGGCCTGGGATCCCACGACGAGTTGGTTCCTTTCGGCCTGCTCGATCCAATGGATATTGTCCTGCATCTGCTGCCTGATCTCAGGCGGTGCCTCTTCCCTGATGCTTTTCATTACCTCCAGGGCCAGGCGGTCCGTCTTCCTGAGGTCCTTAGGGTCGCCGGAGGTGCAGACCCATCGGAAGGGCCCGAAGCCGTAGTCAAAACACAGGGGGCCAAGGATGTCCTGCACATAGGAAGGATACCTGAAATCGATCTTATTTTCAGCCATGACTGCCGCACCGGCCTTACTTGCCTCCAGCAGGAAGGCATTGCCGTAGTCGAAGAAATAGGTTCCCTTTTGCGCATGCGCGTTGATCATAGCTACCTGTTTTCTCAGGGATTCCTGGACCTGTCTTTTAAACTCCTCCGGGTCATCCACCATCAGGGCATTGGCAGCTTCAAAACTCATCCCGGCAGGATAATAGCCCCCAGCCCAGGGATTGTGGAGGGAGGTCTGGTCTGAGCCCAGGCTGACGTAGATGTCCTCTTTCAGGAAGCGTTCCCAAACGTCCACCACGTTGCCCACATAAGCCAGGGAGACCACCTCTTTATTACTGATGGCACTGCGGGTGCGGTGCACGAGTTCACTAAGCGAATCGTGGAGTTCATCCACCCACCCCTGCTCGTGTCGCTTCCGGGCTGCAGCGGGGTTCACTTCCGCGCACACGGTGATACATCCCGCAATATTGCCCGCTTTGGGCTGGGCCCCGCTCATCCCCCCTAAGCCGGAGGTAAGGAATATTTTGCCTCCCGGGCTCTCCCCGGACTTCAGTACCTTTCTGAAGGCATTCATGACCGTGATCGTGGTGCCGTGAACGATCCCCTGAGGGCCAATATACATGTAGGAACCCGCTGTCATCTGCCCGTACTGGGTTACCCCCAGGGCGTTGTATCGTTCCCAGTCGTCCGGCCTGGAATAGTTCGGGATCATCATCCCGTTGGTGACCACCACCCTGGGGGCATCCTTGGACGAAGGAAAAAGGCCCATGGGATGACCGGAATACATATGCAGGGTCTGGGTATCCGTCATGGTGGCCAGGTACTGCATGGTCAGGAGGTACTGCGCCCAGTTCTGGAATACGGCCCCGTTTCCCCCGTAGGTGATGAGCTCGTCCGGGTGCTGGGCCACGGAAGGGTCCAGGTTGTTCTGGATCATCAGCATGATGGCTGCGGCCTCCGGAGTCCTGGCGGGATAGTCGGAGATGGGCCGCGCATACATTGGGTATTCCGGCTTGAAACGGTACATGTAGATACGCCCATAGGTGTTCAGCTCATCGGCAAATTCAGGGGCGAGTTCTTCGTGCCAGGTGTTGGGGAAATAGCGGAGGGCGTTCCTAACGGCCAGGCGTTTTTCATCTTCGGTAAGGATCTGTTTCCTGGCTGGGGCATGGCTGTATTCACTCCTTCCTTCCGGTTTGGGTGGAAGGCTGGAAGGGATCCCCTCCAGCAATTGTTCTTTGAATGATCTTTTTGTTGCGGTACTCATACTTCTGGTTTAGGATGGACGACATTCCCCTTTTTTATGGTGTAAGCGGGTTGGAGGCTGCCCTGGTGGTAGAGGATCTCCCTGTGGTCTGCTGTCTGGAAAACAACTATGTCTGCCAGGTTGCCTTTCCTGAGGATGCCCCTGTCATCCATGTTAAGGGCTGCAGCAGCTCTGAAGGTAATCCCTGCGAAGACCTCGGGGGTGGTCAGTTTTTCCCTGGCCCCCAGGATAGCTGCCTGGGTGAGGAGCTGACCCATAGGAGCGGATCCCGGATTGTGGTCGCTGGCAATGGCCAGGCAGGCACCGGCATCGAGGAGGGCACGGGCCGGTGTGAACTCACAACCCAGGCCCAGGCTTGCACCCGGCAGGGCCACGGCTACTACATCGCTTTGCGCCAGGGCTGCTACCTCCCTGGGTGTGCTCGCTTCCAGGTGGTCTGCACTCAGTGCCTTGCAATCTATGGCTACCTGGCTTCCCCCAGTCGAAAACTGGTCGGCGTGAACCGTGATGTCAAAACCTGATTCCCGCGCTTTTCCCAAGTACGGGAGGATGTCTGAAGGGGAAAATGCCCCTTCCTCCACAAAGGCATCCACGCGTTTGGAGAGGCCCTCTTTTCTGATCCGGGGCAGGAGCTCATTAGCCAGCATCTCCAGATACTCCCTGCGAGAACCTTCGTAATCCCGTGGCAGCATATGGGCTGCGAGGCAGGTGCTCACCAGGTCTGCAGAAACGGAATCCCCGGCATTCCTGATCGCCCGGAGCATTTTGAGTTCCTCTTCGATAGTGAGGCCATATCCACTTTTGACTTCGATCGTGGTCACGCCCTGTGCCAGGTGTTCTCCTGCACGGTCAATGATACCGCGGGTGAGCTCTTCCTCGGAGGCCTGTCTCGTTTTGGTTACCGTATCCCAGATCCCTCCCCCGGCTTTCGAGATCTCCAGATAGCTGCTGCCGGCATTCCTGAGGGCGTAATCCCTTGCCCTCGAACCGCTGAAACAAATATGGGTATGGCAGTCGATAAAGCCCGGGAGCGCCACCATGGGTCTTTCGAAAAGGGTGATCCGGGCCCCGGCCTTTTTTGCTTTTTCCAGGAGTTTTCCATGGGCGCCTATCTCAAGGATAAGGCCCTCCTTCGTAAGCACTCCCTGCTGCCTTAATACCCCCAGGGAATTCTCAGGGATTGCGCCTTTGAGCGGGAGGGAATCCAGGGGTATCAGCTCAGTGAACGGGCCAAAATAAGAGTATGCAGTCATGGATCAGTAGGCTTCAAATTCTTTGGAAAAAGGGGTTTTCAGGGAATAGCCCTTTTTATTGCTGATGGCATTTACGGCCGCAATAACGGATCTTTCGTGTATCATCTTTATGCCTTCCTCTATGTCATCGGCGAATACGCGGTCGCCGGAGGCGAAGGAAACCTTTTTGCGCACCTCTTTATGGACCATTTCAAGGATGGCGCCCGACCTCAGGGGTTTCCTGAATTCGAAGGCCTGGGCGGCCGTCAGGAGTTCTATGGCCAGGATCTTTTCCACGTTCTCTATGACCTGCAGAGCCTTTCGCCCCGCAATGGAACCCATACTCACGTGGTCTTCCTGCCCCAGGGAAGTAGGAATGCTGTCCGCACTTGCAGGATAACAAAGTGTCTTATTCTCGCTGGCCAGGGCTGCAGAGGTGTACTGGAGGATCATGTATCCCGAATTGATCCCTGTTTCTTTCATCAGAAGTTTCGGGATGCCCGGACTGTTGCCTTCCAGGGCGAGGTAGATCCGCCTGTCCGAAATATTCCCGAGTTCGGAGGCAGCCAGGCAGGCGTAGTCCAGGGCCATGGCCAGGGGCTGCCCATGAAAGTTTCCCCCGCTGATGGTAAGGTCCTTGTCTACGATGATGGGATTGTCCGTTACAGAGTTCAGTTCCACCTCCAGGAGTTCTTTCAGGTGGAGCCACGCATTTCGGGAAGCCCCGTGCACCTGTGGGATACACCTGAGGGAATAAGGGTCCTGTACCCGCTCACAATCGATATGGTCCTCCATGATCTCTGAACCTTCCAGGAGGGATTTGATGCGGCGGGCTACATGCTGCGTACCCTTAAAAGGCCTCAGCTCGTGGAGCTGTTTGTAAAAGGGCTTGAGGGAGCCCTGCAACCCTTCGATCATCATGGCGCCGATGATGTCTGCATGGGACAGGCAATTGTGGAACCCTTCCAGGACCTTTACGGCATGGGCCGCGATGAACTGTGTCCCGTTGATCAGGGCAAGGCCTTCCTTGGGTCCCAGTTCCACTGGTTTGAGGGCCGTTTTTTCCATCAACTTTTTGCCTGTGATCACTTCTCCCCTGAAGTGTACCTTCCCGAGCCCGAGCAGGGGCAGGAAGAGGTGGGACAAGGGAGCGAGATCCCCTGATGCCCCCACGGACCCCTTGGAGGGTACCAGAGGGATGGCCTCGTTTTCCAGATGCCAGAGGAGTCTTTTCAGGGTAGGCTCAGAGATCCCGGAAAATCCCCTGGCGAGGGAATGGATCTTGAGCACGAGCATGAGTGCGGCGATCTCAGGGTCTACCGGTTCACCAACCCCCACGCTGTGACTTTGCAGGATGTTCCTCTGCAGGATACTGGTCTCCTCCCTGGAGATGCTCGTAGTGCAGAGGGGGCCAAACCCGGTGTTGATCCCGTACACGGGCTCCCCCGTATCCACGATCTGTTGTACCACCGAGTGGCTTTCCCGGATCCTCCCCCAGGTATTTTCCCGGATCTTTCCTGTGATTTCTTTCCTGGCCAGTGAAAGTGCCTTGCTTGCCGTCAGGTGATCTTCCCCAAAATAGAATATATTGTCCTTTTTCACCGAGTCTGATGATTTGAATACCCTAAATGTATTCATTAAGTTTGAGATGGCCAGAATTTGCTTTTGGCTTGCAGAGAGGAAACATAATCCAATCAAAATCCTGAAAAATGCTATGATCCTTGATCTTATAAAAAAACGACGTGCCGTGTTCCCTGCACAGTACAATGATAAACCCATTGCCAGGGAGGATATTGAAAAAATACTCGAAGCCGCCAATTGGGCACCCACCCACCGGAAGACGGAACCCTGGAGGTTTAAAGTGCTTACCGGTGCTTCCAAGGAAAGTTTAGGGTACTTCCTCTCGAAGAAATACCGGGAGACGGAATCCAGGCCCAAGGAGATCAAGGCGGCAAAAATGATCGAAAAGACCAAACAGGCTGCTGTGATGATCGCGATATGCATGCAGCGCGATCCGAAGGAGAGTGTCCCCGAATGGGAAGAGATCGCTGCCACGGCCATGGCCGTACAGAACATGTGGTTGTGCTGCGCCTCCATGAAGATCGGGGCCTACTGGAGCTCCCCATCCCTGATCCGCTTTATGGACGAGTTCTTTCCCTTGGCGGAAGGTGAAAAATGTCTGGGTTTCTTCTATATGGGTTACTACGATGAGGAACCGGAACCCGGTGTCAGGACACCGATAGAGGACAAAACGGTCTGGCTTCACTAGACCAAAAGACCCGGATCAATGGAACCAGGGAAAAAGTTCAGCCCTGAATTCCCAGGCTTTCACGATAAAAAGTCCAAAAAAGATGACAGTGACCACGAATTTCAGGAAGGTGCCTGTCAAAAATCCGATAAAGGATCCGAAGGCGGCCTTGAGGGCCGATTGCCGGTCGGCCTTGTTCAGCAATTCTCCCAGGAATGCCCCCAGGAAAGGCCAGAAGATGATCCCGAAAATTCCGAGTACCGGGAAGATGATGGCCACGACAAGCCCCAGGGTAGTGCCGATCATGCCGGATCGGGTTCCACCGAATTTACGCGTTCCCACGGCCGGGATGATGTAATCCATCGCAAAGACAAAGAGGGCTACTACGAGGGTGATGCCGAGAAACCACCAGTCGTCTGGCACCGCACTGGTGAGGTAGAGCAAAAGAAGCCCGACCCAACTTACCGGAGTTCCCGGCAAAACAGGCAGGAAACTGCCAATTATCCCTGTGAGCATGAGGATGAAACCCAGTAGCAGCAAGACAATGTCCATAAACCGGTTTTTCGAATTAGACTAAGGTAAGGCAGATTTGTTACACCCAGGTCCGGAATTCGGTTTGACTGAAAAAAAGCGTAATTTTCAGTCCTGAAATCGGACTTCTATGAGGGTTCTCGCTCTGTGCTGCAGTTTTTTTCTCCTGCTTTCCTGTGACTGGCTGGCCACCCCCGAGTCTAAAACCCGGAAAATGGTAGAGGACGAGCTGAGGGGTATCGACTGGAACGATGTGGATCAGTATCCCCTGTTTGATGGATGTGATGAGACCGCTTCCAAAGCGGAACAACGGTTGTGCTTTGAGTCGACCCTCATGCAAAACCTCGGGATGAGTTTACAGGATTTCAGGTTCACCTCGAAGACCGATCTCCAGAGTACGATCTACATAGATTTTCTTGTGGAGGCCACGGGAGAGATACAGGTGGTGGAGATGGAGAATGACAGTGCACTCCATGGACAGATCCCGGAATTCAGGGAGATCCTCATCAGGAGCCTCAGGAATATGCCGAGGCCGGAACCGGCGCTGAAACGCGGCATGCCCGTGAGTAGCCGATTCAGGCTGCCCCTCGAGATCACCACAAAACGCAGCGGATGAAAAAGGAGAAGATCATCATGGGAATTGACCCCGGAACCACGATCATGGGCTTCGGGATCATCAGAGTGGTAGGATCGCAGATGTCATTTATACAGATGAATGAACTCCTGCTCAAGAAATACAACGACCCCTTCACCAAGCTGAAAATGATCTACGACAGGACCATCAGCCTGATCGAGACCTATCATCCGGATGAGATCGCCATTGAAGCCCCCTTCTACGGAAAGAACGTGCAGTCCATGTTGAAACTGGGGAGGGCTCAGGGGGTGGCCATGGCAGCCGGACTCAGCCGGCAGATCCCCATCACCGAATACTTTCCCAAAAAGATCAAGATGGCTATCACAGGGAACGGGAATGCGAGCAAGGAGCAGGTGGCCAAGATGCTGCAACAGGTTCTCAAACTGGAGTCCCTTCCCAAAAACCTGGACAGCACAGATGGCCTGGCCGCAGCCGTGTGCCATTTCTACAACCAGGGGAAGGTCGCCCAGGGCAAGTCGTACACCGGATGGGAGGCCTTTGTGAAACAGAATGGGGACCGAATTGGGTAGCAGATGGAAGGGGATGGAGTGAAAACCTGTAAAAACTGCGGCACCGCCTCCGAAGGATGGTTTTGCCCACAATGCGGGCAGCGCCTTAGTGTGCACAAGGTGACCTTCCGGGAGACCTTTGAAGATCTTTATGGGGCTTTGTTATCGATAAATGCCCCCTTGATTCTTACCATTCTGGATCTGATCCTCAGACCGGGGACCATGCTCAGGAATTTTCTGGAAGGCAAACGTAGAAGGTACTACCGACCGGTGGCCTTTTTTCTCCTGACCACCTTTTTTTACATCGTCGTTCGGTCTCTCATCGGATTCGATCCCTTCCGCGACACCTCCGTTGTTGTCGAAGGGGGCAAAGTAGATGAGACCCTGCTTACCGAGGCGAGGAATTTCATGCTCAGGAACATCAACAACCTGCTTTTTGTTTTTGTCTTCACCCTGGCCTTTTTTCTGAAGGTATTTTTTTACAGAAGGTATTCGCTAGCTGAGTTTCTCGCTGTTTCCTTCTATTTGCTAGGGATCTATACGTTGATCGTTACGGTGAACATGTTCCTGGTACAATACATTGGAAAGGAACTCCAGGCATTTGGAATCCTGCTGATGTGGATCTACTTCCTCTATGCTATGGCATCCTTCCTCCAAAGGCCGCTTTTATGGATTCTGGTTAAGTCCTTCTTCCTGTACATCCTCGCATTCATTACATATGCCCTTTCATCCTTTGGTCTCTCCTGGCTAATTGTCTATCTAAATCAAGGCTGATGGCAGGCATCTACATCCATATCCCCTTTTGCAAGCAGGCCTGCCATTACTGCGACTTCCACTTTTCCACCAGTTTGAAGAAGAAAGAGGAGATGCTGCAGGCCCTTGAAAAGGAACTGGTGATGCGAAAAGGGGAGTTGGGGGAGGAGGTCGTGGAGACGATCTATTTCGGAGGGGGGACCCCTTCCGTGCTGGACACTCAGGAGACAGACCGACTGATCCAAGCCGTGTGGGATCACTATGCGGTGGGCGAGGACCCGGAGATCACCCTGGAGGCCAACCCGGACGACCTGTCTTCCGAAAAGCTCAGGCAACTGGCAGCGTCCAAAGTGAACAGGCTCAGTATCGGGATACAGTCTTTTTTTGAGGAGGACCTCAAATTCATGAACCGTGCCCACAACGCGGAGCAGGCGAGGTCGGCCCTAGGCGAAGCCAGAGAACTCTTTGACAACATCAGCATCGACCTGATCTACGGCATTCCTAT
>JBFKPJ010000104.1:0-9204 GCA_041628355.1 Muriicola sp. | reverse complement strand
GTTCCCGTGCTGAAATTTGCGGATCAGATGACGCTGACCCAGATTGGCTCCGCGGTCAAAGACCTCGCTGGAAGGGCCAGGAATAAAAAGCTGACCCCTGCAGAAATGGAGGGAAGCACTTTTACCGTTTCCAACCTGGGGATGTTCGGGATCCTCGAGTTCACTTCCATTATCAATCAGCCCAATAGTGCCATTCTTTCAGTAGGGGCCATCGTAGAGAAGCCCGTGGTTAAGGATGGGCAGATCGTTGTCGGGAATACCATGAAACTGACCCTCGCCTGCGACCACAGGACCGTAGATGGCGCAACAGGGGCTCAATTCCTGCAAACCCTCAGGGAATATATCGAGAACCCGGTGACCATGCTGGCCTGATTTTGAAGAAAGGAAAAATCACGATTCACGGAAAAAGCATTCAAAACAGACCTGAATGCTTTTTTCATTCTGTTCCATTTTTAACAATGAAAAGTATACCCTTATTTCTTCTTGGAATCCTGTGCCTGGTAGCCTGCAAGTCATCACAGAAGACTGTGATGGACGCGGCCAATTTTTCCTCGGCTGTGTCCATAGGAGGGCATATGAATTTTCTGGCCTCGGATGACCTCAAAGGAAGAGAGGCCGGTACGGAAGGGATCGAACTTGCCGCTGATTACATTACCGCGTTTATGGAGGAGCAGGGAATAGGACCGTATTACCGGACCTTCAGGGATACCCTGGACAATTTTGAACCGGCGGCGTACAATCTGGTGGCCGTGCTGAAGGGAAACGACCCCGCTCTGAGAGAGGAGTTGGTGCTCATCGGAGCGCATTACGACCATATTGGCACTATGCGGGTACAGGAGGGAGATTCTATTGCCAATGGCGCCAATGACAATGCCAGCGGCACCTCCACAGTCCTTGAACTGGCCAGGTACTTCAGCAGGGCAAAATCCAATAAAAGGACGCTGGTCTTTGCACTTTTCAGCGCAGAAGAGAAAGGCCTGAAAGGTTCGGACCACCTGGCCCGGAAAATGAAGGCCCAGGGAACCGACCTATATGCGGTCCTCAACTTTGAGATGACCGGGGTTCCCATGCAGGATAAGGAGTATCTGGTCTACGTCACGGGGTATAACAAATCCAATATCGCTTCGGTGAGCAACGCGCACGCACAGGAGAATGTGGTAGGTTTCCTTCCAACGGCAGCGGGCTATAACCTTTTTAAGCGTTCGGACAACTATCCCTTTTTCAGGGAATTCGAGGTCCCTTCCCATACCTTTTCAACTTTTGATTTTACTAACTTTGATCATTACCACCGGGTAGGGGATGAAGCCGGGATCATGAATTTCGGGCATATGGCCAGGGTGGTTAACAAAATGATCCCTGTGGTTGAAGGGATCGTCAATGCGGCAGACAGGGAAATCAAACTCAATTAAATGGCAAATGTAATCATCACAGGTAGCAGCAGGGGTATAGGGTACGAACTCGCAAAACTTTTTGGGGAAGCGGGTCACGAGGTGCTGGCCCTGTCCAGGAACGAGCAACCCATCAAATCGCTGAAACACGCAAACATACACTGTTTTCCTTTTGATATTTCCCAGGCATCCTCCCTGGAGGCCGTCAGCCGTTTCATAGAGGAACACTGGAAACAGGTGGATATCCTGATCCACAATGCAGGGATGCTGATCAACAAGCCTTTTGCAGACACTACTACCGAGGATTTCCTCTCAGTCTACCAGGTAAATGTGTTTGGGGTGGCAGCACTTACCCGGACCGTCCTCCCTTTTATGAGGTCTCAGGGACACGTGGTAACCATAAGCTCCATGGGAGGCGTACAGGGCAGTGCCAAGTTTCCCGGCCTGTCTGCCTACAGTTCCAGTAAAGGAGCTGTGATCACGCTTACCGAACTGCTGGCTGAAGAATATAAGGAGACCGGTCCGTCTTTCAATGTCCTGGCCCTGGGCGCTGTACAGACGGAAATGCTGGAGGAGGCTTTTCCGGGGTATAAGGCACCCGTATCGGCTTTGCAAATGGCCCGGTATATCATGGATTTCTCACTTTCGGCCCAGGCTTTTTACAATGGGAAAATCCTTCAGGTCTCGAGCTCTACTCCATAAGAAGAAACCGATTTCACCGCCACACCTCTTTTGCTGTCTTAAGAAACTTTATTTTTGTTTTCGATGAATAGTGTTTTGGAGAGATACTTGCCCGAGGCGGCTGTAGCCCCTTGTTTTGAATTGATCCGTACATATCGGGTACACCTGAAGGTCGTGAATGAAAGAATGACAAGGCATGGGGATTACCGATTGTTACCGGATGGATCCCATCAGATCACGGTTAATGCGACATCAAATCCTTATCGCTTCCTGATCACCCTTGTCCATGAGATCGCCCACTTGCTGGCATTTGAAACCTATGGCAGGAGAATCAAACCTCATGGCAGCGAATGGAAGCATACCTTTCAACACCTCATGCTTCCTTTTTTGAGGCCTGAGGTCTTTCCTTCGATACTTTTGCCCCTTCTGGCGAAACATTTCAGAAATCCAAAGGCCAGCAGCAGTACGGATACGAAATTGGCCTTAGCTTTGAAGCAATTTGATCCTCCCTCAGGTCAGACCGTACTGTTGGAGCTTCCCTTGGGAACGGTATTTCGTCTAAAAAATGGTCGTACCTTCCGAAAGGGACACCGAAAGGTAAAGCGGTTTCAGTGTGTTGAGGTAGGATCGGGCAGGTTATATCTCTTTCAGCCCAACGCAGAAGTTGAAGTTGTAAATTAAAAGGAGCATGAAAAACAAGAATTATTACGCAGTGTTGATGGCAGGAGGAATAGGCTCGAGGTTCTGGCCGGTGAGTACTACCCAGAACCCCAAGCAGTTCCACGACATGCTCGGCACTGGGGACACCCTCATACAGAGGACTTTCAAAAGGCTGAACAGGTTTATTCCCACCGAAAATATCCTCATCCTGACCAATGAGCGGTACAACGACCTAGTTCTCGACCAATTGCCCATGATCCGGCCGGAACAGGTGGTCCTGGAGCCTGCCATGAGGAATACGGCTCCCTGTATCCTGTACGCTGCCCTAAAGATCCGAAAAATGAATCCGAATGCCGTTATGGTCGTAGCGCCCAGTGATCACTGGATTGAGGATGAAGAGGCATTCGCGAGGGATGTTCAGTTGTGTTTTAATGCCTGTGAACAGGGGCAGGTGCTATGTACACTGGGAATCAAACCCTCATTCCCAAATACCGGGTTTGGCTATATTGAATACGACCTGAAAATGGGAGAAGACCTCAAGAAGGTAAAACAGTTCAGGGAAAAACCTGATTACGAAACAGCCAGGTCATTCCTGGCCCAGGGAAATTTCCTCTGGAATGCAGGGATCTTTATGTGGAGTGTAAAGACCATCATCAGTGCCTTTGAAGAATATCAAAGAGAACAATACGAACTCTTCGAAAAGGGAGTCCCCTTTTACAATACGGAAAAGGAATTCGATTTTATCCGGGAACACTACCCCCTTGCAGATAATATCTCCATAGATTACGCCATCCTGGAACGTTCTGATGCCATCTACGTCCTTCCGGCCAATTTTGACTGGAATGACCTGGGTACCTGGGGTTCCCTCTACGACAAACTGGATAAGGATCCGAGGGGCAATGCCCTGGTAAACGGCAACTTGCTGGAGATGGATGCCAGCAGGAACATGGTGCGCCTGCCAAAAGGCAAACTGGCTGTCATAGAGGGCCTGGAGGACTATATAATAGTAGACCAGGGGAACGTACTTATGATCGTCCCCAAAGCAAAGGAACAGGATATTAAAGCGATCGTTTCAAAAACAAAAGCTACTTTTGGTGAAGGATACGTATAAGAATTCATACCATGATGGAGACAGGTAAAAATCCGGGGCAGAATGAAGATCTCGGAGGAGTAGAAGAAGTGAAACAGGAATTCAGGGGCCTCCTGGGGTCCACCAGAAAATTCCTCACCGAATTACTGGATATCCGGAAGAATACGGATAAGGACAGCACCAAGGAGGCAATCATTGCAGACATACCGTTCAAAGGGCATACGGCCTGGATCCTTGTGTGCTCCATTTTTATAGCCTCCGTAGGGTTGAATGCCAACTCCACTGCAGTGGTTATCGGAGCCATGTTGATCAGTCCGCTGATGGGTCCTATCCTGGGGATCGGCCTGTCCCTCGCTGTCAACGACATAGATACACTGAGAAGGGCGTTGCGGAACTTCACGGTCATGGTGGTCCTGAGTGTGTTGACCGCCTATCTTTTTTTCGAATTCTTTCCGCTGCGGGATGAGTCCTCTGAACTACTGGCCCGCACCAAACCGGATATCAGGGATGTACTGATCGCATTTTTCGGCGGACTCGCCCTGGTGATTGCACGGGCCAAGAAAGGGACCGTCGCGAGTGTGATCTTCGGTGTGGCCATTGCCACTGCCCTGATGCCCCCCCTGTGTACCGTAGGATTTGGCCTGGCCATTGGTAATCTTTCCTTTGCGGCCGGGGCCATGTACCTCTTTATCATCAACACTATTTTTATTGGCCTGGCGACCTTCCTGGTTTTGAAGCTATTGCGTTTTCCCATGGTGAGATACGCCAATTCAGCCAAGAGGCGTTTCATCGGAAGGGTCGCTTCCCTTGTAGCCTTGCTTGTCATGATCCCTGCAGGGATCACCTTTTACAACGTCTTTCAGGAATCCAGGTTCATGAACCAGGCAAATGACCTCATCCAAAATACGATCGGAATCTACCAGTTCAAGGACAGGGGTAGGTTTATGGACAACCTGACGGAGGTCAAATACGAACCGGAGGGGGTATCGACCATAGAACTGGTAACCATGGGGGATGAGTCCATCCCCGAAAACGTGATAGACACCTGGAGGAACCAGATGAGATCCTACTCAAAACTGGGGAATGCGGAACTGAAGATCCTTCAGGGCGGGCAGGACGATTCTGAACAGAAATTCAACTACGTCAACGAGTTGTACGAAGCAAAGAAAGCCGAATTGTTATCCAAGGACGAGAGGATCAGGCTGCTCGAACAGGAATTGTCCGAACTCAGCAGCTTTGCGAGGAAACAGATCCCTTTTAACGATATCAGTGCCGAAGCCAGGACCAATTACGACAACCTGGAAAAGCTGTCTTTTTCCTATGTGATCATGACCGATTTCAAATCCGTGGACACGATTCCCGTTTTTGAGGCCAAATGGAAGGATGGATCCCCTGAGGACAGGGTCAGCGCAGAGTCTAAAAAACTGAATGACTGGCTGAAAGTGAGGCTTAAGGACCCCAAAGTGGAAGTCAAGGCCTGGCAGGACTAATTGCGTTCCTCCAGGTACATCTGCCTGACCTTTTTAAAAAGCTCCGAAGAGTAGACGAAATTAGTCACTGCCTCATTGTCTGTCTTGAAGATCTCCTTGTTAGATCCCTCCCATTCTTTGAACCCATCTTTTAAAAAGATGATCTTCTCCCCAATCTCCATAACGGAATTCATATCGTGACTGTTGATCACCGTTGTGATGTCGTATTCCTCGGTGATCTCCTGTATGAGATTGTCGATCAGGATGGCCGTTTTTGGGTCCAGGCCGGAATTGGGCTCAACACAGAATAGATATTTTGGGTTCATTACGATGGCCCTGGCAATGGCCACCCGTTTTTTCATCCCACCCGAAAGTTCCGAAGGATATTTGTGATTGGCGTTGACCAGATTCACCCTTTTCAGTACAAAGTTGACCCTGTCCAGCATCTCGGACTGACCCTGTTTGGTAAACATGTCGAGGGGGAACATCACATTGCCCTCCACGGTCATGGAATCAAAGAGCGCACTGCCCTGGAAGACCATCCCCATTTCCTGCCTCAGGTCCCTTTGTTCGCGGGGTTCCAGTTCGGAATAAACGCGACCGTCATAGCTGATCGTCCCCTGATCGGGTTTAAAAAGGCCAAGCAGGCATTTCAGGAAGACTGTTTTCCCAGAACCACTCTGGCCTATGACGAGGTTGGTCTTCCCCTTTTCAAAGGTGGTCGAGACCCCTTTAAGGACATGATGGTCTTCAAATGATTTATGTAGGTCCTTTACTTCTATCATCAGCCTAACAAGAGTTGAGTCAGTATGTAATTCAGTATAATGATCACCACGCTCGTCCAGACAAAGGCCGTTGTACTCGCCTTGCCCACCTCCAGGGCTCCCCCTTTCATGTAATAGCCGTGAAAGGAAGGCACGGTTGCGATGATAAAGGCAAAGACCACGGATTTGACAAAGGAATAGGTGACGTGAAAGGGGATAAAATCGAGCTGCAGTCCTTCGACAAAATCAGCACTGGAACTGAATCCCCCGAACACACCTGCGATCCATCCTCCCAAAATACCCACGTACATGGCGATGGCAACCACAAAGGGATAGAAGAACATGGCGATGATCTTGGGAAAGACCAGGTAGTTCAATGAGTTGACCCCCATAACCTCCAGGGCATCTATCTGTTCGGTAACCCTCATGGTACCTATACTCGAAGTGATGTACGACCCTACCTTTCCGGCCATGATGATAGAGGTGAAGGTAGGGGCAAATTCCAGGATGACGGACTGCCTCGTGGCAAAACCGATGAGATTCCTGGGGATAAGCGGATTGCTGATATTCAATGCGGTCTGAATGGCCACAACCCCCCCGATAAAGAAGGAAATAAAGATGATAATGCCCATGGAACCATAGATGAGTTCATCGATTTCCTTTAAGATCAGAGTCTTCATGATCGGCCATTTGGTCGGCTTCTTGAAGACCTCGCGGATCATGATGGAATAGCTTCCAATAGAGGATAGGTAATTCATGAACAGTGGTATGCTTCTTGCTGTAAAAATAACAATATTAACCGTCTTATAACCCTGATTTAAGATTAATAGGGTTTAATTAGTTATTTTTGGAAACATGCCTTTTTATATGAAAAAATACCTCTTTTCACTGATCTTTTTCGGTCTTCTTTCCGGAATATCACCCCAGCACAGTACTGCCCAGGAGTCTCATACAAAACCTATAAAAGCCACGCCCAAACTCATCGTGGGGATCGTGGTCGATCAGATGCGTTACGACTACCTCACCCGGTTTTGGGACCATTACGGAGATGGAGGTTTCAAACGGTTAGCAGGTGAGGGGTTCAATTGCAAGAATAACCACTACAATTACGCGCCTACTACCACAGGACCTGGTCACGCTTCCATCTACACGGGAACTACGCCTTCCACCCACGGCATCATCGGGAATAACTGGTATGACAAGGAGTCGGGGCAGATCGTCTATTGCGCTTCCGACGACAATCAAACCTCCGTGGGAACAGCGGCAGGGACGGGAAAAATGTCACCCCACTGGATGACCGTCTCCACGGTCACGGATGAACTTCGTCTTGCCACTCAAAAGAGGGGAAAGGTCATCTCCCTCGCCCTGAAGGACAGGGGAGCGGTACTGCCGGGAGGACACCTGGCCAATGCCGCTTATTGGTACAATGGAGGGGCAGAAGGCAACTGGATCAGCAGTTCTTATTATTTGGCCGAACTCCCGAAATGGGTAAGGGATTTCAATGCTTCCGAGGCCGTTGAAAAGTACAAGAAGCCCTGGAATACCTTAAAGAGCATTAATACTTACTCGGAAAGCGGGCCGGATGACAATCCTTACGAAGGAGCCTTCTCTGGGGAGGCCGCTCCTGTTTTTCCGCATGACCTGCCTAAGCTTTGGGATACGAACGGACAATTTGACCTTCTCAGGGCTACCGCGTATGGCAATAGCCTTACTACGGATTTCGCCCTGGCAGCTCTGGAAGGAGAGAACCTCGGAAAAGATGCCATTCCGGATTTTCTGGCAATCAGTTATTCCAGCACGGATTATGTGGGTCATCAGTTTGGTGTCAATTCCAAGGAGATTCAGGACACCTATCTCAGGCTGGATTCCGACCTGGATAGGTTGCTCAAACAACTCGATCAAAAAGTAGGCAGGGGAGAGTACCTGGTATTCCTAACCTCAGACCACGGTGCAGTGGATGTTCCGGCTTATTTGAAAGACCAGAAACTGCCCGCCGGCTACATGGATTCCCAGTCGATGTCCACCAAATTCAGGGAGTTCATGTCCTTTACCTTTGGGGATGCCAGCCTGGTCAGGAATTACAGCAATGCACAATTCTTCCTGGATCACGATGTGATCCGCAGTCTCGATCTCGAAGTGGAGGATGTTCAGTATAAGATCGCCCAGGAGTTGCTTGGGTATGACGGGATAAGCAGGGTTTTCACAGGCCATCAGATGGAGACCAACGAATATAACAGCGGGATTCCTTACATCATTCAAAATGGCTTTAACCAGAAAAGATCAGGAGATGTGCTCCTGGTCCTGGATCCGGCAGTTGTCTATTACCCGAGAACCGGATCTACCCACGGTTCACCCTATGTCTATGATACTCATGTTCCCCTATTGTTCTATGGCAAGGGGATCCTGAAGGGAAGCACTGTAAAGCGGACCGAGATCCCGGATATCGCACCGACCATCTCCGCTATTTTGGGGATCGCTTTCCCGAACGGAACCACCGGAGAACCCATCAGGGAGGTCTTAGAATAGTTTGCCCAGGATCCGTTTCCAGCGAAGATCCCTGATGAATTTGCCTTCTTCCGGGGTGACGATATAGGGCTGTTTCTTCTTTTTGGCCTCCCAATAACCACTGAGGTTATCGCTTACGATCTTTATGTTGCGGTTTTTCCAGGCCATTTTAAATGAGGCGATACAAGAGATGATCAGACCGTATCGCATGAGATACATCGCCCTGCCCTGCGATCTCCTCGCCCGGGCGTTATAGGCGTCACCTATGGGTCTTTGATGCTTTACTCTCAGGCTGTCCTCCGTTCGGATCTCAAAACCGTGATAACGGGCCAGGAGTTCGTCTACGGTATCCCATCCCATGGCTTCACGGAGTCCGCCCATTGCCTTAAAACATTTTTTTGAATACGCTTTGAACGCTCCCCTCACGTGGTCTCTGTCCATAGGGTGGTTCAGGATCCAATTTCCCCTCCTGTCCTTTTCATATGCGAATCCCCCGGCTATGCCTATTTTTTCGGATGAGTCGAACAGGGAGGCGATCTTTTCGAAATAATCGGAAGGAAGCACGGTGTCTGCATCGAGTTTGACCAAAAAGTCGTATTCCTCATCCAGGACCTCAAGGCCTGTATTGAATGCAGCCACCACCTTGC
>JBFKPJ010000103.1:0-9426 GCA_041628355.1 Muriicola sp. | reverse complement strand
CCCTGCCAATTCGGATCATCAGGGCAGTAGAGATCATGTTCAAGGCCAGTTTCTGGGAGGTACCCCCCTTCATTCGGGTGCTACCTGTTACAAATTCAGGTCCCACGGGAATTTCGATAGGGATCTCGGCTTCCAGGGCAAGAGGGGATCCGGGGTTGTTCGTGATCCCTGCAGTCAATAGCCCTTTCTTGCGCGCTGTTTTCACCCCTCCGATCACATAGGGTGTGGTACCTGAGGAGGCAATTCCCACCACCGTGTCCAGGGAGTTGATCCCGAAGGCCTCCAGGTCCTTCCAGGCTTGTTCCTTATCATCTTCGGCGAATTCCACGGCCTTCCTGATGGCGGAATCCCCTCCGGCTATCAGGCCTATGACCCTCTCGTGGGGCAGTCCGAAGGTCGGAGGGATCTCAGAAGCGTCCAGGATCCCTAGTCGACCACTGGTCCCTGCTCCAATATAAAAGAGCCTGCCTCCTTTCAGGAATCGTTCCGTGAGTTGTTCGACAAGCCATTCAATTTGCGGAATGACTTGGGCCACGGCCTGTGCCACTTTCCGGTCCTCCCTGTTGATATTGGTGAGGAGTTCGGCGGTCGACATGTGTTCCAGCCGATCGTAGTCGGAATCCCCTTCCGTGATTTTTTTAAATGCAGACATAGTTATAACAATCGGAGATCCTGGTTTCTAAAGAGGTTCAACAGGTTGTTCTCAGGTGATAATTCCGTGACCATCGTATTGATGTCGTTGATGTCGCAGGTCTTAAAACGATGCTGGGAATTCAATTTTTCTGAGATACACAAAAGTACCACTTTTTTGGAAGCGCGGATCACAGCCTTTTTCAGCTGTACCACGTCCCAGTCGAATTCGGTAAGGCCGTGTAACGCATCGACGTATCCCGTACCCAGGAAGGCATAGTCAAAACGCACTTCGGATAGTTGCTGTATCGTATAGGGCCCATTGGAGATCATGGAATCAGGGGAGATCCTGCCTCCGATAAAAATGAGGTCCACGTGCGGCATGCCGGCCAATTGAAGGGCTACAGGCAGGCTGAAGGTAAAACAGGTCAATTTTAATTTGGGTGGGATCATCCTGGCCATTTCCAGACAGGTGGTTCCCCCGTCTATAAAGACCACGGCCCCTTCACGAAGTAAGCTGATCGCCTTTTCGGCAATGGCCATTTTCTCACTCAGGGCATAGACGTTGGAACTTCTGGCCGCCGTGTGGGTATATCCCAGGGATACCGCCCCTCCGTGCACCTTGCGCAATTTACTGCCGGCGTCGAGTTCCTTGACATCCCTTCTTACCGTATCTACAGAGACTTCCAGTTGTTCTGCCAGGTCTGTGAGCAATACCCGGTTGTGGAGGTCCACCTCATTCAGGATAAGCTGCTGGCGTTCTTCTTTTAGCATGGAATATTCAAATTACAGGTCCTATAGAGCTTCTATTTTTTGCCGTTTTAGGAATTTTCATTTGCTAAGTTACATATTAAAAAGCATTATGTTGCATTTTTTCTTGCAAAAAACTGCAACATGTGAATTTATTTAGTACTTTTGTCCCGTACAACTTAATTAGATAAACTATGATCACTTCCCCCCTGGCATCCGAAACCAGTTCCTTTCCCACAGACGAGGAGTCTAGAAAGTTTGAACGTATCAGAACGAAGATCCATGACAACTCGGACGAAGCTTCCTTTTATGTAGCCAATGAGATCGCCGACCTGATCCGGCAACGCCAAAAAAGCGGCAAAAAGGTCGTACTCGGTCTGGCGACCGGTTCCACCCCTACCAAGGTCTATGAGTACCTGGTGAAATTCCACAAGGAAGAGGGGCTGAGCTTCAAGAACGTGATCACCTTTAACCTGGATGAGTACTTTCCCATGCAACCCGATTCCATCCACAGTTACGTACGGTTCATGGGGGAACACCTCTTTGACCACATCGATATCCGTAAGGAGAACATCCATATCCCGGACGGATCCCTTGAAAAAGAGGACGTTCGTGACTACTGCCAGGCCTACGAACAAAAGATCCTGAAAGCAGGCGGAATCGACATTCAGGTATTGGGTATCGGTAGGACCGGCCACATCGGATTTAACGAACCCGGTTCTTCCCTGGTGAGCAAGACCAGGCTCGTAAGGCTCGACAGGGTCACCAAACTGGATGCTGCGAGTGACTTTTTCGGGCTGGACAACGTCCCGAAACGTGCCATCACCATGGGAGTCGGCACCATTCTCTCTGCCAAGCGGATCATCCTGATGGCCTGGGGCGAAGGTAAATCAGAGGTCATTGCAAAAGCCGTGGAAGGACCCATCAAGGAATCCGTTCCGGCCACCTTCCTCCAGCACCACCAGAACTGCGACTTTATACTGGATGAGGCTGCAGCATCTGCCCTGACCCGCGTTTCTACCCCCTGGCTGGTCAGCGAATGTCAGTGGGATGACAAGCTGATCAAAAAAGCTGCCATCTGGCTGTCCGAAAAATTAGACAAGGCCATCCTCAAGCTTACCAACGAGGATTACAACGAATACGGGATGGGTAACCTCGTAGCCGAGATCGGCTCGGCCGAACATATCAACCTGATCGTCTTCAACCAACTGCAGCGAACCATTACGGGCTGGCCCGGAGGGAAGCCCAATGCAGACGACAGCAAAAGGCCGGAGAGAAAGGATCCCTACCCAAAAACCTCGCTTATCTTCAGCCCACACCCCGATGACGATGTCATCTCCATGGGGGGTACCTTACTGCGACTCGTGGACCAGGGGCATGAGGTGCACGTTGCCTACCAGACCTCCGGGAATATCGCCGTATTTGACGACGAGGTGATCCGCTTCCTGGATTTCGCCAGGGAGATTCAGAAGGATGATGAAGCCCTGCAAAAACAGGTGCTGGAAGTACGTGATTTCCTGGACAAGAAATCCCCGGGACAGGTAGACAGTCCCCTGATACAGCAATTCAAAGGCCTGATCAGGAAAGGAGAGGCCCTCGCCGCCTGCCGGTATTGCGGGGTGAAGGAAGAAAATGCCCATTTCCAGAACCTTCCTTTCTACGAAACGGGGACCGTCAAGAAGAAACCTTATTCAGATGCTGATATACAGCAGACCTACGATCTGCTGCAGCAGATCAAACCTCATCAAATCTTTGCGGCGGGGGACCTCTCTGACCCTCACGGCACGCACAGGGTCTGTCTGAACATCATTTATCGCGCCCTGGATCGACTTGTGAAAGAGAAAGCCTCCTGGATCAAAGATTGCTATGTCTGGCTGTACCGGGGAGCCTGGCAGGAATGGGATATTTCCGATATGGAAATGGCGATCCCCATAGGCCCGGCAGACATGCAGCGTAAGAAGAATGCGATCTTCAAACACCAGTCCCAGAAAGACAGCGCCATGTTCCCGGGCAATGACCAGCGGGAATTCTGGCAACGGGCTGAACAGCGAAACAAGGAAACCGCCAGGAAATACAATGAACTCGGTATGGCAGAGTACGAAGCCATGGAAGGTTTTGTCCGCTACCACTTCATGTAAGTTCAGCATCCTTCAACAAAGTGCCCGGTTCGGAACCATTTTCGGATCGGGCACTGCATTGCTGAGTTAATTGCTTATTTTTAGCCTGTATAAACCGGAATGATACAGAAGAATAAGCGGGCCTGGGCCTGGATACCAACTCTGTACTTTACACAGGGGTTGCCTTATGTGATGGTGGTCACCGTCTCCGTGATCATGTACAAAAAACTCGGGATCAGCAATGCTGACATCGGCTTGTATACCAGCTGGTTATACCTCCCCTGGGTCATTAAACCGCTATGGAGCCCCTTCCTGGAACTTTTTGGCACCAAACGCAACTGGTTCCTCGGCATGCAATTCCTGATAGCCCTTTCCTTCCTCGCCATTGGATTTCTGCTGCCTACAAACGCCTTTTTTGTGACCACCCTGGCCTGTTTCTGGATGGCCTCCTTTGCATCTGCCACCAACGACATCGCCTCAGACGGGTACTACATGATCGGGCTCACCGAGGAGAAACAGTCATTCTTTGTGGGGGTCAGGAGCACCTTCTACAGGCTATCCATGGTCACCGGCCAGGGCCTGCTGGTGATCCTCGCCGGATTTCTCGAAAATTATTACGGGGAAAGCGACAGGGCGTGGTCCCTTACCATGATCGTCACGGCCGGACTCATGCTGCTTCTCACGATTTCCAATGCCATCCTCTGTCCCAAATATGAATCCTCCGATTCGATCGTATTGGATAAACCGGGTAGTTTTTGGGAAGTCTTCTCCTCCTTTTTTAAAAAATCAGGGATCGGCACAGCCCTGGCATTTATCCTCTTTTTCAGGCTGGGGGAATCCCAGTTGGTAAAGATGGCCGCACCCTTCCTGCTGGATGCTCCTGAGGCAGGCGGACTCGGATACAGCACGGCCGAGGTAGGTACCATCTACGGCACTATTGGGGTGGTCATGCTCACGGCAGGGGGTATCCTGGGCGGTATCCTGATCTCCAGGCACGGGTTGAAAAGGTGGTTCTTTCCCATGGTGCTCACCCTCAATATCCCGAATGCCTTCTACGCCCTCCTGGCCATCACAGGCACGAATAGCCTCCCGGCGGTGGTCACGACCGTGGTCCTGGAGCAATTCGGGTACGGCTTCGCGATCGCCGGGTTTATGGTATACATGATCTACCTGGCGGAAGGGATCTCCAAGACTTCCCACTACGCCATTGCCACTGGCTTTATGGCTCTCGGCATGATGGTCCCGGGCCTCGTGAGCGGCTATATGCAGGAATGGCTGGGATACGACGGGTTCTTTATCTGGGTGGTGCTGGCCGCCCTGCCCTCCCTTTTTCTCCTGAAATACATCCAATATCCTCCTGATTATGGCAAAAAAAGAGAAGAGTGAGCTGAAACTTGCTTCCTATGCCGAGGCTGCGCAAAAACTTTCCCTGCAGGAAAAAGCAGGACAGTTCTTTATGCCCGCAGCCTTTATCAACGATTCGGAAGAAGAGATCCAACGACTTGAAAATCTGATCAGCCAGGACGCCGTTGGGGGAATATGCTTTTTTCACAGCAGGGCGAGTGCAGCGACCAACTTTGAAGGAAAAAAAAAGGTGATCTACAATGCCAGCAGCTTTGACCTGCTGAAAGATCTGATTCACAGATACCAGCAGGCCGCCAGCATTCCTCTCCTGATCAGTATCGATGCCGAATGGGGCCTGGCGATGCGGATAGAGGAAACTCCACGCTACCCTTATGCCATGACCCTGGGTGCCATGAACGACCCCCTTCTGGTCTATGAGATCGCCAAACAGATAGGACTGGATTGCCGGGCAGCGGGGATCCACTGGAATTTTGCCCCGGTGGCCGACATCAACAGCAATCCGGACAACCCGGTGATCGGCTACCGCTCGTTCGGGGGAGATAAAGAAAAAGTAAGCATGAATGCCACCGCCTTTTCCAGGGGGCTGCAGGATGCAGGGATCCTCAGCTGTGCCAAGCATTTCCCGGGTCATGGGGATACCGCAACGGACTCCCACCTACACCTTCCTGTACTCTCAAAGTCGGAGCCGGATCTCAGGGCCGAGGAGCTCCTTCCTTTTCAGGCCCTTATCAGGAATGGGGTGGATGCTATGATGGTAGGACATATCGCAATACCCGCGATCACACAAGGAAACCCAGTGTCGGCCTCCGTTTCCAAAGAGATCGTAGACGGCCTGCTGAGGAAGACCCTGGGTTACCAGGGCGTGGTGGTATCCGATGCCCTTAACATGCACAGCGTTTCCCGTGCTTTTCCCGAAAAGGGCAGTCTGGAGTGGACAGCCTTCGATGCAGGCACCGATGTGCTCTGCTTTTCAGAACACCCGGAAGAGGGCATTGTGCAAATCCTGGAAAAGGCGTCCCCGGAGAGGATCGAAAAGAGCTTTCAGCGGGTCTGGCTACTCAAGGAAAAGGCCTTGCAGATGGCGGCCTCCGGTACACCTGACCTCAGCGTGCCTGATACCTACAACAAAATGGTGGCCAGAAACAGCCTGACAGTCTACAGAGGTGGTAGAGAAACTTTTGAGGAATTCAGGGCAGGGGGCTATTTCGCCATTTCGGTCGGCAAGAAAAAAGGGGTGGAATTTCACAGAAGACTCGGACTGAAAAAGGATGATCTTCTCGAGGTTCGGGACCACATGGAGTTCTCCCGCCTCAGGGAGCGAATAGGCACCCACTCCCGTATCCTGTTGTCGATCTTCCTGCCAAAGGCTAAACCCCAGGAGGGATTCGGGCTGGAGGAAAGCGCGCTGCAAATGATCGTCAAGCTGATCACAAATTACCAGGTCATCGTATATTTGTTTGGCAACCCCTACTTCCTCAGGCTTCTTCCACGAGAAAAGATACAGGCCGCCGTGATCTGTTATCAGGACCTGGAGGGCTTCGAGGAAGTAGCGGCTGATCATTTTAATGGCCATTTTGAAGCGACCGGCGTTTTGCCGGTTTCCCTGTAACACCAACCTATGAAGACGTACAAAGTTATCGGTCTGATGTCCGGCACCTCCCTGGATGCCCTGGACCTCTGCTATTGTCATATCTGGAAGAACCTGACCCGCTGGGAGTTCGAGATCAAGGCAACCCGGAGCATTCCCTATGACAAAAAGCGATATGAGAAATTGAAATCGGCCATCGCACTGCCCGCGGATCAGCTGTTATTCCTGCACAACGACTACGGGACCTGGCTGGGCGAACAATCAAAAAAATTCAAGGAAGAGGAAGGACTGGAAGTGGATTTCATCTCCAGCCACGGACATACCGTGCATCATCAGCCCGAAAAAGGGCTGACCTTCCAGCTTGGCTCGGGACAGCACCTGGCCAATGCCAGCGGGATACGGACCATTTGCGATTTCCGCAGCAATGACGTGGCCCTGGGCGGACAGGGGGCTCCCCTGGTGCCTGTGGGAGACCATTTCCTCTTTGCATCCTACGATTTTTGCCTGAACCTGGGCGGGATCAGCAATATTTCGTTTCACAGGGAAGGCAAGAGGATCGCCTATGACATCGGGGTGGCGAATATGCTGCTCAATTATATCACTTCCCGGGAGGACATCCCTTATGACAGAGGTGGAGAACTGGCCCGAAAAGGGAAGCTGATCCCATCCCTGCTCAAAGCACTGGACGGACTGGGTTACTACAAAAAAACCTATCCTAAGTCGACCGGCTATGAATGGTTTATTTCTGAGGTGGCACCCCTGATCGATGCGGAGAAGGCTCCGATAGAATCCCTCCTGCACACAGGTGTACACCACATATGCGGACAGATCGGAAGGGAGGTCACAAAACTCAGTTCAAAAAATTCCAAAACGCTTCTGGTTACAGGCGGAGGCGCATTCAACACCTACCTGTCGGAGGTGCTTCAGGATAAGATCGGGGAGTCCGTGACTCTTGAAATTCCTTCGCCGGAACTGGTCGAATTCAAGGAAGCCCTGGTATTCGCTTTTATGGGTGTCCTTCGAATTGAGCAGGAGATCAATGTGCTGAGTTCAGTCACGGGCGCTGCAAGGGATTCCTCTTCCGGCGTGGTCTACCTTCCCAGTTGATAATATTCCTTGGATTTACAACGGGATGTTCCCGTGTTTCTTGGGAGGCATGGACACATCCTTTTTCTCCAGCATGCTGAAGGTCTTGATGAGTTTTCTTCGGGTTTCCCTGGGCAGGATCACCTCATCGATGAATCCCCTGCTGGCCGCGCTGAAAGGGTTGGCGAATTTCTCGGCGTATTCGGCCTGCCTTTCGGCCAGCTTTTTCTCAGGATCATCTGCTTCTATGATCTCTTTCCGGAAGATGATCTCACTGGCTCCCTTGGCTCCCATGACCGCGATCTCTGCTGGCGGCCAGGCATAGTTGAAATCTGCGCCTATATGCTTGGAGTTCATCACGTCATAGGCGCCTCCGTAGGCCTTTCGGGTGATCACAGTCACCCTGGGCACAGTGGCCTCACTGAGGGCATACAGGAGCTTAGCGCCGTGAACAATGATACCGTTCCATTCCTGGTCTGTCCCGGGCAGGAAGCCGGGCACGTCCACCAGGACCAGTAAGGGGATATTGAAACTGTCACAAAAACGAGTGAAACGGGCAGCTTTCCTCGAACTGTTCACATCCAGGACCCCGGCCAGGAACATGGGTTGATTGGCCACGATGCCGATACTTTTACCTCCCAGGCGCGCAAAGCCCACGATGATATTTTCCGCGAAATCTTTGTGGATCTCATAAAAACTTTCCCCGTCTATGATCCCTCGGATCACCTCATGCATGTCATAGGGTTTGTTGGGGCTGTCCGGTACGATGGTATCGAGCACGTCCCGATACTCATCCCCGGTCTCAAAGGGCAGGTCCATCGGTTTTTCCCTGTGGCTCTGGGGGAGATAACTCAACAGGTTCTTCAGGTCTTCCAGGCATTCCACATCATTGGAGGATGTTTTGTGGGCTACCCCCGATTTGATAGCGTGGGCACTGGCTCCACCTAACTCCTCAGAGGTCACTTCCTCATTGGTCACCGTCTTCACCACGTTGGGTCCCGTGACAAACATATAGCTCGTTCCTTCCACCATCAGGGTGAAATCCGTAATAGCCGGGGAGTACACGGCTCCCCCTGCACATGGGCCCATGATGGCAGATAATTGCGGGATCACTCCGGATGCCTTTACGTTGCGATAAAAGATATCCGCATATCCTCCGAGCGACCTCACTCCTTCCTGTATCCTCGCCCCTCCCGAATCATTGAGGCCGATGACCGGGGCGCCGACATTCATCGCAAGGTCCATGATCTTGCATATCTTTTCTGCATGTGTCTCGGACAGAGCCCCGCCAAAAACAGTAAAGTCCTGGGCATAGACATAGACCAGTCGGCCGTGGATGGTCCCGTACCCCGTGACGACGCCATCCCCGAAGTAGATCTCCTTGTCCATCCCGAAGTCGGTGGTCCTGTGGGTGACCAGGATCCCCATTTCCTCAAAGGATCCTTCATCCAGGAGGTATTCGATGCGTTCACGGGCCGTCAGTTTTTTCTTCTGATGCTGCTTCTCTATGCGTTTCTGACCCCCACCGAGCTTGGCCTTCGCTATCCGTTCATTCAATTTCTCAATATTCGAACTCATATGCTATGACGTTGGTATCCTTAGTAATTTCTGATCTTCCAGGTATTGTTTGAACGCGATATGCGCCGCTATCTTGGCCTCTTCCTCTGCCTTGCTCAGCAACACTTCCGGGGAATAGTAATCCTTGACGAAATGGGTGTCGAACTGACCGGACCGGAAGGCTTCGTGCTCACATACAAACCGGCCGAAGGGTAGTGTGGTCTGTACTCCTTCCACCTGGTATTGGTCTATTGCCTCTATCATCCGCTGTATGGCCTCTTGCCTGCTCTTTCCGTAGGTGCAGAGTTTGGCCAGCATGGGATCGTAGTAAAT
>JBFKPJ010000102.1:0-9607 GCA_041628355.1 Muriicola sp. | reverse complement strand
TCTACGCCGGACTCATAAATAAGACCATCGTTAGTGAACTCCAGGCGCTGGACTGCAATGCCATAGGCCTCAGCGGGGCCGATGCGGGGATCATACAGGCAGTGAAACGACCCGCAGAACCTATAGATTTTGGCTATGTAGGGGATATCGTTTCCGTTCACACCCACTCCCTACGCACTTTTCTGGGTTCCGGGTTAACACCTGTATTCTGTGCCCTCACGCACGATGCCAAAGGACAGATGTTGAACACCAATGCAGATACCATCGCATCGGAACTGGCCATTGCCTTGAGCAGGGATTATAGCACCACGCTCTTTTATTGCTTTGAAAAACCCGGAGTTCTGGGCGATATAGGAAATGACCATTCTGTGATCCCGCATATCAATAAACAGAGCTATTACAGCCTGCTCAAGGAAAAGACCATAGGAGAAGGGATGCTTCCCAAACTGGAAAACTGCTTCCATGCCCTGGACCACTCCGTACATAAGGTATGTGTGGGAAATATCGACATGCTCCGGCCAAATCCACCTTCCTTTACAACCCTTACGCTATGAAAAACGATATCCTTTCCCTTACAAAAGATGCCATCGCGTTGCTGAAGGACCTGATCGCAACCCCTTCCTTTTCATCGGAAGAAAGCGAAACCGCTATGCTTCTCGAGGGATGGTTCGTAAAGAGGGGTATTCCGCACAAGCGTAAGGATAACAACGTATTTGCCTTTAACAAGTTCTTTGACAAGGCCAAGCCCACCCTCCTCCTGAATTCGCATCACGACACGGTCAGGCCCAATACCGCCTATACCAGGGATCCTTTCCAGCCATCGGTGCAGGACGGTAAATTATTCGGCCTGGGGAGCAATGATGCAGGAGGTGCACTGGTCTCCCTGATCGCAGCATTCACCTACTTCTACCACAGGGAGGATCTGTCACACAATCTCATTATAGTAGCCTCCGGGGAGGAGGAAAGCTCCGGACCCAAAGGCCTTAATTCCATGTTGGAGGTCCTCCCGCCGATCGATGTGGCCATCGTAGGTGAACCTACCCTCATGCAACTGGCCATTGCGGAGAAGGGGCTTGTGGTCTTCGACGCAGAAGTAAAAGGGACCCCCTCTCATGCAGCCCATCCCAATACAGATAACGCGATCTATAACTGTATAGAAGTATTGAAATGGTTCCGTGAATTCCGTTTTCCCAAGGTCTCCGAGGTCCTTGGGGAGGTGAAACTAACCGTGACCCAGATCAACGGGGGAAGCCAGCACAATGTGGTACCGGCAGGAGTTGATCTGGTGATCGATGTCCGGGTAAATGACCGGTATACCAACCAGGAAATAGCCGAGATCCTTCAGAAAAAAGCCCCCTGCAGATTACAGCCGAGATCCCTTCACCTCAACTCATCCTCCATCCCCAAAGATCACCTTCTGGTGCAAAGCGGGATCGCATTGGGAAGGGAAACCTACGGGTCCCCCACCCTTTCGGACCAGGCTGCGCTAAGCTGTCCCTCCCTCAAAATGGGTCCGGGTGACAGCAGGCGGTCTCACAGTGCGGACGAGTTTATCTGGATCTCGGAGATCGAGGAAGGGATCTCCCTTTACATAGAATTGCTCCATGGATTTTTACTCACAAAGATCCCTTAACACCTTAAAACAATCGCCTTATGAAATTATGGGAAAAAGGATTGAAAACAGATGAGAAGATCGATCGATTTACGGTGGGAAATGACCGTGAACTGGATCTCCTCCTGGCAAAATACGACGTGATCGCTTCCGGGGCCCATTGCCGCATGTTGCAATCCATCGGACTGCTCAGGCAGGAGGAGAGCAATGCGATACTGGACGAACTGGCAGGCATAGCCAGGACCATTGACGAAGGCAGGTTCACCATCGAGGAGGAGTTCGAGGACATGCACTCCAAGATCGAATACCTGCTCATCCAAAAACTGGGGGATACGGGAAAAAAGATCCATACGGCAAGATCCAGAAATGACCAGGTACTGGTGGCCATCCAACTGTATGTCAAAGAGGAATTAAAGACGCTGAAGCAACAGGTCCTGGAGTTGTTCGACCTGCTGATCGAGCTGGCCGAAACCCATCAAAAAGTCCTACTTCCGGGATATACCCATTTACAGGTGGCCATGCCCTCCTCGTTCGGGCTGTGGTTCTCCGCCTATGCGGAAAGCCTGATTGACGACATGATCCTGTTGAGGGCTGCCTCAGATATAGCCGACCAGAACCCCCTGGGAAGCGCCGCAGGATACGGAAGTTCTTTCCCTGTAGACAGGGCAATGACCACTGAGGACCTCGGGTTTCAAACATTGAAATACAACGTGGTTGCCGCCCAGATGGGAAGGGGGAAAGTGGAAGTTTCCACCGCGAGAGCCCTGGCCTCCGTGGCAGGAACACTGGCCAAATTCTCCATGGACATTTGCCTGTACATGAACCAGAATTTCGATTTTATCTCTTTTCCGGACGACCTGACCACGGGCAGCAGCATCATGCCCCATAAAAAAAATCCTGATGTCTTTGAACTGGTCCGCGGCAAATGCAATATCATCCAGTCCCTTCCCAATGAATTGTCCATGCTCCTGATCAACCTGCCGAGCGGGTACCACAGGGACCTGCAGCTGACAAAGAACAGCCTGATCCCGGCCGTTCAGGAACTGAAGGCCTGTCTCGATATCCTTATGTTCAGCCTGAAAAAGATCGAGGTCAAAAAGGATATCCTGGACGATCCCCGCTACGACCTCCTGTTCACTGTCGATGCCCTGAATGACCTGGTTAAACAAGGCGTTCCTTTCAGAGATGCCTACAAGGAGATCGCCTCCCAGGTTGAAAAAGGGGACTTTCGATCCTCGAAGGACGCGGCCCATACGCATATGGGAAGTATCGGGAACCTCTGCCTGAAAGAGATCCGAGAAAAGATGAAGCGATTTTCGAGCTAAAGGAGGGTTGGCATGTCGTTTTTCTTTTATCTTTAGGACGATAACCTCAACCAAAAAAGATAACAGGCCATGTTCAGTCTGGTTTATCGATCCGTTGCAAAATCGAGCTTTACCCTTGACCAGATCGAGGATATGCTGGAAAAAGCCAAAGAGAACAACCGCATTCTGGATATTACGGGATGCCTGCTTTACCATGAGGGGGAATTTATACAGTACCTGGAAGGAAATCAATTCAAAGTACTTAAGCTATTTGACAAGATCAAGGCAGATCCTCGCCACAGGAAAGTGGAATTGCTTAGCCACGAGCAGCGGGAAGAGCGCGTATTCGCTTCCTGGGATATGGCCTATGAGAATTTCTACGGAGAAAACGCCCTCATTACGCACCTCAAACTTATGGTCGGGGAATATTTGGAAGAGGGATACGTTACAGAAGACAATAATCCCGCCGGAGCTGTATTCTGGAGAACCGTAGGCAGCATACTTCATGCCAGGCCCACCATCTAAAATCACTACTGAAGCATTCCCAGGTTGATGACCTCCTGCTGGGACAGGTGACGCCAGTGGCCACGAGGCAGATCCTTTTTTGTAAGATTGGCAAAGACCACGCGGTCCAGCTTCACGACTTCATACCCCAGGTGTTCAAAGATCCTCCTTACGATGCGGTTCCTGCCGCTGTGGATCTCCAGCCCCACTTCCTTTTTAGGGGCATTGTTCAGATAACTGATCTCATCTACCTCAATAAGGCCATCCTCCAGCATGATGCCTTCCTCAATCCTTTGAAAATCGGCCGCCTTGAGGTTTTTGTTGAGCTCTACGTGATAGATCTTCCGGATGCCGTACCTCGGGTGTGTGAGTTTCTTGGCCATATCGCCGTCATTCGTAAATAGCAGTAGTCCCGTAGTATTCCGGTCTAACCTGCCCACGGGCACGAGCCTGGACTTGGAGGCATTGCTGATCAGTTCCATGACCGTCCTCCTCCCCTTTTCATCCCTGGTAGTGGTAATGAAATTCTTGGGCTTGTTCAGCAGAACGTATTCCTTTTTCTCCGGAGTGAGGAGCCGGCCATCGAACCGGACCTCATCGGTACGCTTTACCTTGTAGCCCATTTCGGTGATAGTCTCCCCGTTTACGGTAATGTTTCCCGCGGTGATATAGGTATCTGCCTCACGGCGCGAGCACACCCCGGAATTGGCGATGTATTTGTTCAACCTGATCAGATTGGGATCCGGTGTGGGGGTGTTCTCCTTCTTTTTCTTGATGGGGGCATTGCCGCGTGCAAAGCTCTTCCGCCTGAAATTTCCATCTCCTCTGCCAGAGAATTTTCCTCCGCCGCTGTTATCAAATCTGCTCATGGTGTAATTTTTATCAAAAATAGCAAAATGGTTCTGGTCTCAAAGCCAGGGTCATAGGATTCGGTTCAGGACCACGTCCACATTGATGAGCAGAATACTGAAAACGCCCGAGACAATGATGAATTTCAGGATGTTGTGTAGCCATACGTAGTGCTTTTTCGAAGTGGCCCTCCACATCAGAACGAGGAAAACAAGAAGCAGCACCATAGCCATGATAAAATAGAGGTACATATAGCCTACATCAAAGGTCTCTATCAGGAGAAAAGCCGGGAGAAGGGCAAGAACCACAAGGAGGGTAACCATGATCTTGGAATACTTTGTACCGAAAAGGACCGGGACGGTCTTGTAATTGAGCGCGAGGTCGCCTGCTATATTCTCCATATCCTTGATCAGTTCCCTCGAGAGGATCAGCAGGAAAAGGAAGAGGGCATGTACAAAGATGACGGTCTCAAAATTCCTGTAATAGACAAATACGGCAAAGAAAGGTGTGATGGCCAGGGTTGCCGATACCAGGTTGCCGAGCAGAGGGATCCTTTTGAGCTTGTGGGAATACAGCCAGATCCCGAAGATATAGGCCCCGAAAAAAAGGACCGCCCTGAAGGAGACGTAACTCGCAAAGACGACAGAGAAGAAATTCAGCACAAAGTAGGTACTCAACTTGGTCCGCTGGCTCACCAGCCGGTCCAGCATGGTCTTCCTGGGTTTATTGATCAGGTCTTTCTCTGAATCGTAAAAACTGTTGATGATGTAACCGGCAGCAATCACCAGGGCGGACGCCAGCACGATAACGAATAGGCTCAGGTCGAAAATGACCTGACGGAGCGGCAGGTTAGGTGCCATGATATAGATGGCTGCCAGATACTGGGCAATGACAATGACCAGGACGTTGTACCCCCTTACGATGGAAAACAAACTCAAAAGCTTTAAAAGCATGAGCTTGTTCTTTCTGCTAAGCATAAAAATGGGGTTTAGAAGTTGTACACCACTTCCAGTCTGTGTCCCTCAAGGGTTTTTCTGGCCTTTTCTATATCCTCCGTGAATCCAAGGATGTATCCTCCGCCTCCCGAACCACAAAGTTTCAAGTAATAATCATTGGTTTCTATTCCCTTTTTCCAAAGTTCGTGGAACTGCTGAGGGATCATGGGCTTGAAGTGATCCAGTACCACATGGGATAACTGTTTCAGGTTCCCGAAAAGGGATTTGATATTGCCGGAGAGGAAATCTTCCACACAGGCGTCCGTATGCCTGATGAACTGATCTTTGAGTACGGTCCTGAATCCTTCGTTCTTCATCTTCTCCATAAAGATCTGAACCATGGGTGCCGTTTCGCCTGTCATTCCGCTGTCCAGCAAAAAAACCGCTCCTTTCCCATTGATATTTTGGGAAGGGATGCTGGTAGATTCTATGTTGTCCTGGGAATTGATCAGAATGGGGAGGCTCAGGTAACTGTTCAGCGGGTCGAGACCGGAGGATTTGCCATGGAAGAAGGATTCCATCTTCCCGAAGATGGCTTTCAAATGCAAAAGCTTTTCCCGCGTGAGGTTCTCGAGGACCGTGATCTTGTCCTTGGCGTATTTGTCATATATGGCCGCCACCAGGGCACCACTGCTACCGATGCCATATCCCTGTGGGATGGAACTGTCGAAGTACATTCCCTTCTCAAGGTCCTCTTTTAAGCCCTGTATGTCGAACTGCACCAGGGAGGGATCCTCTTGCTGCATCCCTTCCAGGTAGTCCGCGAATCTTTTCAGGCTGTTGTTTGATTTCTCGGCGGCATCAGAGAGAGGATGTTCCGTTTTAAGGGCACCCTTAAAAAAATTATAGGGGATGGACAGGCCTTTGGAGTCCTTGATAATCCCGTATTCTCCGAACAATAGGATTTTGGAATAGAAAAGTGGTCCCTTCATAATGTGCTGCGTTACCGCCAGTTAAAGGTAGTCCTAATTTGCTTATCTCAAATAGCGGACTCTAATTTTTTTGCCCCGTTCCCTGACTGGTCGCAAATATACTGTCCCTTTTCGCAATACGCAACAAGCTCATTCTTAATAAATTGCAAAACTTTTTCCTCACTCGATCCGGGGTAGAGCAGGTGTACATTCGCCCCGGCATCCAGGGTAAAGCAGAGAGGTTCATGGGTCGTACTCCTGAATTCCCATATTTTTTCGATGATGGCCAGGGTGTTTGGCTTCATCAGTAAGTAATAAGGAATGCTGGTCATCATCATGGCGTGCAGGCTCAGCGCTTCGCTCTCCACGATCTCAGCAAAACCCTCCAGATCTCCCTTTTCCAGTATTCCTGTAAGTGCAGAAAGATTGGAGTGGGCCTGGGAAAAGCGCTGTGCTGCAAACGCATGTCCTTCCATGAGGGAGTGCCCGGCACTGCTGCTGACGGTCTTCTGTCCTTTATGCACAAGCAGGATCGTATCCCTGTAATCTTTGAAAACAGGGTGTACGCCACCTTTATAGACTGAACCGTACAGGTCTGAGCCCCCGGCCAGATTATCGTGCCTGCCCCAGCTTACCAGCGGCCCTTCTATGCTGCGGCAAGCGCTACCGGATCCAAGGCGGGCCAGAAAGGAAGCCTTTCTGAGGAATTCACGCTCAGACATGGAAGGGATCAGAATACGTTCCATCTCCATGATGCAAAGGGACAGGGCTGCCATACTGCTCGCAGAGGAAGCTATACCGCTGCTGTGCGGAAAACTGTTCTCCGTACTGATCTTGAGGTGGTAATCACTTATCCACGGTGTATAGGGGAGGATACGTTCGAGGAAGGTACGGATCTTCGGGTTGAAATCGGCGCGCGGCTGACCTTCGAACAACAGGTCGAAGTCCGGGGTTTTTCCTCCCGGGGTCCGCTTTTCAAAACGAGTTTCTGTAGTGGTATGTGAGACGGAAAGGGTATAGCTCAAAGAGGGGTTGGCCGGGATCTGTCCATCGTACTTCCCCCAGTATTTTACCAGGGCGATATTGCTCGGCGCCCTCCAGGATGTGATCCCACGCTCTGCCTGTACCTCGATACCGGCCGGAATAAAGTCCTGTTCCTGCATATCCTCCAGAATTTCCTGCAAAGATAGGCCTTAGGGGATATCCCCCTCACCCCAATTAAAATAAATTCCTATTTTAGGACTTTCAGCAGGGTTACCGATGAAGAAAAAAGCGACCTATATCAGTTTTGCCGTGATCGTTTGCCTTCTTATAGGTTTCCTGTCCGGTTTCGCCACACAGAGTTCGGTAGACAGCTGGTATGCCACCCTGAACAAGCCCAGCTTCAACCCCCCGAACTGGATCTTCGCCCCCGTCTGGACCTTCCTTTACATCACCATGGGCATCGCCGCCGGCCTGGTGTGGGCCAAGGGTTTTTATCATGTCTGGGTGAAAACGGCCCTGTATTACTTCGGCTTTCAGCTGCTCTTCAATGCGATGTGGAGTATCGTGTTTTTTGGGCTTCGTGAGCCTTTTTGGGCATTGATGGTCATCCTTGTCCTGATCGCCCTTATCCTGGCCACCATCAAATGGTTCAAGATCGTCAGCAGGACAGCGGCCTATCTGCTTCTTCCCTACCTGTTATGGGTCTGTTTTGCGATGGTCCTGAATCTGAGCATCTGGCTGCTCAACTGACCTGTCCGTTGCATGAAATCAGATCAGACACCTCTCCCTTAAAATCGTCTTTAAAGGCAGTTTGTAGAAAACAAAATAAATCCATTACATTTAAAGACAGAGAAGGCAAGTAACCGCGTAGCACGCAAAAGCATGGAAAAATACATCTTGGCCTTAGACCAGGGTACGACCAGTTGCAGGGCATTGATATTCGATAAGAAAGGAAATATCCTCTCTTCATCCCAAAAGGAATTCACTCAGCATTTCCCCCGGTCGGGCTGGGTAGAACACGATGCCGTTGAAATTTGGCAGACGCAGGTTGAGATGATGAAGGAGGCCGTGGAATCGAAAAAGATCCCACCTGCTGCCATCGCCGGCATCGGGATCACCAACCAGCGGGAGACTGTCGTGGTTTGGGATAAAAATACCGGAAAACCCGTTTACAACGCCATAGTCTGGCAGGATAAGAGGACCGCCCGATACTGTGATCAGCTTAAAAAAGACGGTCTATCCCCCCTGATAAGGGAAAAGACCGGCCTTGTCATCGACGCTTATTTTTCCGGGACCAAGGTCAAATGGATCCTGGACGAGGTCGAAGGTGCCCGTGAAAGGGCCGAATCAGGTCAACTTCTGATGGGGACCATAGATTCCTGGCTGATCTGGAAGATGACCGAAGGCTCCCTCCATATTACCGATGTCACCAACGCATCCCGCACCCTGTTCTTCAATATCAATACCCTGGAATGGGATGATGAGCTGCTGACCCTGTTCAATATCCCAAAGTCCATGCTGCCCGAAGTGAAGCCATCCAGTGAGGTCTATGGGCATATCTCTTCCCGCTGGCTCGGGCAGGAGATCCCCATCTCCGGGATCGCAGGAGACCAGCAGGCTGCCTTGTTCGGGCAGATGTGCACCAGACCAGGAATGGTCAAGAATACCTATGGAACAGGTTGTTTTATGCTGATGAACATCGGAGAGAGGCCCATCATTTCAAAAAATAACCTGCTCACCTCAATAGGGTGGCAGATCGATGGAAAAACCATCTACGTCCTCGAGGGAAGCATATTTATTGCCGGCGCGGTGGTGCAATGGCTCAGGGACAGCCTCGGGATTATCGAGTCTTCAGGCGAAGTGGAGAAGCTTGCCTGCACCGTGGACAGTTCGGACGGGGTGTACTTCGTTCCTGCCTTCGCCGGCCTGGGGGCTCCCCATTGGAACCAGCATGCCAAAGGGAGCATCTTCGGCCTTACCAGGGGCAGCACCTATGCCCATATTGCCCGCGCGGCCATTGAATCGATCGCCTACCAGACCATGGATGTGCTCAAGGCAATGGAGGCAGATGCGGGGATCGAGATCAGGGAGCTGCGTGTAGACGGCGGAGCCACGGTCAACAACCTGTTGATGCAATTCCAGGCCGATGTCCTGAACACGGTGGCAGTGAGGCCCAGGATCGTGGAAACGACCGTGATGGGGGCTGCTTTTCTGGCCGGGCTTGCGGTAAACTTCTGGTCCGGCCTTGAAGAAATTGAAGAGATTTGGGAGAGTGAACGACGGTTCGTCCCTTCGGAGGAAAGAACGGCCATAGAAGAAGGCATAAAAGGATGGTACCAGGCTATTGGGGCCCTGGAGTATTGGACTAAGGAACATTAAAAACACTTATATGACACCATTTGTTGCGGAATTGATTGGAACCGCCCTGTTGATCACCCTGGGTTGCGG
>JBFKPJ010000101.1:0-9630 GCA_041628355.1 Muriicola sp. | reverse complement strand
GGGCTGGCGATGCGCTGCTCGTCATGGTTCTCCAGAAAATGAAGCATGTGGTGCTCAATATCCAGGAGTCCTTTCTGCACCACGGGGATATGGTCCGTCCAGCCGTGACCCTGCATGATGTGCTTCAGGCTGTCGTAGAGCTCTACCTTGTCATAGAGGTAGTCCATTTTTCCTTTGAAGATATAATCCCTGTACAGGGCGGGATTGTAAACCTCCGCCAGCAGCAGTGCTTCCGCATTTTTCTCTTTGATATGCGAATTGAGGTAGCTCCAGAATTCGACTGGTACCATCTCAGCCATATCGTATCTGAACCCATCCACGCCCAGATCGAGCCAATACATGGCGATATCCCTGAACTTGATCCACGAATCGGGAACGGATCTGTCCTTCCAGAACTCAAAGTGATCCCGGTGGTTTCGTGATCCGGCGTCTTCCGGCAGGCGCTCGAAATCATAGGTCCCATCGGGTCTTACCCCGTAGTTGATCTTCACGGTCTCATACCAGTCGTTGAAGTCGGGTTGTGCCAGCCTTGAACCATTGCCTGTCCACTTTGCGGGATTTTCTTCGAAGTCATGATCGACAAGAGGATGTGGGTCTCCTCCCAGAGGCTGATACCCATCCCTCCATTCCGGAACCTGAAACGGGGTCCCCGGGATGTAATAAAAATTGTTATCCCGGGCGTATTCCACAGTAGTATTGTCCGAAGCCCCGAAAGGTTCCTTCCCTTTGGGGGTGGAAGCTCCTTCATAATGGCGGGCCACGTGATTGGGTACAATATCGATGATGACCTTCATTCCCGCTTCATGGGTACGATGGACCAGTTGTCTGAATTCCTCCAGCCTGTTCTTCGGATCGATGGCGAGGTCCGGATTCACATTGTAATAGTCTTTGACCGCATAGGGCGAACCGGCCCTGCCCTTGATCACGTCCGGATCGTCATTGGTGATGCCGTGAGCCGTATAATCGGTCACCAGCGCATGGTGCGGGACACCGGTGTACCAGATGTGGGTGATCCCCAGATCCCTGATCTCCTGCAGGGCAGTGGGGGTAAAATCCGCGAACTTCCCTACCCCGTTCTCCTCCAGGGAGCCCCAGGGTTTATTGTTTGTATTGGTATTTCCGAACAAGCGCGTAAATACCTGATAGATCACGATCTTTCCTTGTCCTTTCATCTGTATCCTTTCTTTTTTATCCTTTGCCTGTTCTCTACCCCCCGTACAGCTCAACAGCAGAACGAAGACGACAAATGCAATGGCTTTGTTTTTTATCATGTGACCTCAGTTGGAAAACAACAATACTCCTTTTCGTTCCAGGTGAAGTTCGGTTCCCAGATCAACTTTCCTCCCACTCGTCACCTCGTAAAATTCCCGGTTGGAGATCTCCATTTCGGCAAACCTTCCCAAGGGCAATGCAGTTGGGGTCTCGTTCTTGTTGAGGACAAGTATCACCCTCTTTTTGCCCAAATAGCGGAACAACACATACACTCCGTTCTCCGGACTAAAATGTCTGGTCTTCCCCTTATGGATCACTTCTTCGTCCTTCCTGAATCGCGTCAGGGTCCTGACGAATTCCTGCATCTCTTTCTTCTTGGGATCCAGCCCTTTTCCGGTAAATGCATTGATCCGGTCTCCCGGCCAACCGCCCGGAAAATCCTTCCGGATCCTGCCGTGATCACCGGGTTTTTCCGAATTGGACATCAGGATCTCGGTCCCGTAATAAACCTGGGGGATGCGGGGGGCGACCATGATGAAGGCCAGGGCCATTTTGGTCAGCTCTGCGTTTTCCCCAAGTTGGGTAAAAAGCCTGTCCATGTCGTGGTTGTCTCCAAAAAGCATCATATCCCGGGGGGAAGCATAATGGAAATCATTGGCCAGTCCCTCGTACAATTTGATCAGCCCTGTGTTCCAATTCTCCTCCTCTGTCAGCGCATCGACCAGGGTCTGCTGCAGGGGAAAATCCATGGTACACCTCAGGTGGGATTCATATCCGTCCCGGTTTTGGGACCCAGTCTGCCAATACCCCACCACCAGGGGATTGTAGCTCCACTCCTCCCCCACAATGGAAAAGGAGGGGTATTCCTTCATGATGCGCCCTGCCCATCGTGCCATAAAGTGTTTTTCCGGATAGGGGTAAGTATCCTGCCTGATCCCACCGAGCCCCAGGGTCTCTATCCACCACAAGCTGTTCTGGATCAGGTAATTTGCCAGGAAGGGATTGTCCTGGTTCAGGTCGGGCATGGAGGGCACGAACCAACCATTGTCCATGAGTTCCCTGTCGTGATCCGAGGCGTAGAGATCCTGGTTCACGGTGCGCCTGTGGTTGGTCACCGTAATTTCCCTGCCTTCTTCGAAACCTTCCTGATAATGGATCCAATCCGAAAAGGGCAGGTCCTCCATCCACCAGTGTGCGAGGCCGCAGTGGTTGTTCACCTGGTCCATCACAACCTTGATGCCTTTCGCCCTGGCTTTAGCGGTCAATTCCTTGTAGTCCTCCAAACTCCCAAACCGGGGATCTACCTTGTAATAGTCCGTAATTGCATAACCGTGGTATGATTCCCTGGGCATGTCATTGATCAACAGGGGGGTGGGCCAAATGGCAGTAAAGCCCAGGTCGGCAATATAATCGAGGTGGTTGATCATCCCCCGTATATCGCCCCCATGGCGGGCGTAGTCATCTTTTCGGTCGATCCTCTTTTCCTTCAGGGCGGGATCGATGTCATTGGAAGGATGCCCATTGGCAAAGCGGTCCGGGGTGATCAGATAGATCGCATCCTCACTCGAAAACCCGACGTATTCTTCCGCTTTCTTTTCTCTTCCTCTGATGGGATACGGATAGGTGATATCGGTCTCGCCCTCTTTGCTGAATACCAGTAAGATGTCCCCCTCCGGTGTATTCTCCGGTATGTGCAGGTCGAGGAAGAGGTAGTTGGGACTGTGTGCCCTGTGGACCTCTTCCAGTGTAACCCTGTCCTCCCCGACAGCTACAGAGTAGCTCCCGATCCCCTTTCCCCTGACCAGTAGCTGGAGGGAGGTTTCCCTGAAACCCACCCACCAGTTTGGAGGTTCTATACGTTCAATCTGGGCATGTAACATGCTTATCGTCATCAGGAAGATCGATATCGAAATGTATGCGATCGGGGAAAGGGACAAAGCTTTTTTGCCCACCTCAGTCCCCGGAATATTCATTTATTTGGCGGTATTTTTGGATCCCGGTTGTAATACGACGCGCTCTCCATTGAGACGGATCGACATTTCGTGGTCTCCCTCGAGTTCAAAATGGGCCCCGGTCTTGTCAATGAGTACCTTCAGGATCCGATTCCGGAAATTGATCTTAAAGGAATAGGAATCCCATTCCACTGGAATTCGGGGTCGGAAGGACAACTTGTCGTTCCTGATCCTCATGCCTCCAAATCCTTCCACAATGCTCATCCAGGTGCCGGCCATGGAGGTGATGTGAAGTCCCTCTTCCACCTCTTTGTTGTAATCATCCAGGTCGAGCCTGGAAGTACGCAGGTAGAACTGATAGGCCTGAGGCATCCTGTCTAACCGCGCCGCCTGAATGCTGTGGACACAGGGGGACAGGGAGGATTCATGTACGGTAAAGGGTTCGTAAAAATCAAAATGCTTCTCCAGGTCCTCTATGGAGAAATGATCCTCAAAGAAGTAAAAGCCCTGCAACACGTCTGCCTGTTTGATGTAGGGCGATCTCAGGATCCTGTCCCAGCTCCACTTCTGGTTGATCGGTCTTTGGGACCTTGGCAGGTCTGCCACGGTGACCAGCTCCTTGTCCAGAAATCCATCCTGCTGGAGGTAGATCCCCAATTCCTCTGAGAAAGGAAAGTACATATTGTCTGCCACTTCCTTCCACTCCTCCGTCTCCGCTTTTTTGAGCTTGGTGTATCCGGTGATCCTGTCGTAATCTTCCTTGTAACCCGTCTTTACCTTTTCGAGTTGTTCCAGGGTGTATTGGATGCACCAGCGAGCGATATAATTGGTATACCAGTTATTGCTGACGTTGTTCTCGTATTCATTGGGGCCGGTGACGCCCAGGATCACGTATTTGTTCTTCTGTTTGGAGAAGGTGGCCCGCTGGTGCCAGAAACGGGCGATCCCGATCAGTACTTCCAGCCCCATCTCCGGGATATAGGAGTAATCTCCCGTGTAGCGGTAATAATTGTAAATGGCAAAGGCGATAGCTCCGTTGCGGTGGATCTCCTCAAAGGTGATCTCCCACTCGTTATGGCATTCCTCTCCATTCATGGTCACCATGGGGTACAGGGCTGCCCCGTTGTTAAAGCCCAGTTTTTTGGCATTTTCTATGGCTTTTTCGAGGTGGTTATACCGGTATTTTAAAAGGTTCCTGGCCACATGGTGATCCTTGGTAGCCATGTAAAAGGGGATGCAATAGGCCTCCGTATCCCAGTAGGTACTGCCCCCGTATTTTTCTCCTGTAAACCCTTTAGGACCTATGTTGAGGCGGGAATCCCTTCCGGTATAGGTCTGGTTCAGTTGAAAGATATTGAACCGGATCCCCTGCTGGGCCTTTATGTCTCCCCCAATGGTGATATCACTCATTTCCCAGATCCCGGCCCATGAACTCTTCTGTGCCTCCAGGAGCCCGTCAAACCCTTTCTGCCGGGCCTTGTCCAGTACTTTTTTGGCGGCACCGACCAGGTTACCGTCCTTGTGATTCCGGGAAACGGTATACCCGCCAAATTTGTAGAACGTTACCGTTGTTCCTTTATCCACTTTTTGCTCATACCCATGTCCTACCCAAAGCTCCCTTTCTTCTGTACCCATCGGCTTGCTCTGGATCTTTCCTTTGTACTCCAGGTGGCATTCCATAAAGGTGCAGGTCTCAAAATTGGTCTTCATGGTGTGAGCCTCGATAAACGCCTGGTTCCCGTCTGAGGTAACCCTGGTGGTATTCCAGAATTTGTCGTCCCAGTTGCTGTCCTCATTGGTGATCCCACTGTCGAGGAAGGGAGAGAAGGTGATGATCATGTCCTCTCCCTTTGGCGTAACCTCATAACGGATAGCACCGAGCTCATCCAGGTCCATGCTCAGGAATCGGATCACATTTACTTCGATGGTCTTATTGTTTTTCAGCGTGGCCGTGAAGCTTCGCCGGTACCATCCCTCCTTCATATTGAGTTCCCTTCGAAAACCGTCCACTTTTGAGCAGGTATTCAGATCGAGTGCCTCCCCATCTACCAGTACGTGGATCCCGATCCAGCTCGGGGCATTGATCACCTTGGCAAAATATTCCGGATATCCGTTCTTCCACCAGCCCACCCTGGTCTTGTCGGGGTAATAGACCCCACCAATGTAGCTGCCCTGAAATGTAGGCCCCGAATATTGCTCTTCGAAATTGGCGCGTTGACCCATGGCTCCATTACCCAGGCTGAAAATACTTTCTGAGGATTTTACATTCTCCCTTTCAAATCCTTCTTCTATGATCGACCAGTTGTCTGGCACTATATAATCCTGATTCATACTCTATAATTCTGCTAGTTCTTTAATAAAGTCGAGATCGATCTCGGTGAAATCGCTGAACACATACCTGGCCTCCGAGAGGATGTCCCTGTCTCCAATCCCAACGCTGGTCATTCCGGCGATATTCGCCGCCTCTATCCCGGCGATGGCATCTTCGAACACGATACAATTCTCAGGCTTGAGTTTCAGATCCCGGGCAGCGATCATAAAGACCTCCGGGTCTGGTTTTGCCTTGCTGACCTGTGTCCCGTCTACAATGGTGTTAAAATAAGGAATAAGTCCCACTTTTTTCAAAATGGGCCGGGCATTTTTACTCGCAGAACCCAGTCCCATGGGAACCCCGTGCTTTTTCAGGAAATTGAGGACCTTGGGAACATCCGGCAGCACTTCGTCCTCGGTCATTTTGTCGATGTATTTCAGGTAGTCCTCATTCTTCTCTGCCAGCCAGGAATCGAATTGGTCCTGCGGGACCTTCAGATCACCCCATTCGAGGAGGATCTCCAGGCACCTTTTCCGGCTCACTCCTTTGAATTGCTCATTTTGTTCTTCCGTAAAAGGGATGCCTAATTCATCTGCCAGGCGTTTCCAGGCCAGATAATGATATTTGGCAGTATCGACGATGACGCCGTCCAGGTCAAAAATAAATCCTTTGTTATGCATTCCTAAGCAAGTAGTTACAGGTACTTAATTGATGGCTTTTGTTTCCGGTGAAGATGTCAGGGGCTTTTTTAATCAGGAGCCAATATACAAAGATGTGCGAATACCTGAATACAGGCCGATCAGATTCCATCCTGCTCCTGTCTTATATTTCCTTATATATTAAGGTATAAATGATATTCGCTACTCCCATCACTTTGAACCCAGGGTGGATTCCCGTTCGACCAGGGTCCCGCTAATGACCCGGGTCTCAAAGGATTCTTCCCCTTCCGGGTCGTGATCTCTTTCGATCTTTTCAATCAGCATTCTGGCAGCTGTTTCCCCCATGAGTTCCCCGTGCTGATCCACAGAGGTCAGCGTGGGAGTCGACAACCGGGACAGGATCCCGTCGGTAAAACCGATAAAGGCGATATCCTCAGGTACGCGTTTTCCCAACCTTTGCACGATCCCCATGCATTTTACCGCAAAGATCTCATTGACGCAGAGAACGGCATCGATATTCTTACCCATGAAAAAAGCTTCAATCTTCTTCTCATCTTCCTTCTGGTAGGGGAGTTCAAGGATAAGATCGGGTTGAACCGGCAATTGGTACTCTTTAAGCGCACGGCAATACCCCTCTGCCCTTTTAGCACTGACGTTCAGATACCCTTCTGTTGTGACCAGAGCGATCTTCCTGCGGCCGGAAACAATCAATTTTTTGACTGCACGGTAGGCTGCCTCCTCATCATTGATGATCACCTTATCACAATGTATCTCGTCCGTGACCCGGTCGAAAAGCACCAGGGGGATCCCCTGTTCGGTCACTTCCCTCAGGTGATTGAAATCGTTCTTGAGCTGAGTTTCCCCGGCCAGGGCCATGATGAACCCATCGATGCTCCCGTTGGCAAGCATCTCCATATTGATCACCTCCTTGTCAAAGGATTCATCCGAGACGCAGACGATCACATTATATCCCTTGGTATTGGCGTATTGTTCGATCCCTCTGAAGACGGTGGTGAAGAAATGGTGGACTATATCCGGAATGATCACGCCTATATTCTTCGTCCTTTTATTTTTAAGGCTGATGGCGATGTTGTTTGGTCGGTAGTTGTACAACCTGGCAAAGGCCTGTATCCTCTCCTTGGTGTCCTGTCCGATCTCCTCGCTGTTCTTGAGCGCTTTGGAAACCGTAGAAATGGAGACATCGAGTTCCCGGGCAATATGCTTTAAGGTGATCTTGCGTTTCAAACGGAATTCCGGTCAGTTATGCATTCTATAAAGGTACATAATGCCGTTCTAAAAAATCCGTTTTTTTAACACTTTCCAAAAGTGGGCTGCCTTGGTAAATTGTATAATTTTCGGAGGTCGCATTGAAAAATTATTATATTTGTTTGGAATTCGACAATTAAAACACCCCATAATTAGCATATAACAGAAACATGGTGCCCTAATTTATTATATTGCCATGTTCTAAAAAGTTATTAACACGAAACCGTTTTCGTACACGGCTAACGCCTGTCATTTCGCATTTTAACATTTTTTTTATATATGTTTAACGCTTGAATTTAAATTAACTAAACTTAAAATTAACTCTTTATGAAGATTACACTACTTAAAGGTCTTATGCTGGTTGGAGCGATCTTGAGCTTCGGATTGGTTAAGGCGCAAGACGTATCGGGTACTGTTTCTGATGCCAATGGTCCTCTTCCGGGGGCCAGTATTGTAGTTCAAGGCACTACGAATGGTACGCAGACAGACTTTGATGGTAACTACAGCCTGAGCAATGTTGGCAGCAATGCTGTCCTCGTGTTCAGCTACATCGGGTACAAAACACAGGAGATCGCCGTTAACGGGCGCTCCACGATCAACGTGGTCCTTGAGGAAGATGCCCAGGCATTGGATGAGGTGGTGATCATCGGTTATGGTACCACAACTGTAAAGGATGCAACCGGAGCCGTAACCGCGGTTACCTCAGAGGACTTCAACGGAGGGGTCATTTCATCTCCGGAACAATTAATCCAGGGTAAGACTGCGGGTGTTAACATCCAGCAGACCAGTGGTGAGCCCGGTGCCGGAATCCAGGTCAATATCCGGGGTTCCAACTCTGTCCGCGGTGACAACAATCCATTATTTGTGGTGGATGGTGTGCCACTCGCAGGAGGGAACACAGCGCCAGGCGGGGATACCGGTAACGGTGGCAGCGCTGTGAGAAACCCACTTAACTTCTTAAACCCTTCTGATATTGAAAGCATCAGTATCCTTAAGGACGCCTCCGCAACGGCCATCTATGGTTCCAGGGGTGCAAACGGGGTTGTGATCATCACTACCAAGAGCGGTAAAGGCAGTACAGGCGGCAAATTAGAATTTGCTTCTTCCCTGAGTGTCGCTACTCCTGCCAACAGCTATGACCTTTTGAATAAAGAAGAGTTCCTCGATGCGGTGGCGCTCTACGGAGGGAACCCATCAGCGGTCAACTTCGGAGGCAATACCAACTGGCAGGATTTTATTACCCGCACAGTAGCCTCTCAGAACCAGAACGTTTCTTATTCCAATAACTATGGTAAGGGAAATATCAGAGGAACTTTCGGTTACCAAAAGCAATTTGGGGTCATTGAGAAAACGAGCATGGAACGTATTACCGGAAGGTTGAACTGGACACACCGGTTCCTGGATGACAAACTGACCCTCGGTTTACAGGCCACGCTCTCAAGGGTGAATGATGAAACTGCTCCTTTAAGTGGTGGCGCAGGTTTCCGAGGGGATATCCTCGGTGCCAGTTACTCGGCAAACCCAACCTGGCCTTCAAGCCCTGATTTCAACGACGGGGGAACGCAGATCAAACCCGCTAACTTCTTGAGATATACTCAGAACGAGACCAATACCAACAGGGTACTGGTGAACGGGTCTATCGACTACAAGTTCACTCCGGAACTCACAGGAAAGATCAACTTGGGTTATGACAAGTCTGAAGGGGAAAACACTTCCGTTCTCTCTGGAAATTTGTTGAGCTTCACCGATATCTCGGGTCAAGGTTTTGGAGTGTATAACACCTTGAATCGTGAGAACCACCTGTTAGAAGCCACGCTGAATTTTAAGAAAGATTTTGGCAATTCCAACATCGACGCCCTTGTGGGATACTCCTTCCAGGATTTCAATGTCAGTGGAAGGAATGCCCAGGGTCGTGGATTCTCAACCACGGAGCTCAATGCAATGGGCGAAGACCTGAGGGCCACCGTAAACGGTGCCGCTCAAACCATTGACGGGGCTTACCAGCAATATTACTACGGAGCGAATACTACAGGGCTGATCGTCAACAGGATACAACCTGTTGTGGTTGCCGGTGAAAATGTAGGTTTTGGCTTTGACCGACTGGTACGGGGTATGACTGCTGACACCTTCAATAACACAGATGAACTGCAATCTTTCTTTGCTCGTGTCAACTATAGCCTGAATAACAAATACCTCTTTACCGCCACAATGAGGGCCGATGGTTCTTCTC
>JBFKPJ010000100.1:0-9797 GCA_041628355.1 Muriicola sp. | reverse complement strand
TGACATCCGGCCTATCATACAGGGGAATTGCCTATCTTGCCATGGTAACCCCCCGACCAACAATGCGCCTATGTCGCTGACGTCATTGAGCCTCGTAAGAAGTGCGATCGAAACCCGCGGATTGCTTTCCCGTATCAACAGCACCACGAACCCGATGCCTCCCGATGGCCTGATGCCTCAGTCTGCCCGTGCATTGATCGCGGAATGGGCGGATCAAGGATTTCCGGAATGAGGACTTTTTTATTCGTGTCCCTGCTGTTGTGCAGCAGCTTTTGTATAGGCCAGGAAACTTATCGGACCGAGTCTGGGACGATCACCTTTGACGCATCCACCCCCCTGGAGGATATCCATGCCGTGAACAAGAAGGTCAACACGGTGATCAAGGACAACGGCGAGATCGCTTCCCTTCTGCTGGTCCGGGAGTTCGAATTCAGGAAGAAGTTGATGCAGGAACACTTTAACGAGAACTACATAGAATCCCATAAATACCCCAAAGCCTATTTCGTTGGGAAGATCGCCTCCTTTGACCCGGACGAGATCACAGAAGAGCCCGTGTCCTTTGAGCTTAGCGGGGACCTCACCCTCCACGGGGTCACGCGTCCCATAATGGCTGAGCTCAATATCCGAAGGGAAGGAGAATCCCTTTCCATGGAAACCACCTTTATGGTCCGTACGGAAGATTTTAAAATCAAAGTACCCAGGTTGCTCTTCAAGAAGATCGCAGAGGAGATACAGGTTGAGGTCTCAGCCAGTCTGAACAAAACCTGACCTTCCTGTTCAGGAGATACAAAATACTCCCTTAGATCTTATTTGCTCAGGTACATCTTCCTCCTGGTGTAGAGGTTGTAAAACTCGTCGTCCTTCAGGCTGTCGATAAAGAGGATGCTCTCTCCCGTACTCTTCATTTCGGGCCCCAGGTTCTTGTTCACGTTGGGGAACTTGTTGAATGAGAATACGGGCTGCTTGATGGCGAAACCTTCCAGTTGCGGATTGAATTTGAAATCCTTCAGCTTCTTCTCCCCCAGCATGATCTTGGTGGCGTAATTCACATAGGGCTCTCCGTAGGCTTTTGAGATAAAAGGCACCGTACGTGAGGCCCTGGGATTCGCCTCAATGATGTAGACCAGGTCGTCCTTGATCGCAAATTGAATGTTGATGAGCCCCACGGTATTCAGGGCAAGGGCGATCTTTTTGGTGTGGTCCTTGATCTGCTGCATGACGAATTCCCCCAGGTTGAAGGGAGGAAGGGTGGCATTGGAATCCCCTGAGTGTATCCCACAGGGTTCTATGTGTTCCATGATTCCGATGATATACACATCCTTTCCATCGCAAATGGCGTCTGCCTCGGCCTCTATGGCCCCGTCCAGGTAGTGGTCCAGCAGCAATTTGTTGTTGGGGATCTTCTGGAGGAGGTCCACCACGTGTTCTTCCAGTTCTTCCTTGTTGATCACGATCTTCATGCCCTGCCCCCCGAGTACATAAGAGGGTCTTACCAGGAGGGGGAATTTGAGTTCCTTGGCCAGTTCCAGGGCTTCGTCCGCACTCTCGGCCACGCCAAACTGGGGATAGGGTATGTTGTTCTCCTTCAGCAGGCGGGAAAAGCTGCCGCGGTCCTCGGCAAGGTCGAGCGACTTAAAGCTCGTACCCATGATCTTGATGCCGTATTTATCGAGTTTTTCGGCCAGTTTCAGGGCTGTCTGTCCACCCAGCTGTACGATCACCCCTTCGGGTTTCTCATGCAGGATAATATCATAGATATGTTCCCAGAACACAGGTTCGAAATACAGCTTGTCTGCCGTGTCGAAATCGGTGGACACGGTTTCCGGGTTGCAATTGATCATAATGGTCTCGTACCCGCATTCTGAGGCTGCCAGGACCCCATGCACACAGCAATAATCGAACTCGATCCCCTGCCCTATACGGTTGGGCCCGGAGCCCAGCACCACGATCTTCTTCCTGTCTGTCACTTCGCTGTCATTGGTGACATAGCGTTCCCCTTCAGGCGTCTCCACCTCTTCCTCAAAAGTGGAATAGTAATACGGCGTCATGGCCTTGAATTCTGCCGCACAGGTGTCCACCAGTTTGTAGACCCTGTTGATCCCCAGTTCCATCCTTTTTTTGTGCACCTCGCTTTCATAGCAGTCGAGCATATGGGCGATCTGACGGTCTGCAAACCCTTTCTGTTTGGCCTCAAGCAGGAGGGGCTTGGGCAGGGTCTCTATGGTGTATTTGGATATTTCCTGTTCCAGGAAATGCAGTTCTTCGTATTGTTTGAGGAACCACATATCGATCTTGGTGATATCGTGGATCCTGCTCAGGGGGATCCCGAGCTGTATGGCGTCATAGATCACAAAGACCCTGTCCCAGCTGGGGATGGTCAGTTTGCTGATGATCTGGTCGTAATTGGTGTAGCCCTTGCCGTCTGCTCCCAGCCCGTTCCTCTTGATCTCCAGAGATTGTGTGGCCTTGTGCAGGGCCTCCTGGAAGGATCGTCCAATACCCATGACCTCCCCGACCGACTTCATCTGAAGGCCCAGGGTACGGTCTGACCCCTCGAACTTGTCGAAGTTCCATCGCGGGATCTTAACGATCACGTAATCCAGCGTAGGTTCAAAAAGGGCAGAGGTCGATCTGGTGATCTGGTTCTCGAGCTCGTCCAGGGTGTACCCAATGGCGAGCTTGGCAGCCACCTTCGCAATGGGGTAACCCGTGGCCTTGGAGGCCAGAGCGGAGGACCTGGAAACCCTTGGGTTGATCTCGATCGCAATGATGTCTTCTTTCTCGTCCGGACTAACGGCAAATTGCACGTTGCATCCTCCCGCGAAATCCCCAATGCTGCGCATCATCTTGATGGCCATATCGCGCATGCGCTGAATAGTACGGTCAGAGAGGGTCATCGCAGGGGCTACGGTGATAGAATCCCCCGTGTGTATCCCCATAGGATCCATGTTCTCTATGGTACAGATGATGACCACGTTGTCATTCTTATCCCGCAATAATTCCAGTTCGTATTCCTTCCATCCCATCAGGGCCTTATCGATCATCACTTCGTGTATGGGGGAAACTTCCAGACCCCTGCTGAGTAACTCGTCAAAATTCTCAGGTTTGTACACGATGGAAGCACCGGCCCCACCCAGGGTATAGGAGGCCCTGATCACGAGCGGGAAACCGAATTCCTGGGCGATCTCTTTCCCCTTGAGGAAGGAGGTGGCGGTAGCCTGGGGGGCCATCCCCACCCCGATCTGTTCCATGAGTTTCCTGAATTTCTCCCGGTCTTCGGTAATGTTGATCGCGTCTATGTCGACCCCGATGATCTCCACATCAAAGTCTTCCCAAATACCTTTGTCCCCGGCCTCGATACAGAGGTTCAGGGCCGTTTGTCCTCCCATGGTAGGAAGGACCGCGTCTATGTTGGGGTGTTTCTTGAGAACCTCTATAATGGACTTTGTGGTCAGGGGGAGAAGATAGATATGATCGGCCATGGTAGGATCCGTCATGATGGTGGCCGGGTTGCTGTTGATCAGGATGGTTTCGATCCCATCCTCCCTTAGCGACCTGAGGGCCTGTGATCCTGAATAGTCAAACTCGCAGGCCTGTCCGATGATGATCGGACCTGAACCAATGATCAATATCGATTTGAGATCTCCTCTTTTTGGCATAGTGTTCTTTTAGTTTATGCGTGGTTTTACTTGTTTAAGGCGCAAAAAAAAGGTGCTACTTTGGAAAAGTAACACCTTTATATCGCTGAATTTCAATCATTTACTTTTTATGACGAGGCTCAGAGGAAACGGTTAATTTCTTTCTTCCCTTTGCTCTCCGGCTGGCAAGCACCTTCCTTCCGTTGGCAGTGGCCATACGCTCCCTGAATCCGTGTTTATTCCTTCTCTTGCGCTTTGACGGTTGAAATGTCCTTTTCATGCTTGTTTTTATTTGGAGGGAGTAAAGATGTATACTCCTTTTCAAAATCTGGGCGCAAATATACGAAGAGTTTTTTCTTTGCCAAATCGATTTGAAAAATATTTAGGATACTTTTTAGTACTTTTGCCGCAATAAAGAACTGCGGATCCATGTACCTTAAAACCTCAGTATTTTTCTTCTTTTTCCTGGCATTGGCACCCTTGTGTAACGGGCAGGAAAAACTTCAGTACAATCTGAAGAAAGGAGACGTGTTTCACGTCAAACAGGTGGCGAGGCAGGACATCGTTCAGGAGATAGACGGCGCCTCACACGAGGTGACCAACGACATCAGTGGCACCATTGAATTCAAGGTGACCGGAAAAACGGAGGACACCTATGCGATCGATATCACCTTCCAGGACCTCTTTATGAAGATGACCTCGAGCATGCAGGGTGTGGTCCTGAAGGTAAATGCCCGGGATCTGGACCCGGACGACGTGCAGTCCCGCATCTTCCACAGCCTGTTGAACGAACCCATCCACCTCGTCATGAGGGCCAACGGAGATATCCTGGAGGTCAGGGGAGGCGACAGTCTTGTGTCTAAAATGGTCAGGGCCTCAGGCCTGCAGGAAGCCTTTGCGATAAACATGCTCAGGTCTTCCCTCAAAAACGAATTCGGTTCCAAAGCCCTGTCTGACAGCTACAAACAGATGACCTATATTTACCCGGACAGAACAATAAAAGTTGGGGATACCTGGAAAAATAACTATACAGGAAAGCTGAAGGCTGATACCCTTTGGAAACTGGATTCCCTGAATAACAAGAACGCTTCGATCAGCGGAACCGCAGACGTCGTCATGAAAATAGAAGAACCGTCCACGACTATGGTTTTGGACGGAACTCAGAACACCCGGGTCACCACCGACCTGAAATCCGGTTTTATCCTGAGGATGAAGGTGGAAGGATTTTCCAGAGGGTATTCCACCCTCTCACAGATGGGGGATCAGAAGATCCCCACGACCATCACTTCATCCATAACCTATGAATTAATCCAATAGATCTATGTTCAATAAAAATATCAAGCTGGTCATCACGGCCGCCATCGTTGCTTACGCTATCTACCAATTTGTGGAAGGCTATATCGGGAATGGGATTTTCCTGATCCTCCTCTCCCTGATCTTCGTCTTCCTGTATTTTCGAAATGAGATCATCCTGCTCGCCTTCCTGAGGATGAGGAAACAGGACATGGACGGTACCGAAAGATGGCTGGGAAAGATCGGGAACCCCGAAGCAGCCCTGACCACCAAACAGCAGGGATATTACAATTACCTGTACGGCATCATCTATTCTCAAAAGAACCTGACCCAGGCCGAAAAGTACTTTAGAAAGGCTTTAAAACTGGGATTGAACATGGATTATGACCTGGCCATGGCCAAGCTCAGCCTGGCGGGGATCGCCATGCAGAAACGCAGGAAAAGAGAGGCGACCACCCTTCTGCAGGAAGCCAAGAAACTCGACAAGAATAATATGCTTACCGAACAGATCAAGATGATGCAACAGCAGATGAAAAAGATCTGATATTCTCTTCTCTTAGCGCGATACGGAATAATAGCCCTTCTGAGGGATCTCTATGGTATACTCCTTCCCTGAAGCATTGTTCAGGTGAGGTTCCCTCAACCAGGGGTTATGCCTTTTCAGGATCTTGTAGTTGATGTCATACCCCTTGGCGAACGTCGCGAAATCCTCCACGGGTTTGTCGACCTTTACTTCAAAGACAGGGGCATTCTCATACAGGTCTTCTTTACCCAGTTCAAAACCGTATTTCTCAGGATGGGTAAGGATCTCTTTGATCGCCAGGATACGGAACACGTATCGCCCGGTCTCATCCCCGAGCAGGAGGTCGTAATAATCAGTCTCCTGTTGTATCCCCATGTATTTGTTGATCGCGCCGGCCCCGGCATTGTATGAAGCCGCAGCCAGGGTCCAGCTGCCGAATTTCTCCTTGTTCTTTTTCAGGTAATCACAAGCCAGCTGGGTAGCCATACCCAGATGGTAACGCTCATCCACATTGGAGTTCACCTCCAGGCCGTACTCTTTTCCGGTGCCCTTCATGATCTGCCAGAACCCGGCAGCACCCGCTGGGGAAACCACATTCTGCAAACCACTCTCTGCCACGGCCAGGTATTTAAAATCATCGGGGATCCCATTTTTGGCAAGGATGGGTTCGATGACCGGGAAATATTTGTTGGCCCGCTTCATCAGCAGCACGGCATTGGATTGCCAGTAGGTGTTGACCAGGAATTCCCGGTCTATTCTTTCCATGATCTCAGGGTCGTCCTGGGGTACCTTCTCCCCCGCAAAATTGAGATCGGCCGGGATCTCAATCGCCGTTATCCGGTATTCTTCAGCAACGCTTTTATCCGAATTCTCTACTGTTGTCACTTGTTTTTCAGGAACATAGGAAAGGTGTCCCTGTTGTACGGCAAAGATCAGGGTGCTTCCAATGAAGAGCACACCACAGACCATCAGAATGGACTTTATGATTTTCATGGTTTTCTTTTTTGAAGGTACTCAAAGGTATAAATAAGAACTTCCTCAATCCAAAATAATTGCAGGTAAACGTTCATTGAACCATTTATATCTGTGAATGATCATGGTATGGGTGCCATTTTTTACCTGTATGCACTCCTTGATGTACTGGCGGGGGAAGACAGCGTCTTTCTCGCCGTGTATGTGGATGACCTCAGGATCACAGTGGTTCTGGGACCAGTTTACGATCTGATCGATCGCCCAGTCCAGGTAGTATTTATCCTTGACGTCCAGGTATTCCCTGTACAGGTCGATGCGCTGTGTCACCGTCTCTCCAAAGGCGTACTTGGCCAGGAGATCCAGGTTGTTCACAAGGCCTGTGGGAAGGAGTTTGTGGATACGGGTATACTTGGCAAAGATAAGTCGCCGCGGCATCTCCGATTTCATCTTTACGCTGGAGATGATGATCACTTTCCTCACCCGGATGTGTCTCGCCATCTCCTGGACCAGCATGCCCCCAAAGGAAACACCTACCAGTACGGGATCCTTCTCCCTTACCCGTTCATTCATCTTTTTAGCGTAATCCGTCAGCGTCATCCCCTTATCGGGCACAAACCACTCCAGCAGGTGGACCTGGAATCGATCCTCGGGAAGCCTGATGTTTTTAAAGATCCGGCTGTTGGCTGCCATACCCGGCATCAAATACACATGTATCTTCTGCTCCGTCATCTTATTATACCGAACATCATATTTCTTAGGAATTTAGCATTTTTTTCACTACTTTTGAGGTCCGTCTAAAATAGAAATGAGCATCCCCAATCTCATTTGCTTTTTTTTTTGCACTCACACAGATTACGAGAGACTCGTAATTTTTTTGTCTGAAAACTAAATAAAACTAACTATATGAATCAAATGGTCATTAACGACAACAGTTTCTTGCGACAGTTCGAGACTAGGGTTGACGGACATCTGGCAAAGATCGAATATTCGTCACAGGAACGAAAGGTATTCCTTACCAAGCTGGTCATCCCGGAGGAAATCACTTCTGAAGGCTTCAGCGAGGAGTTCATAAAGTCAGTTCTCCACCACATTCAGGAAAAGAACCTAAGGGTGGTACCCACGAGTCCGCAGATCGCCGGATTCCTGAGAAAGAACAGGCAGTACAAGGAAATGCTGCCGGTCGGCATCAGGATCTAAAATACAAACCTCCTTCCGGGAGGTTTTTTTACGCCCTTACTTTTTGATTGACAAAATCAAACCGGACCAGGCCATCCTCATCTATACCGGTAAGTTCTACGCGGTGAAGGGTATTGACCAGGGCAGGGTCCCAGGGCGCTTTGACCTTCACGTAGTTTTCCGTGAACCCGTGGATATACCCTGCCTTGTTCTCCCCTTCAAACAGGACGGTACGGGTAGTCCCTAATTGACTCTCATAAAACGCCCTCCTCTTTTTCACGGACAGGCCTCTCAACATTTTGCTCCTTTTGTTCCGGATTTTCATAGGTACGGGGTTAGGCATTTTATCAGCCTCCGTATGGGCCCTTTCGGAATACGTAAAAACATGAAGATAGGAGATATCCAGTTCATTGAGGAAATGGTAGGTCTCCAGGAATTCTTCCTCGGTCTCACCCGGAAAGCCAACGATCACGTCCACCCCTATGCATGCGTGGGGCATCGTCCTTTTTACAGTAGCCACGCGCTCTTCATACAATTCGCGCATATACCTGCGCCTCATGCGCCTGAGCACGGAATTACTCCCGCTCTGAAGGGGTATGTGAAAATGGGGCACAAAGGTCCTGGACCGGGCCACGAATTCTATGGTCTCATCCTTAAGCAGGTTGGGCTCAATGGAAGAAATTCGAAGTCGCTCCACTCCCTCTACTCTGTCCAGGGCCTGGACGAGATCATAAAATGTATGTTCGTGTTTCTTGTTCCCGAACTCCCCTTTGCCATAGTCCCCTATATTGACCCCTGTCAGGACGATCTCCCTGACGCCCTGGGCCGCGATCTCCCCTGCATTTTTCAGCACGTTCTCGAGGGTGTCGCTCCTGGAGATCCCCCTGGCTAACGGAATGGTACAGTAACTGCATTTGTAGTCGCACCCGTCCTGCACTTTTAGAAATGCGCGGGTCCTGTCTCCCAGGGAATAACTGCCCACGTAAAAGTCGGCCTCCTCTATCTCACAGGAATGCACCTCTCCCATGTCATTCTTACTCAGGTCCGTGAGGTAGTCCGTGATCTTGAATTTCTCCGTGGCCCCGAGTACCAGGTCCACCCCGTCTACTGCCGCCAGCTCTTCGGGTTTGAGCTGGGCATAACAGCCTATGGCGATCAGGAATGCTTCGGGATTCAGCTTCTGTGCCTTTCTTACAATGGTCTTGAAACGCTTATCGGCATTATCCGTGACGGAACAGGTATTGATCACGTAGATGTCTGCCCGCTCGGCAAAGTCGACCTGCTCATAGCCCGAACTCGTGAAACTCCGGGCAATGGTGGATGTCTCGGAGAAATTAAGCTTACAACCAAGTGTATAAAATGCTACTTTCTTTGTCATGATCCGGGTTACTCTGCAAAGGCGGGCAAAGATACAGCTTTGATTCGGGTATGTAAAATCCTCCGTGACTTAGCGACCCGTGCCGCTAGTACTTCCGATATTTCTTCGTGATCTCGAAGACGTGTTCCAGGATTTCGGCTTCCGTCTCGTCGAAGGTATGCCCTCTTCGGGCCATCATCACTATGGCAGCTTCAAAGGCTTTTGACGTCTGATAGGTAGAGAACCCGCTAGCACCTCCCCAGCTGAAGCTAGGCACGAAATTCCTGGGGAATCCCGGGGTGTAGATATTGCAATTCACCCCGATCACCGTACCCGTGTTGAACATGGTATTGATCGCGGTCTTGCTGTGGTCGCCCATCATAAGGCCGCAGAATTGAAGCCCGGTGGGGTCGAACCGTTCCGTGGCATAATTCCAGAGCCTCACCTTGGCATAGTTGTTCTTCAGGTTGGAGTTGTTGGAATCAGCCCCGATATTGCACCACTCCCCCAGTACGGAGTTCCCGAGGTAGCCGTCGTGTCCCTTGCTAGAATATCCGAAGATAACGGAGTTGTTGATCTCCCCGCAGACCTTTCCATAAGGCCCTATAGTGGTAGGCCCGTAGATCTTGGCCCCCATCTTAACCACGGCGTGTTCGCAAAGCGCAAAGCCCCCGCGGATCATATTCCCTTCCATGATCTCGGAGTCTTTCGCAAGGTAGATAGGCCCTTCTGTGGCATTGAGGATGCTGAACTCCACCTTGGCTCCCTCTTCCAGGAAGATATTGTCCGGGTGGATCACCCGGTTCGATGCCGGGATGGGCGCGCTTTTCCTGCCAGC
>JBFKPJ010000099.1:0-9848 GCA_041628355.1 Muriicola sp. | reverse complement strand
CAGCTGATCAACCATTTCAGGATCAATGACAACTGGTATTTGGTAGACCTTCCCGGATATGGGTATGCCCGGGTATCCAAAAAGGACAAAAAGACCTTCCAGAAGTACATCACCGAATATTTCCTGAAGCGGAAACAACTCATCAGCGCCTTTGTCCTGGTAGATATCCGTCACGACCCCCAGCCCATCGACCTCAATTTCATGGAATGGCTGGGAGAACACCAGATCCCTTTTGTGATCGTATTTACCAAGTCTGACAAACTCAAACCCAGGGCCGTAGCACGGCAGGTGGAGGCCTATCTGAAAACACTGACCGAAGGGGTCTGGGAGGAGGCTCCCATACACTTTATCACCTCCTCCTCAAACGCGACGGGCAGGGAAGAGATCCTGGGATATATCGGGCAGATCAATTCGGATTTCTACGCCCAGCAGGGCTAATGGCCCTCCTCCTGACCTAAACGGGTTTTGATTTCGCGGATCAGGTCTTCTGTTCGGGTAAGGGCATTGAGTTCTTTTGTTCCCAGGAAAACATCCAGGTCGTGAGAAGTGACCTCAAGAACAATAGGGAAAGTATAGGAAGGCATGAATTTGGAGGAATACCATTTCGCGAATTCATCCCTGTGCAGGAATTCCACAGGCACCCCGAGACCCTCCCTGAATGCTTTCCAGCTGCGTTTCTCCCTGAGAGACCCATAGGTCAGTTCGCAAAGCCGGCAAGCGTAGGTGGACGGACTCAACACCTTATGGGCAGCGTCCAAAAGGCCGTTTACCGGACCGGAGTCCGCATTGTAGACAAATACGAGTTTATGTATTGATTCTCTGCTCAATAGTGCCGAATTTTGCATCTCCAGCGAGGGAGGATTCCACCCTGAAGAAAGTCGTCAGGGTTGAGACTTCCTTACGACAAAGATGGACAAATAAATACTGATACCCGTGAAAAAGACAATCCACAAAGCCGAAAGCCGGGGCCATGCCCACCACGGATGGCTCAACACTTACCACACCTTTAGTTTTGCCAATTACTACAATCCTGCCCGGATGAACTTCGGGGTACTCCGTGTCCTCAACGATGACGAAGTGGCTCCCGGAATGGGTTTTGGCACGCATCCCCACCAGAATATGGAGATCATCTCCATCCCCCTGGAGGGCGACCTGGAGCACAAGGACAGCATGGGGAATGTGGCGGTGATCCGGTCCGGGGATATACAGGCGATGAGCGCAGGTACCGGGGTGAGCCATAGTGAGAAGAACAGGAATACGGACAGGGCCGTGAAGTTTCTTCAGATCTGGGTACTGCCCAACAGGGCGAATGTGACCCCCAGATACGATCAGATCACCCTTGATCAGGACGACCTCAAAGACCGGTTCTGCCAGATCATTTCGCCCCATCCTGACGATCAGGGAATATGGATACACCAGGACGCCTGGTTTCATCTGGGAGAATTTCAGGCAGGGAGTACAGCGCCCTACTCATTTAAAAGGAAAGGAAATGGCCTTTACATCTTTGTCCTTGAGGGATCCTGTGAGGTGGGCGGGGAATCCCTTCAGCGGAGGGACGGTCTCGGGATATGGGATGCGGAATCCGTGGAATTCGTGATGACCAAAAACTCCCGGCTGTTGCTCATGGAAGTACCTATGGCCAATTAACCCTGCAATTCGAGTTTCTCGGCAAAATAGGCGCAGAAATCCTTCATGGTAGCCGTCATCTTTTCGTCCTGCGTCGCTTTCATAAAGGTGTCTGACAGGGACAGGAGGGTCTGGTGAAAGAATACCTTCATCTCATCCAGGGGCATATCCTTCGTCCACAGATCGATCTTCAGGGACTCTTTGTTCTTGCTGTCCCAAACGGAGAGGAGCATGGCTTTTGCCTCCTCATCCACGATCCCGCCATCCTGGGCAGACCAACTGAGTTTTTCGGGGATGCGGTTCTCATCGAGGGTGATCCTGAGGAGGATCTCTGAGGTCTCTTCCTTTTGCATAACTTATTTCCGGGGTTTGTAATTGGATTCTTTGAAAACGGTCTCTGCCGGCATTGCCCAAAGCCTGTTTACCGGGGTATCCGTCCGCTCCATAAAGGCCCTTACGATCTGCCAGCCCATGTAACGTCCCAGTCGGCCCGGGGATTCGTTGTCGAGTTCCAGCCTGAATTTGGAGAACGGGGCCGGGTCCAGGAATCGTGGGCCCAGTTTGGAATCCGTGCTGTAGAGCAATTCCCTTTCGACAAAATATCGCCATATCTGCTCCTCGTTGGCACGGGCCCATTGCATTTCTTCCTCCTCATAGCCTATCTTTTGCCCGTCTGTCTGCCAGGAGAGCAGCAGATCCTTCAGGTATAGCTGCTTGCCATAATAGACCATCTGAGAGAGGAAGGTACGGTCTTCCGGGTAGGGAACCACCTTCTTGGCCAGGGCGCTCACAATGTCACTCTCCATGTATTTAGGGTCGAGGCCCTTGGCAATGTAACGGTCGATCCCGGCATAGAACCGGTGGTCCTTTCCGAGATAATTATCCAGTCCGATCAGCAGGAGGGAGTCCGTCAGGATGATTCGGTTCTCGTAATCCACGTCCGTGGTGAGGGTGATCAGATCCGGGAGTGCAAACTGAGGAAAATAAAAGGCAATGTGCTTAAATAAGAGGGTTAGTTCCTTTTCCTTCTTCCCGAAATCGGAATACGCGCTGTCCACGGCCTGCCTCAATTCGAGTTGAATGGTATCCTGCAGTTTGGCCAACCAGATACTGTCCGAATACTGAGGCGGAAAGAAAAAAGGATACATAGCCTTGAGGGCTGGCAGGCTCTCCGCGTCGGTATTGGCAAACTCCTTGTCGAACCTCTTTACTTCCAGGCTGACCGGTTGATCCAGGATCTCGGCGGGGATTTCCTTTTCTTCTGTACAGCCCGATAAAAAAAGGACCAGCAAGAATACCGGCAATATTTTCCTCAACATGAAAAGTAATGGATTAAGCGCTTTATTATTACGTCTTCAGGGGTTATTTTTACGAGCCCAAAGGTACAGCATTTCAATTTAATATCAGAAGATCATGCAAACAGAGAAAGTGGTAGATCATATAGTGGACTGGCTTAAAGATTATTCCCGGAATGCGAAGACGAAGGGATTCGTCGTGGGGGTGTCAGGGGGGATAGATTCTGCAGTGACGTCCGCGCTCTGTGCCCGCACAGGCCTCGATGTCCTCTGTGTGGAAATGCCCATACACCAGAGCGAGAACCAGGTTACACGTGCCGACAGGCACATCGAATGGCTTATCGAGAACTATCCGAATGTAAGAAGGCAGCCCGTAAACCTCACCCCGGTCTTTGACCAGCTGGTTAGTGCATTGCCCAAAGTAGAGAACGAAGAAGAGCGTTTTATGTCCCTGGCCAATACACGAGCCAGGTTGCGAATGACTACCCTCTACTACTTTGCAGCATTGCTCGGCTACCTCGTTGCCGGGACAGGGAACAAGGTGGAGGATTTCGGAATCGGTTTCTACACCAAATACGGGGATGGAGGTGTGGACCTCAGTCCCATTGCGGACCTCCTGAAGACGGAGGTCTATGAACTGGGATCCCATCTGGGGGTACACAAAGACATCCTGATGGCACCTCCGACGGACGGCCTCTGGGGGGATGACCGTACCGATGAAGACCAGATAGGGGCCTCTTATCCGGAACTGGAATGGGCTATGAAAATGGATGCCGAAGGGAAGAAGCTCAACGATTTTGAAGGGCGGGAAGCGGAAGTATTCTCCATCTATAAGAAGTACAATTCGGCGAATAAACATAAGATGATTCCCATCCCTATTTGTGAGATTCCGGAGACATTGAAGTGACCGGTCACCTGAAAATAGGGTATTTAAGACGAATTGTTGGTTGCAAATTGTAGTAAAACCTTAATTTTTTTACAGTTTTGCCATAGAACTTAGGCAATAAAACCTTACTTTGCATGTTAGGTTCAGGCGTAAATCTTTCGCCTTCTGTCTAGAATTAACCAACAATGATCAACATTTTAATTGCCGACAACCACCCCATTGTCAGATTAGGAATCAAGGAGGTCCTCAATACCGTTCCGGATTTTGAAGTACTGGGGGACGTCTCCACTACAGACGAACTTTTTGAAACCCTAAAGAAAAAGAAACCCGATATCTTAATCCTGGAAATGGATATCCCTGAGATCAATGGGATCGCCACCCTGAGAAGGATGAAAAAGGAGTACCCCGATGTGAAAGTCCTAATCTACAGCGGTCAGTCTGAGGATGTGTACGCGCTCAGTACTATCAGGGCAGGAGCTTTCGGATACCTTTCAAAATCCTCGGACCTGGACTACATCATCACGGCAGTCAAAAAAGTGGGACAGGGGAAAATGTTCATCACCAATGAACTGGCACAGCGACTCGCCTTTGACGAGGGCACTCAGAAACAGAGACGATTCTTCAGAAAATTGTCTACCAGGGAAGTGGAGGTGCTCAAGCTTTTGGCGAGCGGGAAACGCAACAAGGATGTAGCCGAGGGACTCAACCTCAACGAGAAAACGGTCAGCACCTACAAATCCCGTTTGATGAAAAAACTCAACGTGGATAACCTCGTGGACCTGCTGCAACAGGCTAAGGCCCTGGAATTGTACTAAGAAAAATACCAAGCTAACTATAGAAAAGACCTCCTGAAGCATCAGGAGGTTTTTTTGTCATAAAATGTGGCCTTTCTGACGTATACCCTCAGGACAGTACCCTGTTCAATTTGTTGTTGAGCAATTTGTTTAGCTGTAGGTAGTTGACGATCTCTTCCAGCACCTCCGTGTTGTCCTCTGTCTTTTCCTCCGTATCCTGCTGAAGATTCTGTATCCTTTTCTTGATCAGGAAACAGCGCAGGGTGAGGATGGTCTCACTTACCAACTGAGCGACGGTCCTAGTTTTTTCCTTGGGATAGATATCCCTGCGTTCCCAGTTGTGCAGGTTGTATTTCTCTTCTTCCATGAGGATGGAAGAAACGTCCTTTACCAGTTGCTGATCCAGTTCCTGCAGGAAGTGGGCGATCTGGAAATCCTCCTTTTCATTGAGGGTTTCCATCAGCTTGTAGTAGATCGTCTTGAAATGGTCGTGTGTGAGTTCAATCTCGTCTTCCTGCAGGTCGAGAAAGATCTTTTCATAGACCCTGGCCTCCACTCGTTCCGGTTCTAGTACCAGTTCTCCTTCCTCATTCTCCTTCAGCACCAGGTCCTCAAATTCCTCCTGTTCCCTTCCATAGAGGAGGAGGATCTCGATGATCTTTCGTTCCAGCTCATACTGCACGTCTACCCGGGCGTCTCCGGGGGTGTCTTTGATGACTTCGAAGGCCTTGTTTTCCTGCCTGTCCCGCTTTCTTGCCTCCTGAAGATCCTTCCTTCCCATCTGGGCCAGCGTATTGAACAGGACCTCTTCGGAGATATTCATCATCGCTGCGCACTGCTGCACGTAGATCTCCCTCTTGATTCGATCCGGAACCTTGGCAATGCTGCTGACGATATCGCGAATGGTATCGGCTTTTTTGATGGGATCATTGGCCGCCTCCTCAGCCAGGAGGGAGGTCTTGAATTGTATAAAATCCTTGGCATGCTCTTCCAGGTACAGGACCACATCTTCATAGGCGTTCTGCCTGGCATAACTATCGGGATCCTCCCCGGCGGGAAACGTACATATGCGCACATTCATCCCCTGTTCGAGAATCAGGTCCACTCCCCTCAGCGATGCCCTTAATCCGGCTGCATCCCCATCGAAAAGCACAGTGATATTCTTTGTGAGCCTGCTGATCAACCGGATCTGTTCAGGGGTGAGTGCTGTACCGCTTGACGCCACTACGTTCCTGATCCCCCTCTGGTACATCTGGATCACATCGGTATACCCTTCAACCAGGTAGCAGTTGTCTTCACGGGCAATGGTCTGTTTGGCAAAATAGATCCCATAGAGCACCTTGCTTTTATGGTAGATCTCGCTCTCAGGGGAGTTGAGGTATTTTGCGGCCTTCTTGTCATTGCCGAGTATGCGGCCACCAAAGCCGAGTACCCTGCCGCTCAGGGAATGTATGGGAAAGAGGACCCTGCCTTTAAACCTGTCGAACTTCCTCTTTTCCCCGGGATTCCTGGGATCTTCTTTTACGATGGTCAGGCCCGTCTTTTCCAGGAATTCCAGTTGATATCCCTTTTCAAGCGCATGGCTGGTAAAGGCATCCCATTCGTCCAGCCCGTAGCCCAGGCCAAAGTGGCGAATGGTCTCCTCCGTGAACCCGCGTTCCTTGAAGTAGCTCAACCCAACGGCCTTTCCCGGCTCGGTGTTCCAAAGGACGTCCTCGTAATATTCCCTGGCAAATTCAGATACCAGGTACAGGCTTTCGCGCTCGTTCGCCTGTTCCTTTTGTTCATCCGTCTGCTCCGTTTCTTCTATCTCGATCTGGTACTTCTTGGCGAGGTACCTGATAGCCTCGGGATAGGTGAAATGCTCATGCTCCATCAAGAAAGCCACTACGTTCCCTCCTTTCCCACTGCTGAAGTCCTTCCAGATCTGTTTCACGGGAGACACCATAAAACTGGGCGTGCGCTCATCCGTGAACGGGCTCAGGCCTTTGAAGTTGGAACCGGATTTCTTCAGATTGACAAAATCCCCGATAACCTCCTCCACACGGGCCATCTCATATACCTGGTCTATGGTTGTTTTGGCGATCAAATTCGAATCGTTTCAGAAGGTTAAAAATACACAAACAGGGACGGTTAAAAAAACAAAAAACTGTATTCTACACGGCTCGAAGCGTAAGGCAGACCTGTGGTCCTCACTACCCTACCTCCTTTTCCATACAGGGGTTACTTCTTCCGGTCCACCACGTAGTTGACCATCAGTTTGAGGGAATCCTTGTAAGCCGAGTCCGGGTATGTATCCAGCAGTTTAAGGGCCTCATCCTGGTATTCGTGCATTTTGGATTCCGCGTATTCGAGTCCGCCCGCGTCCTTCACGAACTCTATGACCTCCTTGACACGCTTCCGGTCCTTGTTGTGATTCTTGACCGAATTGATCAGCCAGCGCCGGTCCCTGTCTGAAGCATTATTGAGAGCATGGATCAGGGGAAGGGTCATCTTCTGTTCCTTGATGTCGATCCCCGTGGGTTTGCCAATGGCCGTCTCCCCATAGTCAAATAGGTCGTCCTTGATCTGGAAGGCCATCCCACAAAGCTCCCCGAATTTACGAAAGGTCTCCACATCCGGGGAGTCCGGTTTTACGGAACAAGCGCCCAGGCTGCAACAGGCCGCAATGAGGGTCGCCGTTTTCTGCCGGATGATCTCGTAATACACTTCTTCGCTTATATCGAGGCGCCTCGCCTTTTCCAGCTGCAGCAGTTCTCCCTCACTGATCTCTCTGATCGCCACAGAAATGATCCTGAGCAGGTCAAAATCTCCGTGTTCCACTGAGAGCAACATCCCTTTGGAAAGGAGGTAATCCCCCACCAGCACAGCGATCTTGTTCTTCCACAGGGCGTTGATGGAAAAGAATCCCCTGCGTTTGTAGCTCTCGTCCACCACGTCGTCATGCACGAGGGAAGCAGTGTGGATGAGTTCAATGACCGAAGCTCCCCGGTAGGTACGTTCATTGACCGCTCCGTTACTCACCATTTTGGCGGTGAGAAAGACAAACATCGGCCGCATCTGTTTCCCTTTCCGGTTCACGATGTAGTAGGTGATCCTGTTGAGCAGGGCCACCTTGGAGGACATGGATTCAAAGAACTTCTGTTCAAAAAGTTCCATTTCCCTGTCTACAGGTTCCTTTATCTGGGATACGATTTTCAATGAAGGTCCTTTGGTTCGCGTTCTTTGTGACGCCTTAAAATTAGGGAAAAAAAGGCACGGGCTCTCCCGGAGTGATCCTATATTCCGAAATCAAGTCTATTTTTTTGTCCGGAACGTCCTCAATCAGGATTTGTTGGCCAGCTGCCCGCAAGCCGCATCGATATCCTTCCCCCGAGAACGCCTTACCGTGACCGTGATCCCATGGGCTTCAAGGGTATCCACATACATGGAGATCACCTCCTCCCCGGCCTGTTGGAATGCGCCATCACCTATGGGATTGTATTCTATGAGGTTGACTTTCGACGGGGCAAATCTGCAAAAATCCACCAGCGCCTGAACGTCTTCCCGTTGGTCATTGACCCCTTCCCAGACCACGTATTCATAGGTGATCCTGCTCCTGGTCTTTTGATACCAGTACATTAGGGATTCCCTCAGATCGGTCAGATTAAACGTGGCATTGAAAGGCATGATGGAGGTCCGGGTCTCTTCCACTGCTGAATGCAGGGAAACGGCCAGCTTGAACTTCACCCCCTCATCAGCCAGTTTCCGGATCATTTTTGGCACCCCGGAAGTGGAGACGGTGATCCTCTTGGGGGACATTCCGAGCCCCTCGTCTGCGGTGATCTTGTCAATGGCCTTGAGCAGGTTGTTGTAGTTCATCAGGGGCTCGCCCATTCCCATAAAGACGATATTGCTCAGCGGACGGTTGTAATAGAGCCTGCTCTGGCGGTCAATGGCTACCACCTGGTCATAGATCTCATCGGGATTGAGGTTGCGCATTCTCTTGAGCCGGGCAGTTGCGCAGAATTTGCAGTCCAGGCTGCATCCTACCTGACTCGATACGCACGCCGTTGTCCTTTTGGGCGTTGGGATGAGGACAGATTCCACCACCAGGCCATCGTGAAGCCTCACCGCATTCTTGATGGTCCCATCCTGGCTGCGTTGCATGCGGTCGACCTCGATATGGTTGATCACAAAATCCCCTTCCAGTACCGCCCGGGTGTCCTTAGACAGGTTGGTCATATCGCTGAAGGAGTGCGCCCCCTTTTTCCACAGCCATTCATAGACCTGGTCTCCCCTGTAGGCCTGGTCACCCCTGTTGAGGAAGAAAGACCTGAGGTCTTCCCTGGACAGGGCCCTGATGTCTTTCTTTTCTGTGGGTTCCATGGACAGCAATGTGATGCCCCCTCCGAGAACATTTCGGAACAGGGCGGGATTTAATTTAATTTAGAGGATCAGCATGGCATCCCCGTAGGAATAGAACCTGTATCCTTCCAGGATCGCCTCTTTGTAAGACCGCTTCATGAGGTCGTGACCTATAAAGGCAGATACCATCATCAACAGGGTCGATTTAGGCAGGTGGAAGTTGGTGATCATGGCATTGGCAATGCTGAAATCATAGGGCGGGAAGATGAATTTGTTTGTCCAGCCTTCGAAGGTGTTGAGCATATGTTCAGAGGAAACGGCGCTTTCGAGACCCCTCATGGCCGTGGTACCCACTGCACAGATCCTTTTTTTCTTTTTCTTGGCGGAATTGACGACTTCAGTTGCCCTTTCGTCTATGATCAGCTCTTCGCTGTCCATCTTGTGCTTGGAAAGATCTTCCACTTCCACCGGATTGAAGGTTCCCAGCCCAACATGAAGGGTGAGTTCGGCAAATTTAACCCCCTTGATCTCCAGTCTTTTCAGCAAGTGCTTGGAGAAGTGAAGTCCGGCCGTTGGAGCTGCCACAGCCCCTTCGTACTTGGCGTAAATGGTCTGGTACCTGTCCTCATCCTCAGGCTCTACCTTTCGCTTGATGTATTTGGGGAGGGGTGTTTCACCCAGTTCCCGAAGTTTCCTCCTGAAATCGATATAAGCCCCGTCATAGAGGAACCTCAGGGTTCGGCCGCGTGAGGTCGTATTGTCGATCACCTCTGCTACGAGGCTTTCATCTTCACCGAAATACAGCTTGTTCCCGATGCGTATCTTCCTGGCCGGATCCACCAGCACATCCCAAAGGCGTTGTTCCTCGTTGAGTTCCCGGAGCAGGAACACCTCGATCCT
>JBFKPJ010000098.1:0-9868 GCA_041628355.1 Muriicola sp. | reverse complement strand
TTCGTAGCGCTGATCGCCTATCTTTTAGGAGGTCCCCTAGCTGATAAGTACCCACCCCATAAGCTGATCGCCATCGCGCTTTGGGCCACCGCCCTGGGCGGTCTCCTCTATGCCACATTTCCGGAGTATAGCATCCTGCAGGTCCTCTACGGATACTGGGGACTTACCACCATCTTCCTGTTCTGGGCACCCATGATCAAAGCGACCCGGGTATGGGGAGGTGACACCTCCCAGGGAAAGGCCTTTGGTTTCCTCGACGGGGGACGAGGGCTGGTAGGAGCGCTGTTCGGTACGCTGGGGGTATACATTTTTTCCTTGTTCATGCCGCGGGAAGGAGTGGCATTATCCCTGGAGGAAAGCCGGGAGGCATTTTCCCAGGTGATCCTTGTTTCCTCCGGTATCGTGGCCTTCGTGGGCATCCTGGTGTGGTTCTTTTTAAAACTCGATCCCAGCCTGGAACGATCGATCAGTGTAGAGCGCATTACCCGCTCCCAGATCAGGGAGGTTTTGCGCCTGCCCGCTGTTTGGTTACTCATGGTGATCATCCTCTGTGCCTATGTGGGTTATAAGATCACGGATGTGTTCTCGCTCTATGCGCGGGATGTAATGGCCTACAACCAGGTAGAATCAGCCCAGGTAGGGACATTTCTGTTGTATATCCGACCGGTGGTCGGGATCGCGATCGGGATCCTGGCGGATCGTTCGAAACCCACCCTTTGGCTTTTGCTCAGTTTTATTATCGCATTCTCAGGCTCCCTCCTTTTCGCGTCCGGATGGGTAACTGCTTCCTTCACCACGCTATTCTTTCTGTCCATTTTGATCGTTGCCACTGGGGTCTATGCTGCCAGGTCCCTGTACTTTGCCGTCATGCGGCTTGGAAGGATCCCGCTGGTACTCACAGGAACGGCTGTAGGCCTGATCTCCCTCATAGGGTATACTCCCGATATTTTTGCCGGGCCTGCCATGGGATATCTCCTCGACCGTTCTCCCGGCCTGTCGGGCCACCGGGATGTCTTCTGGATGCTTGCGGTGTTCTCAGCCCTGGGAGGGATTGCAGCCGGGTACTATTACAAGTTGTACAGAAAGTCCGACTGATCTGAGAAGTAAGCCGTATCGGCTCAGGGTCTGTCCAGGTGGTCCTCTATGTCCTTCAGATGGAGTTGTAATGCACGAGTGGAGATCTGTATCTCCCTGATCAGCAAGCCCAGGGAAATGATCAACAGGACCAGGGCGATCCCGAATATCCATATGGCAGAGAGGTGCTGTTCAATATAGATCAGGAACATGGTCAGCACACAGAGCAATAAGCTGGTGATCCCGAATATCTGCATCCAACGGGTGAGGTTGAGGCGCAGTTTCAGGTTTCGGATCTGCTCGATCAGGGTGTCATCCTTCTTCTGAAGATAGATGTCATGTAAGTTCCTGATCACGGCCGCGTAAGCCAGGAACCTGTTGGTATATGCCAGCATGATGAGGGAGATGGCCGAAAATAATAATGCAGGGGTGGTCAGGGTCAGTTCTTCCATAATGCAAAAGTAAATCCGATTACGCCCGCAAAAATACGGTTTTCGAAATAGCCATCGGCAAGGCTGCTCCGGATCGACAGGTATCCTCTGAAGATAGCGTTGATTACATCAGAAATCTGTACCTTGAAAAGCAATCTCTAGCTTCACTTTATGGAACTCGATATTTCTTTTGTTCGCAGTCAATTCCCTGCGTTTACCCAACCTGAATTACAAGGATGGGCTTTTTTTGAAAATGCGGGTGGCTCGTATCCCTGCAGGCAATTTATAGGCAGGCTGACCCATTTTTACCTCAAGAACAAGGTGCAGCCCTATTATCCCTATCCCGCCTCCATGAGGGCCGGAGAAATGATGGATGAATCCTATACCAGGATGGCTGCTTACCTGAATGTAAGTCCCGAAGAGATCCATTTCGGGCCATCTACCACCCAGAACGTTTATGTTTTAGCCCATGCCATGCGGCCCATGTGGGAGGATGGGGACGAGATCGTGGTCTCCTGCCAGGACCACGAGGCCAATGCCGGGGCGTGGCGCAGGCTGAAGGAAAGAGGGATCAGGGTGAAGGAATGGCATGTGGACAGGGAAACCGGGATGCTCGAACCAGAGCAACTGGAACATTTGCTCACCGGGCGTACCCGCATGGTCGCATTTCCGCATTGCTCCAATGTCATCGGTTACTTTAACCCTGTACAGGAGATCAGTAAAAAAGCCTCTCAGGTGGGGGCTATCTGTGTGGTTGACGGGGTGGCGGCTGCTCCCCACGGTTTTCCCGACCTCAGTGACCTGGGAGCGGATATCTATATGTTCTCCCTGTACAAGACCTATGGTCCTCACCTGGGCCTGATGTACGTAAGACAGGCCCTGATCGAGAAAATGGAGAACCAGTCGCACTTCTTCAAGGAAGGCATTTACAGGAGCATGATCACTCCCGCAGGGCCAGACCATGCTCAGATCGGGGCCGCCAGCGGGATCATTGAATATTTTGACGCAGTGTACGATTATCATTTCAAGGAAAAGGTACCGCCGCATGAACGAAACACCCTCCTATCATCCTTGTTCCGGACACGGGAGGAAAGGCTGTTAACTCCCCTGCTCGACTTTCTGAGGTCCAGGGACGATGTCAGGATCATCGGACCGGACAGCCCTGCCCACCGGGCTCCCACCGTTTCCATTCTGCCCCTGAAGAAAGAACTGGACGAGGTATACAGCAACCTCGTAAAACATCGCTTGATGCTGGGCAAAGGAGATTTCTATGCCGTCCGGCCCCTGATGGACATGGAGGTCGACCGACCGCCCGGGGTGATACGCATTTCCTTCCTGCATTACAATACGGAAGAAGAAATAGCTCAGTTGATCACAGGCCTGAAAGATTCCCTTTGATTCGGATGGGTACGATAGCAGATTTGAGGGGGCCGGACCAGAGGTTCGGAGAGAAAGCCCCATGACCCCTATATGGTCTATTCAGGGTAGTAGGCCGAAGCGATTTCCGAAGGTTCGTTTTGGACGATCTCTGAAATGATCTGGTAAAGGTCAGGAATGACATGTGAGGCCAACCTGGAATGGCTGTTCAGCAGTACACAGATCCCTAGATCATCTTCCGGATAGAGTGCGATCTCGTTTCTGAAGTTGTTTACACTTCCGCCATGATGCCACATCGTTTTAACATCACTCCCGGGACTTTCCCGGAATTTATGGATCCTCCAGCCGTAGCCGTAATGCGATGAAAGATGTCCGGGCCAGCGTTGGTAATATTTGCTTCGTCCCCTGATCTCCACCACAGGTTGGAATGCTGTTTCGAGGGATTGCCTGTCCATGACCTCAGGATTGTGTCCGAGCAGGAATCGCATCCATTTTGCCATGTCCTGGGCACTGGCGTTGATACCCCCGGCTGCCAGGGCATTGTAGTAATGGTCATTGAGGCTTCTGGACCTCCATCCCCTTCTCCATTTCACATGGGGAAGGGCCACATTCCGGATGGTCTCCATGGTTTCGTGATCCATGACCGCAGAGCACATCCCCAGGGGGTCGAATAACCGGTTTTTCAAAGCATCAGCCAGATCCTCCCCGCTTGCCTTCTGCATGATCTCCCCGGAAAGGGCGAACAGGGCGTTTTGATAACTGTAAAGGGAACCCGGAGTACTGACGGGCCTTACTTCTTTGAATCGGCCTGCGATCTGTTCCATGGAAAGGCCTGCTTCAACCAGGTTGGTAAAACTGTGGTAAGGTGCCCCGGACGTATGGGACAGCAGATTGCCAAGGGTCACCTGCTCTGTGTTGCCCTTGTCACCCAACCGGAAATCCGGAAAATACTCCTTTACCCGGTCCTTCCAGTCCAGTGTGCCTTCCGCTACCATTTTAGCAGCCAGGACCCCTGTGAATCCTTTGGACAGGGATCCGAGCCTGAAGATCGTATGGGCATCTACCTTTTGCTCCGTTCCAAACGCACTTTCACCCATTCCCTCCGAGAGCAGGATAGAATCTCCTCGTACAACACTTACCGCGGCCCCGACGATCTCCCCGGAGGCCACAGCCTTTTCAAAATAGGCTCTTACCGCCTTTCTCAGTCGTTCTTGCTGCCATCTGTAGTGTGCTACCTCACTTGGGTCCCTCAGCTCTTTTTTAGGATGGCTGCTCGCTAGATCCTTTTCCGGCTCTCTTTCAGAATCAGGTTTGTTCCCGCTCATGACCAGTCCTACAAAAAGTAGGAGCAACACTAAAGAACGAAAGAAGTGCCTGGTAGGGTGCATAGCTTTTTTGATATTCTTTGTAGTAAATACCTGTTAACGTAGGTTAAGTATGTAAATAACCGCATTTTGACGTAAATATTATACATTTCAACGTCATTTTTCATATTTGAATATCAGATTTATTCACAATCCCTACCCCAACCACCCTTCCCGGTCCAGACTCCGGTACTGTATGGCTTCCAGCACATGATCTGAGGCGATATTTTCCTGCCCGCCCAGGTCGGCGATGGTCCTGGCGACCTTGAGGATGCGATCATAGGCGCGGGCAGAGAGCCTGAGCCTTGTCATGGCTTGTTTGAGCATTCCTAGTGCTTCTCTGCCAACTGGGCAATATTCCCTGATGTGCTTGGTGCCCATCTGGGCGTTGTAGTGCAGTTTATCTTCTGCCTCAAATCGTCTTATTTGCCGCTCCCTGGCCGCAATGACCCGTTGGCGTATCTCAGCGCTCCCCTCCCCTTTTTTGTTCTCTGAAAGCTGTTCAAAGGGCACCGGCGTCGCCTCGATATGGATATCGATCCGATCCAGGAGGGGGCCACTGATACGCCCGAGATAGCGTTGTATTTCAGCCGGAGAGGAATTCACTGTTGCCCCGGGATCGTGAAAGTAACCGGAAGGACTGGGGTTCATACTGGCTACCAAAATGAAGCTGCTCGGGTAGGTCAGCGTGAATTTCGCCCTGGAAATGGTGACCTCCCGGTCTTCCAGGGGCTGCCTCAATACTTCCAGGACACTCCGTTTGAACTGGGGCAGTTCATCCAGGAACAACACCCCGTTGTGCGACAGGGAGATCTCTCCGGGCTGAGGATACGATCCCCCACCGACCAGGGCCACATCGCTGATGGTGTGGTGAGGGCTCCTGAAAGGTCTCCGGTATATCAGGCCGCTGTCTGAGACCTTGCCTACCACGGAATGGATCTTGGTCGTCTCCAGGGCTTCATTCAGTGTCATGGGCGGCAAAATAGTGGGCAGCCGCTTGGCGAGCATGGTCTTCCCTGCCCCCGGCGGACCTATCATGATGATGTTGTGACCTCCGGCCGCTGCGATCTCCATACATCGCTTGATCCCTTCCTGTCCTTTGACATCCGAAAAATCCAGATCGCTCTTTCCCCTGTGTTCCAGGAAGAGGGATTCGATATCGATAAAGGTCCTCTGAAGCGGAAAGCCTGAATCAAAGAAAGCAGCTACCATTCCGAGACTTTCCACCCCAAAGACCTCCAGGTCCTTTACGATAGCAGCCTCCCTGGCGTTCTCCATGGGGAGGATCATTCCCCTGAAACCTTCTTCCTTGGCTTTAAGGGCAATAGGGAGTGCCCCTTTGATGGGCTGTACTCCCCCGTCCAGGGAGAGCTCCCCCATGATAAGATACTGATCCAGGTTGCTGCCCCGGATCTGGCCGGACGCCGCCAGGATCCCAAGGGCGATGGGAAGATCGTAGGCCGACCCTTCCTTCCTGAGGCCAGCCGGGGCCATGTTGATCGTGATCTTCTTGCCCGGGACCTTGAAACCATTGTTCAGGAGGGCCGCAGCGATCCGGTAATTGCTCTCCTTAATGGCATTGTCCGGCAGGCCTACCAAATGGTAACCGATGCCTTTGTCTATATTCACCTCGACCACGACGGTGATCGCTTCAATGCCGAAGACGGCACTTCCGTAAACCTTTGTCAACATGGAATGGAGCAATTCCCGCCAAGGTAATACGGGAGTACGCAATAGGCTTGCGGTATGCGTAAATTGAGGGGGTCTTACTTTTGGGGCGCTCTGAAAATCAGTACGGAAGAGGCTTTTTCCCTGATCTCATCTCGGTTCATGATCATCTTTCGGAACTCCCCTTTGTTGAACATCTTCGCCTGGTCCTCGTAGTACTTGCTGAAGGGATTTCCCGATTGCCCTGTTGGCAGGATGCTCATGCTGTTCTCCACGTCCGAGAAATCGATGACCCTCCGGGTCGATGGTCCGGCGGTGACCGAAAAATTTGATGCGCCATTGTACTGAAAGGCCATGTTGTTGATCACTTCCCGTGATCCCGGCACGGGAAACGGTCCTACGTTGAAGAAGGAGCGCAGCAGGGCGATCTGACCAATGGGATGTGAATGCTCCAGGGTGTGCACCCTCCCCCAGGTCCATTCCGTGATATCGTCTCCCAGGTCATCCTCCAGGGATTCAAAAGCCTGGAGGAAGGAGGATTGTACCATGTCTTTCTTGGTCTCAACAGTGTCTGATGTTCTCACATCATCAAACCAAACGGAATTGGTTTTGGCAGCCATTGGGGCGATGAGACGTTTGTGAAAATGTGTGGCGATAAATTGAGCAAATAGATCCTCGCCTAGCTCATCCTCGAAAGTGTCCTTTAAAAAAAAGTAGATCCAGCGATGGAATACGGCTGCCTCCGCGTTGTCGACCGAATAATTCCCGTCCCATTTGTTGAGGTGGTCCAATACCAGCGCCTGCTGTTCATTCAGGTCCTTTATATTCACCAGCTTCGCCAGGTCCGTGACGATATCCGGGTTTACGGCAGAGACATCGTCGTTGATCATCTTTCTGACTGCTTCAGCATCCCAATCGTCCCTGGCATCCAGGAGGGAAACAATACGCCTGGCACGGTTTTCCGGAAGATAATACCCGGGGTAGAGCATTCCTGCGATCGAATCCGGTTGGTTATTGGCGGAGTACACATAGTGCCAGGGCGGATTCACTGCCTGTGGATTATCCGAAAACTCGAGGTAACGTATTTTTCGATCCTGTCCCTTGCTGCCATCCATGACCAGTTTGGTGTTCGTGCTGTCTCCCAACTGGTAAAGTTTGGCCGATGCCCACCAGGCTATATTCCCTTCGGCATCCCCGTACATGGTGTTCAGTCCGGGCGCATGGATCTTCGGGAGGGCCCTTTCAAACTCCTCCATATTCCCGGCATGACTGATACCGTACAAGGCCTCCATTACCTTGTTCTCCCCTTTGGTATAGATCCAGTCCATACTGATGGGGCGTTTACCATTGACCTGGTTTGCGATCCCATTCAGGATCGGACCCCTCTCGGTCTTGTAGAAGGTAAACTGTACATCTGCCTCATCCTTTACCTTGATCGTCTTGTTAACCACTTCCAGGGCCTTCCAGCCTTCCGGGGTCAGATATTGTGTGCTGTCTTGTGGATTCAGGGTTTCATAATAAAAGTCCACATCATCGTTCTCAAACATGGTAAAACCATAGGCGAGTTTTCGGTCATGGCCCAGGAGTGGCATGGGTACTCCGGCCAGGTGGTAACCGTACTTCTCGTAACCGGGCGTCATGATATGGGCTTCGTACCACACAGAGGGCTGGGCAAATCCGATATGTGGGTCATTGGCAAAGATCACCTTACCGGACCCCGTCTTTTCCGGACCGATCACCCAGGAATTACTGCCTATGAATTGAGGGACGGGTAAGGATGAAAGGGCCTTTCTGGTGGCTGCGATGACCGCAGCCTCGCTGCTTACCCCCTCCCCTTTGTAATTCCTGATCCAGACCGTATTCGGACTGTCGTGGATCTCCAGGTCGGTGAGGTACTCCACTCCCAGCGAATCCCTGATAATGGTAAGCAAGGGATCTGTCTTATGGGCCATGGCAAAACTAAAGGCCATATATCCTACGGCATTGTGGATATCGACCATCTCATACTGTTTCTTCTCCAGGCCCGTTAACAGGAATTCCACCGGGGTAGGCCCCTCCTTGATAAACTGGTTGATCCCATCCAGATAGGCCTGTGATAGAATGGCGATCTCACTGTTTGGATCGAGTTCGCTCACGGTTTTTTCGGAGGCTGCGTCAATACCCAGGGAAAGGAAAAAGCGATCTGTGGTCACCAGGTCCTTCCCAAAAACCTCCGATAAGCCTCCTACGGCCACCCTCCTTAACAATTCCATTTGCCAGAGCCTGTCCTGGGCATGGACATATCCCAGGGCCCTAAAGGCATCCACCTCGTTCTCAGCCTCGATATGGGGAACCCCGTGTGCGTCAAAAGTGACGGTAACATCCGATTGGAGTTCAGCCATTACTTTTTCTCCCGAATACTCGGGCTTTAGTACCTGTTTCACTATCAGGCCGGCTATGAGGAGGATCCCAAAGATCCCGATCAGGACCCATCCTATTTTTCGTATTATTCTCACTGGAAGTAAAATCTTAAGATAAAGATAGCACTTTTAAGCACCCATAAAATGCCTATTGTTCAGATACCGCAATATTTCGCTGATACGCACGGAAGTTCTGCAAACCTTCCTTTAGCCATGATTCGTAGGTATCGGTATCTGTGTTCTGGATAGAGGAATTCAGGACGTACAGGTCCGGCGACAACATCACGTAATAGGGCTGTGAGGCGGCATTGAAATTGATGGTCTGGAATGTACCCCATTTTTCGCCAACGGCGTCTATGGCCTTGACCCTGCCGGAGTCGAATCGATACCTGAAACGTTCCTCTTCGGGAAGCGATTTCCGGTCATCCACATAGAGGGATATGAGCACGAATTCCTCGTTGAGCAACCTGAATACTTCCGGGTCGCTCCAGACGTGTTCCTCCATTTTACGGCAGTTCACGCAGGCCCAGCCAGTAAAATCGAGAAGGATGGGCTTGTTTTCTTTCTGGGCGTACATCCTGCCGGACTCAAAATCCTTGAAACAGGAGATCCCGAGGGGACAATCGCTATCCTGTTCGGCCAGGGTATAAAAATCCGGGGGAGGGAACCCGCTGAGCAGTTTCAGGTTGGTCACCTGGAATGTGCCCAATAAGAGATAGAGGCAGAATGCGGAGGACAGCAGGGCGGTGGCCTTGCGTGTGAGAGATAGTTTTGAGGGAGGTCCGTCTTGCGGGAAACGGAACACACCAAAAAGGTAAAGACTGAGCAGCAGGAAGATCAGGATCCAGATCCCGAGGAAGATCTCCCTTTTGAAAATCCCCCAGTTCCCGACCAGGTCGGCATTGGAAAGGAATTTAAAGGCCAGGGCCAGTTCCAGGAATCCCAGGACAACTTTGACCGTGGTCATCCAGCCACCCGATTTGGGCAGGGTCTGCAGCCAGGCCGGAAAGAGGGCAAAAAGGGCAAAAGGCAAAGCCAGGGCCACCCCGAATCCCAGCATTCCCGCAGAAAGGTTCACTGCGACGTTCCCTTCGGCAAGTGCCGTACTACCCAGGAGTCCTCCCAGGATGGGTCCTGTACAGGAAAAGGAAACAATGGCCAGGGTCACCGCCATAAAAAAGATGCCAAGGGCTCCCCCTACCCTGTTCGAGGCAGAATCCATCCTGTTTGCCCAACTGCTAGGAAGGGTCAGTTCGTAGTACCCGAAAAAAGAAAAGGCGAAAAAGACGAAGATCAGGAAAAAGAACAGGTTCAGCCATATATTGGTGGCAATGGTATTGAGGATCTGTGAATCCACCGAATCGAACACATGAAACGGCAGGCTCAACAGAAAATAGATCAGGATGATAAAAAATCCATACAGGGAAGCATCGATGATCCCTTTGGAACGGGTCCTGGATTTTTTGGTAAAGAAGGATACCGTAAGCGGGATCATAGGGAAGACACAAGGGGTAAGCAGGGCGATGAGCCCTCCGAGAAAACCGAGGCCGAAGAT
>JBFKPJ010000097.1:0-10076 GCA_041628355.1 Muriicola sp. | reverse complement strand
GGGCTTTAACCCATCGAAGGTCATGTCCTGTTCCACCATGTAGTATTGCATCCCGGAGAGGTCCTTGTTCTCCAGGATCCTTTTGAAGTCGATCGTCCCCTTGCTCACCGGTGCAAAGCGACCCTGCTCGTCCATATCCTTGACGTGCCAGATCTTGAATCGGCCGGGGTATTTTTCAAAGTATGCGACAGGATCGGCTCCGGCCCGGGTCACCCAGAAGAGGTCCATCTGGAAATTGACGATCTCCGGATCCGTATTTTCCAGCATGTAATCTATGGGCACCACCCCGTTCTCATCTTTCATGAATTCAAAATCATGGTTGTGATAGAGTAGCTTCAGACCGGCCTTTTGCGCCTTTTGCCCAAGCTCGTTCACGATTTCGGTCAAACGTTCCACACCTCCTGTCATACCTAACGTCCGGGTTTCGGGATCTACAGTGAACATCCCCATGGGGGGGACCGGTACGACAAAATACTCGAATCCGGCCGCTTTCACATCTGCCATCATGGCATCGGCATTCTCAAGGGTCACGGAGCCCTGGTGTGTACTGACGGTGTTCAGCCCCAGGCCTTCCACGTAGGATTTGAAATCGGCAGGGGACATCCCGTAAAATTTTCCGTCCGCATATCCCGCTGCCTCGATATTGAGGTAGCCGGCATCGGCAACCGACCTGAGGGTCTCTCTGGCATCCGTATTCATGTCATCCCTGACCGTATAAAGGGCCAGGCCGCCCATACGACTCTCGGCACAGCCGGATAACAATAATACCAGAAGAAAAAGAAGACTTGAGAATTTTGCAGTTGTATATTTCATGATCATCAGATTTTATTTCTTGAGTACATATCTGAATCGCTTTGGATCCTTCAGGAGTTGATTTCAGAGGCTTCTAAAGGTAATCATTCCGATTCAACACCGGAATATAACAATAAAAGAATCCAAAAATCTATCCGGACATGGACTGAAATAACCAAGTTTAATATCTTCGCCCTAAAATGTGTGTTCTATGAAATGGAAATCTCTCCTGTGCCTATTCCTGGTGGTCACCCTCAGCTCTTCCTGTTCCGAGGATTCGGTAAATTCGGATCGACCCCTGACCCAGGAACAACTGGACGCCATCACCGGCCTGTACAACCTGCAGGAATACATAATCAACCCTCCCCAGGACCTCAACCAGGACGACACCTACTCTGCGGATCTTATGGAGGAACTCGACTGTCTCAGCGCCACGATCATCCTCAGGGGAGACCTCTCATACAGCAAGTACTATGAATCCCTTGACATCACCTTTATCACCAATGGCCAGTACGCCATCTTCTGTGCGGACTATATTACCGAGAACGGAACATGGGACCTGGACGGGGATGAGATTGTATTAAGTGAACAACCCGGCTGGAGGTATTCCCTGGACGGATCTGTTCTGACCCTCACCCTGGGAAAAGACCTCCCTGAATTCCGCACCCAGGTGTTCCTCAAACAATGATCTTTTCGGGCATGTAATTGGGCACCTGTTATCCCTGATATCCCAAACGTTTTGTAACCCGGATTACACTTTCAGAACACAGCGTGCCCTATCTTTACACAAAATTTCACACATGGATTTTATACTTCAACCCTGGCCGTGGTATGTCACAGGGCCATTGATCGCTGTGGTCATGCTCGCCCTGATCTATTTCGGCAAGACCTTCGGGATGTCGAGCAATCTGCGTACCCTATGTACCATGGGGGGTGCTGACCGTTTCGCTTCTTTTTTCAAATTCGACTGGAAATCCCAGCGCTGGAACCTGACCGTGGTCCTGGGCGCCGTCATAGGAGGCTTTATCGCTGTTAATTACCTGTCTGACGGCTCCCTCATCGATCTTAGTCCCAGGACCGTTCAAGACCTGGATACCCTGGGATTTAAAAATGCAGGAGCTTCCCTCCTGCCGCCCGAGTTATTCGATTGGAGTGCCGTATGGACACCCAAAGGTCTGTTGATCCTGATCGGTGCAGGCTTTCTGGTCGGGTTCGGGACCCGTTATGCCGGCGGATGTACCTCCGGGCATGCGATCACCGGGCTGAGCAACCTTCAATGGCCTTCCCTGGTTGCAGTCATAGGTTTTTTTATCGGCGGGCTCTTAATGATCCATGTTTTATTCCCTTTAATCTTTAGCGCATGAAATCACTGAAATTCTTATTGATAGGAATCTTTTTCGGCATCGTACTGGTAAAATCCGAGGCCGTATCCTGGTACAGGATCTATGAGATGTTCCAGTTCCAGTCCTTTCACATGTACGGGATCATTGGTTCGGCTGTTCTGGTGGGGATCATCGGGATCTGGCTGATCAAAAGATCACACCTCAAGAGTATTGACGGGAAGAACATCGAAATTCCCCCGAAAGACAAAGGCATTGCCAGGTATCTGATAGGGGGTACCATCTTCGGATTTGGCTGGGCCCTCGCAGGCGCTTGTCCCGGCCCCATGTATATCCTTGTCGGCACAGGGGTTCTGAGCATGCTGATCGTGATCGGCGGGGCCATGCTGGGCACCTTTGTCTACGGGCTTCTAAAAGACAAGCTTCCCCATTAAGCAGGGGAAGCCTGTATGCGTAAATTCAGGAAATGTCACGGTCATACATCACATAGGCACCTGGTCTGAGCGGAGAGCCACATCGATCCGCGTGATCTCGCCCGTGCGATGAAAGATCTTGTTGCTGGTCTCCACATCCAGGCTGAGCCCTGGGATATTTTCATAAGAGCCGTCTGCCTTGCAGAGCTTTATCCCTTCGGAGGATCCAAAACTATACACCACCGGAGTCTGGCAATAGGTAAATGCCAGGCTGCCCGGCGACAGGTCTATGGACTTTTCCCTTCCTTCCAGGTCTACATAGGCAAAGGTGGCTTTTCTTGTGAGGATCTCCTCCTTTTCCAGGAGTCCGGTCCCGAAGGAGACCTTGCCATTTTGCACACTTACCCCTAGTTCGGCCAGCCTGCAAAGGACATCCTCCTTTACCTGTCCGGTCATCCCCGGTTGCTGGGCCCCTTTTGTGGCAGGGGTATGAGAATACGGATCCGTTGGAAAGGCTCCGTATAACACAGGGGATTTGTGCACCCCGATCCCTTCGTTGATCTCGTGGTAATGCTTCATCAATCCTTTGACGACCTTATCCGGAGCTCCCTCTGCCATGGCCCTTCTGCTGCATTCCAGCACAGCCAGCAGCAGTTTGGAAACCATATGCCAGTAGATGGAGCCCAGGCCTTCATATCCAAAGAAGGTGCCGGACCTGCCCGTAAACGATTTGTGATCAAAGACCTCCTCGAAGATATCGAGGACTTTTTGCCTCTCTTTCTCAGCCAGGCCTGAATGTTCTCCTTCAGCGAGTTCATCCAGCACCCGTTTCAGGTCATTGGCATTGTTGAAATTGCCGTTGAAATGGTAATTCCCATCCACGTCTTTCTGCACTACCTTGGTATTCCCGGCTTCAATGAGCTTAGTGAGCAATTGAGAACTCTTCACACGAGATGCGGGAATTACATTCTTTTGCATGAACCCCGGAAGTTGCTTGTTGGGATACAGGATATAGCTGTACTGATCCTTGCGATAGAGATCGCTTTTCTTCATGCTTTCAAGCAGGGTAAGGACCTGCTCGGCCTTGAGGTAGCCGGCACTAAGAACGGCGACCTGGCCTTCGAGCATCACGCTGAGATAATCAATAGAAGTTCCCTTTTCCCTCGTGATGCTGATCAGATTATACGCATGGTAGAGGTTGTCCTGCCTTTTGTTCGCATCGATGGAATGCTCGAGGTACGGCAATACGGTCTCTGTGAAATCCAGCAGCTCCTTTTTGGAAATCCTGGTTCTTTTCCCGCTATAGCCAGAATTGTAGATCTGCTCCCGGTAATCACTGCCCGCCATCCCCAGGCCATCCATCACCTGCATGCGTTCCCTGTCCGTAAAACTCCTATCTAAAGCCGATTCGTATTGTTTCAGGGTGCTTACCACGGCAGACAGGAACTGGGCCAGCTCAGAGGAGATCTCTACCTCATCCTTCCCGACCACCCCGATGATCTCCCGGAATTTGACCAGGAACCTTCTCAGGTAGTAAAGGGTCACCATGGATACCCCGTTGCCGACGAGGGCATTATTGGCATCGTTCCATTCAGGGCGTTGTGTGTTCAGCCAGATCCCGGCCTCCGGTATAAAATTGGAACACTTGGCCAGAAGGGTGGCCAATAATTTTTCTACCAGGTTTACGCGGACGATGTTGCCGTCCTGCCCGGTAAGCAGGGCACCGTCTGCACCCATCTCATCCTTTCTCGCATTGATGGCACCGTCGAGTTCATGATCGAAGATGATCGTATCCTTGGGATCGGCCACAATATCGTAATAACTCTTGATCCTGTAGGGTACGTTGGCATAGACAAAAAGGGAATCATCCCAGTATTTTGCCAGGCGGGAGGGGTAATAATCCTCAATGAATTCAAGGAATTTCAGGAGGTAGATGATCTGGTGGTCTCCCCAGTATCCGATATAGGACCAGGGATCGTCCGGCTCGATCACTTCCCAGTCGAACCCGCTCTTCGTCACCCTGTACGGGTTATACCCTTCGAAGGTGGAGGCGTTGAGAAACTTGTGGATCATGCCGTCTATAAAATCCGGGTAGGAATGTGCCAGGGCTTCCCAGTTCTGGAAGATATCCCTCCAGTTCCCCTGGTAATCGAGGATCTTGGAGCCATCAACCTCACTCTGGGTGTTGATGGAGAACCGGTTCCAGGGCCTGCTGGGATCCCCGTGCCTCCTGCTGAATTTCAGGGGCAGGTATTCAATGCACAGCCTCCGGAAATCGGGATGACCCGATTTTTGGGCAAGATCTCTCAGGGCGTGAAGATCAAAGACCTCGGGGAGCCCGGAAATTTGTTCAGCAAACGTATTATACACGGACCTGTTGGCATTTTGGAGGTATTTTGTAAAATCCCTGCGCTCTATGCGGTAGTCCTGATCAAAGATCCCTCCCCTCATGATATTGTAAAGTACATTGGCGTAGTGCCTGGAAGTCTGGAGGGTATCCCCTGTACATTGGAAACCATCGGCCGCCCCGGCCAACACCTTCAGCCTTCGGGTACCCGCCGAAATTTCCTCAAAGAGTTCTTTTTTCAGGGCGTCGGGATTCCCCAGTTTCTTTTTGATAGCCGCAATATCAGAGGCATTCTGGTTGACATTGGCCACCAGGATCCATTCCAGGGACTGATCTGCTTTCACCCTGGACCTGCCATGGGTAAAATAAGCCCCCCGTTCCGCTTTGACATCAGTTTCCTGTTGTACCTCCTTACCCTGTCTGAAGGCTTCCACCTGAAGGGAAGATACCATGTAAGACGGGTTAGGGACCCCCAGAGACCAGGCAATGTTGGCCTTGAGGGCCTCGCTGGGTTCTGCCCTGTCAACGATAATGGCGCTCAGGGCATAGATCCCGATCCCTGCCTCCGGGATCAATTCACTTCGTTTATAGGCGTCTACCAGGTTGCTGAACTTATGCTGGGTATCCGTGGGAACCCCATAGGGAAGGATGTTCTGCATCCCATCCAGGAAGCTGACCTCCACTTCTGAACCCGAATTATTCTTCAAACTCGCCTTTCTAACAAACCCGTACGAATTACTTGAATTCCACTGGTAGCTAAAAACCATCCCCAGGTCTTCGTTGATCTCCTCGAAAATGACCTTGTTCCCATAGGTGTTCTTATAGAGATTCCTTTTGATGCGATACAGCCCGGAATACCTCTTTGAGAAAGGCTCCCACAGGGTATCTCCTTCCTTTGTACGTATCCTCAAGAGGGTCTTGCAGCCGGTAAAATCTGTGGATTCCGTGATCTTGTCATCGGTATAATAGGGAAACAGGGCGTATTCACTGTTCTTCCTCCCAGCCGAAAGCCCGCCATTACTCGACAGGAACATCCAGTGATTCGAATCACTGACGATGCTCATAAAGAACGGACGCATGCCGTCACAGTTGCTGATCTTGTAATAGGTCTCTCCCTCGAGGACGACCAAACTGCCTTCTACTTCACTTTCCTTAAAGTTCAATGTGCATTTTCCTACGTGAATGTCTTGCTTCATGTTGCTAATTACTCGCTTTATTGATTTATTGTATTGCCGCTTCCGAGGTTGTGAATCCCGGAAACCATATTCCTATAATATGTCTGTTACAACTGCTCTTTCCCAATTATCACTTACGGATAAGTAACTCTTCAACTTCTTCCAGTGTTCTTCCCTTGGTCTCAATGACAAATTTATAGACAAAAAGGATGGCACAGAAAGAGAGCAGGGCGTAGAGGGCGAAGGTTACGGTTGGGCCTAAATTTGATAATTCCCATGGAAATACCTGCGTCACCGAAAAACTCACCAGGGAATTGAAAAAGCCCACTACTGAGATCGCGATCCCCTTGATCTTGCTCGGGAAGATCTCCGAGATCAGGGTCCACATCACCGGACCCAGGGATATGGCAAAAGAGGCCACGTACAAGAGGATGGCGATGAGGACAAGGGTAGCATTGATCTGTATAAAATTGGTGATGTGATTTCTCCTGAAATCGAGGAACTGATCCTCGTTGAGTTCTTCCTGAACGGCTGTAAACAGCACGGCCTGACCTTCGAACGACCGGCCCTCAAGATTGGTCAGCGCTGTCCTGATCTGCTCGTCTCCTACCTTCTCCAGGGTTACCTTATTAAAATCATAGGTGGCATTGTTAAACGCAAAGGTGGCCATTAGCAAGGCGATGGTCATGCAGGTGGTGCCGATCAGCAGGAGGGGTTTTCTTCCCAGGCGGTCTATCAGCCAGATGGCCACGAGGGTAAAGACCAGGTTGGTAAGTCCCACTACAATCGCCTGGAGGAAAGAGGAATCCGTACTACCCCCGGCTTGCTCAAAAATGGTAGGGGCGTAATAGAAGATCGCATTGATCCCCGTGATCTGCTGGAAAAATGCGATCCCCAGGGCTATGATCATAATAGTGGCGTATTTGCTGTCCAGGATATCCCTGAGTTTCCCTTTTTCCTCTTTCTTGTCGATCCCCCTCTGGATCTCCTGAATCGTGGCTTCCGCATACTCCTCTCCCCCTATCCTTTTAAGGATCTTCCGGGCCAGTTCCACCTTGTTCAGCTTCTGGATAAGCCATCTGGGGCTTTTAGGCACCGTCCACAGACTGATAAAGTAGATGAGCGCAGGGATGGCTTCCACCCCCAGCATCCACCTCCAGCTTTCTTCCCCTACATTCACGAGGAAATAGTTGGAGAAATAGGCGACAGAGATACCGATCACTATGTTCAGCTGGTTAAAGGAGACCAGGCTGCCCCTTAATTTAGGAGGGGCGATCTCGGCAATATATACGGGAGCTATGAGAATGGCACCCCCGATTCCCACGCCCCCGATGATACGGGCGATGATGAATTCCGTATATCCAGTTGCCAGCGCAGACCAGCTAGCAGAAATGGTAAACAATGCGGCCACGACGATCAGGGTGTTCTTCCTCCCGAACCTGTCCGCAACCGGACCTGCCAGCAGGTTCCCGGCCATAGCACCAAATACCACACAGCCCACAGAAAAACCGAGCATCCATTCGGTCATCTCAAAATACACGGTGATGCCCCTGACGGCGCCGGAGATCACAGCGCTGTCGAACCCGAGCAAAAACCCTCCTAATGCCACGATCAGGCTGATAAGGATGGTGTAGGATTTGTTCATCTTAACTACGGTGGCTGGCTGGTTCATTTTCTAATGTTTAAGTTCGTATCGCTCTGATCCCTGCCCATCTTTCCAAAAGTACAAGGAAGATAAATATAGTTAAAAAGACCGGCTACTGGCTCCGGCCTTTTATGAGAATGTACAGGTATAAGGTTCAGAGTAAACCCCATTTAAAATTTGAGTTGCTCATCCTTGTCCCACAACCCCCAGAATGCACCTACGTCACCTTCTGCCCCTACCTTCCATGACTCGTCAAAAGAAGAGAAGTAGAATATTTCAATGTCTTCTTCTGCCGCCCATTTCTGGGTATTCATAAAGTATTTAAGGGCGTTTTCATAAGATGGATAGGCGCCTTCGAGGTTCGTTCCCTGAAAAGGCCAGCCTGTTTCTGAGATAATGACCTTTTTCCCCTGGGCAGCATTGATAGCCCTTCGGTACATATCCTTCATATACAGGAGGGAGTAATCCAGATCACACCCTTCCCAGAAAGGATAACAATTGGCCAGGACCACATCACATGCCTCTGTGATTCTCGGCTTTTCGGCAAACTCGTAGTAAGCATCCACGTAACCCACCGGGATATCCGAGGGGACTGCCTTTTTAACCTGCTCTATTTTCTCGATCAGTTCATCTTCAGTAATATCTCCCCTCAACATCACCTCATTGCCTACGGCAGCGATATCCACATATCCTTCATTGGCCAGTTGAATGAGGTTTTCCACCTCCTGTGCATTGATCTCCGGATCATCCCCAAGCCATGCTCCCACCATGGTCTTGATACCGAATTCCCTGGCAATTTTGGGAATCAACTCATTGCCTTCGGTACAGGAAAATGATCGTATCCACTGGGTATACGGACTGATGATCTCCATCCTCCGGCGGATCTGTTCTTCTGAGATCTGGTCTCCAGGTTTCTGACCTTCCAGGTAGGGACTGAAACAGAAACCGTGCATACCCTGGTCGAGGACGTTCTTGCTTAGGTTTTTGAGTTGTTTAGTCGATTTACCTTCATAATCCAGGGCCGCCAGGGCCAGGTACTTCTCTTTTCTGTTTGAAATGTTTCTGGTCGACATATTATATGAATTAACTGTATTTCAAATGTTCATTTTTATCCCATATTCCCCAACTGGCACCCACATCCCCTTCGTGATGCATTTTCCAGTCTTCATCGAAGGAGGAAAAGTAGAATAATTCTGTTTGATATTTCTCGCTCCAGGCGTGGATGTTGATAAAATATTTCATGGCGTTTAAGGGAGTAGGCACAGCTTCCCGGACATTTTGCCCGTTGTCGGGCCAGCCCGTTTCCGTAATGATGACCGGTTTCCCTTTAGCCGCGTGTTTCGCCAGGGCGTGCATTTTTTTCAGGTAGGTGGATGCCTCCTCCACGGCACATCCCTCCCAGAAAGGATAACAGTTTGCCAGGATCACGTCGCACGCATCTGCCAGTCTGGGACTCTCATAGAACCTGAAATAGGTGTCTACATATCCCACGGGAATATCGGGCAGGGCCTTTTTGACCTTTTGGATATATCCCAGGACTTCCTCTTCAGACAATTCCTTTCTGAGCAGGACCTCATTCCCGACCGCTGCAATATCGACGTAACCCGCCCTGGCCAGTTCTATCAGGCTTTGTATTTCCCTCTCATTCTTTTCCCTGTCATTGCTGATCCAGGCACCCACTATGGTCTTGAGGCCATTTTCCCTGGCCACCCTGGCAATGTATTCATTGCCTTCTGTACAAGAGAAGGATCGCACCCACTGGGTGTAGGGTTTCACCACCTCCATCCGGGTACGGATCTGGGATTCCGAGAGGATATCCCCAATGTCCTGTCCTTCGAGGTACGGACTGAAACACATCCCGTGAATACCCTTCTCCAGGGTCCTCAGGAATAACTTTCGGATCTCAATGTCAGACTTGGAAGCAAGATCCATATCGGTGCTGCTGTCCACTTCCAGGTTGAGCGAATCAAAGGCGGAAAGTTTGTCCCCTTCGTAATAGGATGAAGAACTCCTGGGCTCTTTCCTCCTTTCAATCTCAGCCCTGATCTCATTGGCCCGCGCCTCGGTCACGTCGTACTTCCTCATGACGAGCATGGCGACGATCGTACCCGCCATAGGGAAGAAGCAAAAGAATGCCAGTAACCCGTCTACGGCAGATTGTTGCTCGGTGGTAGGGAGGTCCGGATTAAAGCCAACAAGGGCAATAATAAGTCCGCTGAGCGCCCCGGCAATGGCAAAACCAACTTTGACCATCCACCAGTATATTGCCCCAAAAATTCCTTCTCTTCGTTTCCCGGAATTCAGCTCATCAATATCTATGACATCTGCGGTCATAGACATCATAATGGTAAACAAACTACCTAT
>JBFKPJ010000096.1:0-10385 GCA_041628355.1 Muriicola sp. | reverse complement strand
CCCAGGGACCCCAAGGAGATCCCGGTCCGCAAGGGCCACAAGGAATACAAGGAGATCCGGGACCGCAAGGACCTGCTGGAGCAGACGGTGCCGATGGCGCTCAGGGACCCCAGGGAGATCCGGGACCGCAAGGGCCAGTCGGACCAGCAGGACCGCAAGGACCTGCCGGAGTTGATGGTGCCGATGGCGCAACAGGGCCGCAAGGACCACAAGGAATACAGGGTGATCCTGGACCGATGGGACCTCAAGGACCTATGGGACCAGCGGGCCCCCAAGGACCCCAGGGAGATCCCGCCACGGATGATCAGACCCTGGCTACGAATGGTATTCCAGGGAATATCAGCATTAGTGGTGGCAACAGCATTGCATTGAATGTGGAGGACGCTGATTCGGACCCAACCAACGAGTATAATTCCTCTGTTTCATTCGATGGCAGCATCCTGACCGTGACCGATGCAGGAGGGGGCAAGTCGGCCGACCTCAGCTCCCTGGCCTATAACGATTCTCAGCTTCAGGCCGATGTTGCGCAGAACACCTCTGATATTGCTTCAAATGTCGCAAACATCGCTGCAAATGCTTCCGCCATTGCGACCAATAGCGCTGACATTGCGACCAATACCGGAAAAATTGCGACCAACGAAAATGACATCACAAATCTGCAGGCCGATGTGACCCAGAATAGCGCTGATATCGCAACCAATACTGCAGGCATTTCCACTAACGCCTCCGATATTGCTACAAATGCAAGTGATATAGCCGCCCATGTGGCTGCAGATCAGGACACCGATTCTACCAACGAAATCCAAACCCTTTCTCTCTCAGGCACTCAGTTGAGCATTTCCGGAGCAGGCGGCAACACAGTTAACCTGACCCCCCTGATCGATACCAACCTGGCCACGGACAATTTAACTCAGGATGCAGAGACCCGCAATTACAACATGAATAGTCAGAATCTGGGTTTTACCAACGGCAATGTCGGGATCGGGACCACCACACCCACATCAAGGCTCGGTGTGGCTGGCTCTTTCTCTTCTCCTATTCGCTCTACAGCCGTAAATACCAGCCTGGGAATTGATGACTTTACCCTTATCATGACCGTAAAAGACCTGACGATCAACCTGCCCGCAGCGAATACCTGCCCGGGCAGGATCTACGTCCTTAAAAATACCGCGAACGGAGATAATGCCACCAGCATCAGCTACCTGGACAAGAGGGGTGATCCGCAAACCAAGATCGACAAGGAACGGACCCTGTGGCTGCAAAGTGACGGGGCCAACTGGCAACTGATCAATGTGCTGTAAGACTAAAGATCGAAATGAACTATCGCTGTTATCTCATATTCCTGTTTTTAATTGTGCGGCTTCACGCCCAGGAAGCGGTGCATAATTTTGGGACGATCCAGATCCACCACAATGCGGAGGTAGGTTTCCACATGGATGTAGTAAATGATGGCAGTTTTGAGCAGTTAACCGGACTGGTTGGGTTCTACGGGAATGAAAACCCTCTTACCGTCTCTGGTGCCTTTACCCCCGTCCTATATGACACCGAAGTGGATGTTCCTGCCGGACTGGTCCTTCAGACTGCTATTGATGTGCACAATAATGTAAACCTGGTTACCGGCGATATCCGCACGGCCAAGTCGGGCACCGCTGTCTTCTCCAATTTTATGGATGACGCCTTCTATATAGGGGAGAGCAGCGTATCCAAGATCGACGGGTACGGGGCGGTGACCAACAAGGAATCCTTTGTCTTCCCGGTTGGGAACGATGATCGCATCAGGCCCCTGATGATCCAGTCCGTGGCTGTCAATGCGATGGCCAAATGTGCCTATTTCTTCGAAGACCCAAACGATTCAAAAACCCTCAACCAGGCCTTTGAGACAGGAAAAAGAGCTACTGAGTACATTTCCGTGAGCAATAAGGAATTTTGGCGCCTGGAAGGGGATGTTCCGTCAAAAGTGACCCTTACCTGGGATATGTACAGTGATGTGCGCTCCCTTGGAGAATACCTGAGCGACCTGAAGGTGGTTGGATGGAGCAAGTCTGAAAATCAATGGGTCAATCTCGGCAATACTGCCGTGGAGGGCGGAATGGCCTACGGATCCGTGACCTCAGACCTCTTCCTGCCCAGCGATTATGAGATCCTGACCCTGGGAGGAAATGATGACCGGTTGGAGACCTATGACACCGTTGAGCTCGACAACTACTTTATGACCCCAAACGGAGATGGGACCAATGACATCCTGGAACTGGAAGGCATCGCACAATCCCCCAACAACCTGCTGGAGATCTTTGACCGTTATGGGGTGCTGGTGTATTCCAAGACCAACTACAGGAATGAGTTTAACGGGCAATCGAACAGGGAATCCGCCCTTACCCGAGGCAAGGGCCTGGCTTCAGGCATCTATTTCTATATCCTGACCATGCACGACCTGAGGCAGAAACACCAGGGGTACCTCTATATCTCCAATTAGGTCGGCAAGAACACCTTATTTGGATTGCATTCTCTTCCGGCACCACCTTCTGCTCTTTTGGAATACCTTAGTGAAGCAGAGCAAAACTGTCGAAATTGTCTTAATTTAGGGATCGAAAAACGGGAAGAGGAACAGCTATTCCCCAATTTTAATCCAACTCTATGAGAAAAATTCGACCATTCTTGACATCCGGGCTGAGCATTCTATTCTTCTTCCTCAGTCTGACAACAGCCTTCGCACAGGACGATAAATATTCTATTGAGGAGTTGATGGGCAAGGCAGATATCGAACTCTTCGGAAAGGACATCAACCTGAGAAAGGAAGCCCACGACGCCTTTCTGGCCATGAAAAAAGCGGCCTACCAGGACGGTATAGACATAAAGATCGTATCCAGCTTCCGCAGTTTTGACCGGCAGCTAGCCATTTTTGAACGCAAGTACCTGCAATACACGGAGGATGAAGGTATGGAGCCCCTCGAAGCCATAGATAAGATCATCGAGTATTCCACCATCCCGGGGACCAGCAGACACCACTGGGGGACGGATGTGGATATCATAGACGGGAGCAAGCCCACGGAGGGAGACGTCCTGGTGGCCTCCAAATTCGAAGAAGGTGGTCCGTATGCCGACCTGAAGGCCTGGATGGACGAACACGCGAGCGAATATGGCTTTTATCTGGTGTACACCAAAGAGCCCAAGCGCCGGGGATTCAAATACGAACCCTGGCATTACAGCTACGCCCCGCTCTCCGTTCCGATGCTGGAGGTCTTTCGGAAAAAGAACATCTTACAACTCCTGGTGGAAGAAGACTTTTTGGGAAGTGAATTCCTGACCACTGGATTCATCAGAACGTATATTCGGGATAACATCCTCGGCATCAACCAGACCCTCCTGTAATCCGTTATTCCCAACTGAACTGCCATGAGACGAGCAAATTGGAAACTTCGGATCTTTATCGGCCTGGCCATCGTCGCCTTTGCCATGGTTCAGCGTTGCAACAACAAGGAAAAGAATCCCTATACGGGCAGGGTACAGCACATCAACATGACCGCAGACCAGGAGATCGCCATCGGTCTGCAAAGCACACCCCAAATTGCGCAGCAATACGGCGGACTATACCCGGACGATCGCATGCAGGCCTATGTAGACGCAGTAGGGAAGAAACTAGTGGAAAAAAGCATTGCCAGGGAGACCCCTTATGAATACGAATTCCATCTGCTGGCAGATGAAAATACGATCAATGCCTTCGCCCTGCCCGGAGGGCAGATCTTTATTACCTATGCCCTCTTCTCGAAACTCAACGAAGCCCAACTGGCCGGTGTCCTCGGGCATGAGATAGGGCACGTCATAGGAAGACACTCTGCAGAACGCATCGCGGAAAGCACCTACTGGCAGACCATCAGTATGGGCGCGCAGGTAGGGGCCGATGCCGGGAATATTGTCGGTGCCATTGGCCAGAATACCCTTTTGAAAAACGGCAGGGGAGATGAACTCGAGAGCGACGACCTCGGGGTCCTTCTCATGATCAGGTCCGGATATCCTCCCGACCAGATGATCGAGGTGATGGAGATCCTGAAAACAGCTGCCGGACCGAACCGGGTACCGGAATTCCAGAGTACCCATCCCGACCCGGACAACAGGATCGCCAGGATACGGCAATCGATCAAAAAGTACCAGGGCGGATAATTTGCGTTAATCATCTGCCAAAATTAGGATGATATCTTTTTTTGTTTATATTTGAAATCCTCCCAAGTCGTTTTATTTGCCCCTGATTTAACCCTTATAGCTCTGAGAACACTAAGACTATATGGGAACACTGACACACTTTAAACACCTTTACCTGCAGGCCTTCGATGATTGTAAACCAGAATACGTAGTCATACTGCTCAAAGTGTATTCTGCATTTTGTGCGGTCATGCTCTTGATGGCATTCTACGCATTCTTCTACCGGGCCTTTACAGGTTTCGAATTCTAGGACCCTTTTACGAGAACACTAAGGGCTCACACTTACTTTCAGGGACCCCGGCCAAAGCCGGGGCTTTCCGCTTTGGGAAATCCCCTAATAATTTCCGGCATGCTAAAGGTATTTAATAAAAAGGGTGTCCAGAAGTGGCATAGCCCGTATAATCGTGCTATTTTTGGGGGTTATTTCGAATCACATCCATGGAAACGCATAAGAAAGTCATATTGATGATCCTGGACGGCTGGGGAAAATCTCCTGATCCGAAGGTATCTGCCATAGACCAGGCCCGTACTCCCTTTGTCAGTTCTCTCTATAAAAAGTACCCCAACAGCATCCTGCTGACGGATGGAATGAACGTAGGTCTGCCTGAAGGGCAGATGGGCAACAGCGAAGTTGGCCATATGAATCTGGGTGCAGGAAGGATCGTGTACCAGGACCTGGCCAAGATCAACAAGGCTGTACAGGAAAATAGGATGAAGGATGAACCGGTGATCAGGGAAGCTTTTACATATGCACGGGAGAACGGTAAAAAAGTACATCTCCTGGGGCTCGTTAGCGATGGGGGCGTCCACAGCCATATAGATCACCTTAAAGGTCTGGTCACTGCTGCAGAAGAATTTGGCCTCCGTGATGTATATGTGCACGCTTTTACGGACGGAAGGGATGTAGACCCTAAGAGCGGCAAGGGATTTATGCAGGATCTCCTCGCTTTTTTCGGGGATAAAAAGGCAAAACTGGCCAGCGTCATTGGGCGGTATTATGCCATGGACCGGGATAAGCGATGGGAGAGGATCAAACTGGCTTACGACCTGATCGTGCACGGGAACGGGGAGAAGACCACGGATGTGCTGGCCGCGATCCAGAAAAGCTATGACCAGGGGGTTACCGATGAGTTCTTAAAACCTATCGCAGTGACCGGTGAAGATGGAAATGCCCTGGCAACCCTAAAGGAAGATGACGTGGTGATCTTCTTCAATTTCAGGACAGACAGGGGAAGGGAGCTCACGGAGGTATTATCGCAAAAAGACCATCCGGAGCAGGGAATGAAGAAACTGAAGCTCTATTATGTCACCATGACCAACTACGACGATACCTTTCAAAACATCAAGGTGGTCTATGGCAAGGAGAATCTGCGCGATACTTTGGGGGAGGTCCTTGCCAAAGCCGGAAAGAAACAGATCCGCATTGCGGAAACCGAAAAATATCCACATGTCACCTTCTTCTTTAACGGGGGGAGGGAAGAACCCTTTGAAGGGGAAAAAAGGATCATGTGCCCATCCCCCAAAGTGGCAACATATGACCTTAAGCCTGAGATGAGCGCGTACGAGGTTAGGGATGCCATTGTACAGGAATTACGGCAGGAGGAAGCGGATTTTGTATGCCTCAACTTTGCAAATCCGGACATGGTGGGCCATACCGGGATCATGGAAGCCGCGATCAAGGCGGTGGAAACCGTGGACAGCTGCGCAGAGGCTGTGGTCACAGAAGGCCTGAAACACGGATATAGCACCCTGATCATCGCAGATCACGGTAACTGCGATACCATGATCAACCCCGATGGCAGCCCAAACACGGCCCACACCACCAACCCGGTCCCGCTCATCGTGGTGGACGAGGATATCAAAGAGGTAAAGGAGGGTGTGCTGGGCGATATAGCCCCTACTATCCTTCGCATGATGGGGATCGAACAACCGGAGGCCATGACCCAAAAATCACTTGTATAACAATCAGAGGAAGTAATCGATAATGATCCAGGTAAAGACTGCGGAAGAAATCGAAATGATGCGTGAGAGCGCGCTGATCGTCTCAAAAACACTGGGTATGCTGGCCGGGGAGATCAAACCCGGAGTGACCGGCCTCTACCTGGATAAACTCGCAGAAGAATTTATCCGGGACCACGGAGCAGAACCCGGATTCCTCGGGATGTACGATTTCCCCAATACCCTGAACCTGAGTCCCAATGCCCAGGTAGTCCATGGGATCCCCAACAATGAGCCCCTAAAAGAAGGGGATATCCTTTCAGTGGATTGCGGTTCATTGAAGAACGGATTCTACGGAGACCATGCCTATACCTTCGAAGTGGGTGAAGTGAATGAGGAGACCAGGAAATTACTTCGGGTTACCAAGGAATCCCTCTACAAGGGGATAGAACAATTCCGGATGGGAAACCGGGTGGGCGATATTGCCTTTGCCATTCAGCAGCACTGCGAGGCCCAGGGTTATGGGATCGTCCGTGAACTGGTAGGGCACGGATTGGGCAGGAAACTGCACGAAGCCCCGGAAATCCCGAATTACGGGAAACGCGGGAGAGGGAAAAAGTTCGTGGAAGGGATGGTGATCGCCATTGAACCCATGGTGAATATGGGTACAAGAAGAATCAAACAACTGAGGGATGGCTGGACGATCCTCACGGCAGACGGAAAACCCAGTGCCCATTTTGAGCATGACGTGGCCCTGGTCAACGGAAAACCGGAGCTCCTCTCCACCTTCCAGTATATCTATGACGCCCTTGGGATCCAAAGTGATGAGGAGGAACCCTACAGGGCGACCAAACTACAAGGTTAATCCACCAGGGTGAAAAAGGTCTTTGCTCTTATCCTGAAAATATTTCCACGCCCTTTGCTCATCCGCCTGAGCTATTTGGCTAGACCCCTGTTTGCCCTCTGGCTCAGGGGCAACAGGTATACGGACCCGATAGACGGAAAGAGTTTCAGGAAATTCCTCCCGTACGGATATGAAAACCCTCGTGAGAATGTGCTATCACCATCCACCTTGTCTCTGGAAAGGCACAGACTGCTCTGGCTGTACCTCGTCCGGGAAACCGAATTTTTCAGCAAGCCTTATAAGGTCCTTCACTTCGCCCCGGAGCAGGCCTTCTACAAACGATTCAGGAAGCTCAAAAATATAGCATACACCACTACTGATCTCAACTCCCCCCTGGCCGATGTGAAAGCAGACATCTGCGACCTCCCCTTTGAGGACGGAAGTTTTGACGTGATCCTGTGCAACCACGTCCTGGAGCATATCCCGGACGACCATAAAGCCATGCAGGAGCTGTATCGCGTCATGAAACCCGGGGGCTGGGGCGTATTCCAGGTTCCACAGGACCTGAAACGACCAACCACTTTTGAGGACGATACGATCACAGACAAAAAGGAACGGGCCCGGATCTTCGGACAATACGACCATGTGAGGATTTACGGGATCGATTATTTTGACAAACTCCGGTCAGCAGGTTTCGAGGTGGAAAAAGTAGATCTTACAGGGGGGATGCCCAAAGCCGATATCGACCGGTACCGACTGGCCAATGGGGAGATCATTCCTAAGGTCGCAAAACCAACTAACGACTGATATTCGTCTTTCGCCGACACCTTGATGGCAATGGGGCTGTACGCAAAAATACAACGGCCTTCCCTCACTACTTTTGACCTTCCTTACTTAACTGAATCATGGCCTCATCACGTTCGTACAAGCTGACACCTGTACTCTATACAATAGCCTTGCTCTTATTTGGACTGCTGCCTTCGGGTATACTGCATGCTCAAGAACTATCCATAGATCCCCGTGATTGTGGGTACGCCTGCAGCGCGAAGGATGTCATTATATCGGATCCCTACCTGGCTTCTGATGTGGATGGAACCTCAATGGAGACCTGTCTTGGAGATTCAGGGGAAGCCCTGACTGCCTATGTGGCATTTTCACTGGAAAATACTACAGGATCTGACCGATATACGCCTATGTTGACTGCGACACTGAATATCGATGGTGTGCGGACGACGGTTTCCGGATGTTTTTCCGATCTGCTTCCCCAGGAAAAGGCCATAAGGGTTCTGCCCATGGAAATTTCATTCTATTGTGAATCGGAAATATTTCTCGAGGAGATCTGGATAGGTTGGAATGTTTCCCCCAAAACCTGTGACCAGCTTCAGGGGGAGACACGTTGTAACGCATTGATTCCCTCTGGAAAATGCGGGGACTACAACAGTATTCCGGAATATTTGTCGATTGCCGTGGAAACCCCGGTCGTACTTGGAGAGGAAAATACGCTCTCCCGATGCAGTGATGGGGTGGATAACGATGGGAATGGCCTGACGGATTGTGACGATTTCGAGTGTGCCGCACTGAGCAGTTGTGAGTACACGAGTACGAGCAGCGGCAATGACGGAGGTCTGGAAAGCAACAGCCGCCTGCTGGAACATATAGCAAAAAGACAATATCTCAGGAGTCAGCAGGAAGGGACCTCTGCAAAAATCAACCGGCCGGAAAACCAAATATCCGAGGGTAAAAGGATAGTATACAGGTCTGGAAAAACCCATGGCTTGCCAGTACTGGAAGCGATTATCCCATTGGATGTGCTTCCGGGAACCGTACCCTACGTAAGCACGCCGGAAGACCTGCCTCAGCTTACCAACGCAACCCGCAGCCTTTCCGTGGATTATTTCCAGGACAATCAGGCCGTAGCTGCCATACTGGGTACACGAACCAGGGATGGCGTTTACGAACATACCAAAGCCGTCTGTGACCGGGTGGGAGAAACCCGGGTGGAAGAGATATGGTCCGTTGCCCTGGATGGGGTGCATCCCATGCTGGTCGACAAACTCAGCCATAAGGACGGAAGGGTAGAATACAGTTGTAGTTTTTCCGTCCGAATGGAGCAAGACAGGAACCTGGTCATTGAAAGTCACTGGAATATCTACGAATACCCGGAGGCAGACAATTACCTGAACTTCCAGGTCTGGGCTGCCAACACAAAAATCCTGAGACAACTCGTAAACGGGATTTTAAACCTGTTAAAACAGACCACAGCCCTGCCTGCTCTTTTCAGGACAGGTGCGGTTCCCCCGGTTTATATACGCCAGTCTACCTACCGTAATCACGTGCTCGAACTTGAGGTAGCAAATCCCTTCGGAGAAAAAAGCATATCGATCTCGGGGGTATTGCAGCGGGTGGAAGGAGGAAGAGAAGAGCCATTTGAATGGGATATCACCCTGTCCAGGAATCCGGTAGAAGTACTTGAAATTGATACGGAAGCGGTATACAGCCTGGGCATTACCCTTTGGGGAAAGCCGGATGCACCTGCGGATACCGTTTTTTTCGCAGATGGTATATGGGCGATGGACCTTGACCCAAACAAGGAAAATGCCCAATTCATGGTGTTCCAGGATTATCAGAACAAGAATGATGAAGATTGGTTTATTGAAAGGGGTGTCCAGATCAGCGGACAAATGAATCGGAAATATGCTTGGTACCGTGCTCTGAATAATACTTTTAAGGAAGTAAGCCTCACGTCCTACAAAACCCTGATTTTTGAAACACAGTTCGAACACGCCCGGGAGTTGGAAGTTGTGCTTACTCAACCCGGCCTTGCCTGGGAAGAGCAGCTTAGAACGAAGATTTTCGTCATGCCCGGCACACAGACCCATACTTTAGTATTGGACACATTCGAAGGAGACAGGGAATGGCTCAATGAGATCAACATGGTGGTTTTCGTCCTGGAAAACAAAGCGCAAAATCCGCAGGATATCCGTTTAGAATTAAAGAAAATGAGATTTTCAAAGCAACTTCCCAGACAGGATGCGCGTACCGTGTTTGAAGGTAGTCCGGAATCTCCCCTGCGTGTTTTCCCCAATCCGTTAGCCCCCCAGTCCGAAATCGGGTTTGTCAGCCCCCGGGATGGCAACGCCAGCTGGAGATTATCCAACAGCAATGGTCAGTTTATTGATGCCGGGCAATTCGAGGCGAAGAAAGGAAATAACCAGCGTCCTTTCTACCTGCCAAAGTTACCCTCTGGCGTATATTATCTGGAGGTCCAGTTGCCGGACGCGGAAAAGCTTCAGACGGCAGTGATGGTGCGTTGACCCCTATTTCGGCGTCTGCAGGCGGGCTTTGAACCCAGGGGTAAAAAATTCCCTGGTCTCTCCCTGATCATCCAGGTAGATGATATAGCATT
>JBFKPJ010000095.1:0-10486 GCA_041628355.1 Muriicola sp. | reverse complement strand
TGGCAGGATTTTGACCCCTCCCTTTACGAAAAGATCCTGTCGAGTTGTCTCAACAAGGTCCGGGACTTTCATTTTCGGATCTCAGGCTATGACAAGGCGCCTTCCGCCGTTCAAAAGGCCAAGGATAATGTGGCCAATGCCAACCTGTCTGATTACATCCAGATCGAGCAGAAAAACTTCTTCCTCTCTCAAAAAGATTCGGACAGGCGATTGCATATGCTTTTTAATCCCCCATACGGGGAACGGCTTCCCATAGAAATGGAGGAGTTTTACACCCATTTGGGAAATACGCTGAAACGTGGGTACCCCGGTACAGACGCCTGGCTGATCACCTCTAATCTGGAAGCGCTTAAGTACGTAGGATTAAGGCCCTCCCGAAAAATAAAGGTATACAACAGCCACCTCGAGTCGCGGTTGGTCAAATATGCTATTTACGAAGGCAGTAAAAAGGCAAAACACAATATTCCTGCCAGCGAGTAGTGGGAACTGGGCGTTCTGAAGCTCAGAGGATCATTTTCCCGCATTTGTTTCCACCCTGGATTCTTTGGCTTTGCGGTACAGCGGCAAGAAATACGTGATGCTGTAATTGTAGCCCACCCCGAAATTACTTCCGTCCGTGACCTTGTTGAACCCGGGGATCCAAAGATTGGGAAATTCATCCGCTTCTTTGTTGCTGATGAGGAAGCCCAGCCTCACACTGGCCCCCAGGTAGAAGTTGGCAAAAAGTTCTGCCTTGATCCCGACCAGGAATTCAAGCCAGCTCGCGTTGAGTCCGCCGTACTCCACACCGTTGTTGTTGCCGGGAGCGAAAGCACCGGGTACCCAGTAACGGTTGCTGTCGTACAGGAAAGCTGAATTCACGGTTTGGTTAAAGGTACTGAAGGCGTATCGCCCACCGATGAATATGGAATTGTTCATCCCGTACCAGTTCTCATAGGTATTGTAATCCACTCCCAACTTGATGTAGCTTCCCGAGGTGGTGTAATTGTAGAGGGGAGTCGGATCAGATATGTCAAAGTTCGAAAGCTCCTCCTGATTGGTCTTTTGTTCATTCCCAAGTTCCCCTGCCAGATAAAGGCGCTGGGTGAGTCGGTAATCTGCCACGATCTCCAGCCCCGTGTAATCCTCATTGAAAAAAGAGAGGGCTGGCCTGCTCAGGTCGATGCCTGCCCTTAGTCCATAGGGCTGACTGTACTTTGTGGTGTCTTTCGATCTCAGGTCGATCGGCCCGGATTGCCCATGAAGGAGGGAACCCCATAAGAGTAAACCACTAATGAAATATCTTAACATGTGCTTCAAGCTGTGAGTTAACAGATGGGTTTACAATAGAGATCCCCTGTATCCAGTTGTCGGAATCAGGCACCAGGCTATCCTGTAGCATATTGAAATTGGCGACAAAGCCACAGGCCCTGGAAACGAAAACTTCCTCCGTGATATAGCTGAACTGCAAGGTGTCTGTGTTTCCGGTCTCGGCACCTTCATCTCCGGCTGAATTCCTAATAAAGAGGAAATCCGTACCCTGATTGATTCGCAGGGGAAGGGCTACCGAATCCCGGGAAGACCTGTCTGTAAATGTATTGACAGGCGCCCCATTTCCAATTCCGATGACCCTCAGGCTGGCAACAGATTTAAGGACTGTCGTGTCCGTTGCATCGTAAAACCTGATCACGAGCTGGGGCGTATCACCTTCCACACATATATCATCCTTTTCACACGAAACCGTAAGAGAGAAGAAAAGGACCGCAAACAAGGATACTACTGAAAATTTCTTCCTGAGAGAAAGTAGGTTAGGGAGCCTGTATTCACTGTTCATTCCGGATACTGCGTTTTTCCAAAAGTACGACATTTTCTACGTGATGGGTCTGAGGGAACATATCCACAGGCTGTACTTTAACTATTTTATAGTACTCGTCCATCATGCCCAAATCCCGTGCCTGTGTCGCACTATTGCAGCTTACATACACGATTTTTTCGGGTCCCATTTCGAGGATCTGATCGATGACCTCCTTGTGCATCCCTTCCCTGGGTGGGTCCGTGATCAACACATCGGGAATGCCGAATTGCTTTACAATGGATTGGTCCAGGACCTGCTTCATATCGCCTGTAACGAATTCCGTGTTGCGGATACCGTTGATTTCAGCGTTGATCCTCGCCGAGACAATCGCCTCGGGCACGATCTCGATCCCGATCACTTTTCGGGCATTTGCGGCAACAAATTGGGCGATGGTTCCTGTTCCTGTGTAAAGATCATATACCAGTTCGTTCCCCGACAGACCGGCAAAATCTCTGACTACTTTGTAGAGTACAAAGGCCTGAGCTGAATTGGTCTGATAGAAGGATTTTGCATCGATCCTGAACCTGAGCCCTTCCATGGACTCCCAAATATGGTCCCTCCCTTTGTGGCAATGTATTTCCTGGTCGTATAGCGTGTCATTCTTCTTGGTGTTGATCACGTATAGCAGGGAAGTGATCGCCGGGAATGTATTTGCAATATGGTCGAGCAACAGGTTTCTTGTCTGCATATCTTCCCTGGCAAATTGAATCAGGACCATGAGCTCTCCGGTGGAACTCGTTCGGATCATCAAGGTCCTCAGGAGCCCTTCCTGTGTCCTGGGGTTAAAAAAAGGAAGTTGCTGTTCCGTGGCAAATCTCCTGATCTCAAGCCGGATCTCATTTGAGGGATCGGCCTGGAGATGGCATTCTTCCAGATCGAGTACCTTATCCCACATGCCGGGGATATGGAGGCCCAGGGCATTCTTATCTGAGATCGGCTCCTTCTTCTCCAGCTCATGGGCATAGAGCCAACGGGAGTCGGAAAAGGAAAATTCCATCTTATTCCTGTAAAAGAATTGTTCCTCAGACCCCAGGATGGGCAGGATCTCAGGAAATTGGAGGTGGCCTATCCGCTTCAGGTTGTTATCCACCTCCCGCTGCTTGTAAAACAGCTGACTTTCGTATCCCATATGCTGCCACTTGCAACCCCCGCATACTTCAAAATGTTTGCATTTTGGCTCTGTACGCCTCTCGGAAAGCCGGTGAAAGTGCGTGGCGACTCCTTCAAAATAGGCCTTCCTCTTTTTGGTGGTCTGAACTGTCACCACATCGCCCGGAACGGCATTTTGAAGGAAGATGACCCTGCCATCCGGCGCTTTGGCCACGGCCTTACCCCGAGAACCCGCATCCAGGACCTCTATCTGTTCAAAGACCTGTCTCGTATTCCTTTTTCGCATGAGGCAAAAGTACTAAACCCCTGGTTTAATCAAGGACCAATTCTTTCGCTTATTTTTAAGTATGACATTTCCATTTTGAACCTTTTATCGATATGTCCGTCTATTAAGTAACCCATGGAAAAACTCGAAAGTATTTACGACGGTCTGCTGGTGCTGAAATTCCAGAAAGGCGATCACAAAGCCCTCGATATTCTGATAAAACGCCACCAGAAACGCCTGATCAGTCAGGCATACTGGTATACCCGTGATTCAGACCTGGCAAAGGACATCGTTCAGGATAGTTGGATCAAGGCCATGGGGAAAATACGAAAGCTCAGGGACCCTAACAGATTTGGCAGCTGGATGATGACCATAGTTACAAGAAGGTCGCTGGACATGCTGAGAAAACGTCAAAAAGAACTGGGTAGGGAAACAGAGATTCGGAAGACCGGAGCTTCCGGATCCTCGGAGAACGGGAAACACCAGAACGCAGAATTGAGATTAAAACTCAGGTCGGCGATCAAAGAACTTAGCACGGAACATCAAATGGTGTTGCGGCTTTTTTACCTTCAGGAATATACGCTGAAGGAAATATCCGAAATCCTGAATATATCTGCCGGTACAGTGAAATCAAGGCTTTACCACGCTCGTGAAAAATTGAAAACCCTATTAAAATAAATATCATGAAAAAAGAAATGGAAGAGATCGATAAGATGATCAGGGAAGCTCTGTCAGAAGAGGAAGCAAAGTTCTACGAAGATTTAAATGAGCCCTCCGTACTCCAAAAGCTCGGGGAGGTTTACAAGAGCCAGTTGGGTTGGTTAGCCCTGGTGATGAATGTGGTTATGCTCTTTCTGGCGATTCTGGCTCTATATGCCATCATATCCTTTTGGAACGCCCCGGAAACCCTGGAGATGCTCCGCTGGGCGACGGTCGGGATTTTTTCTTTGCTGGCTATTGGCCTTTTAAAGCTGTACTTCTGGATGCAGATGGACAAGAATGATCTTAAAAGAGAACTTAAGCGTATCGAACTTCAAATAGCGGCCTTGATCCATAAATTAGATCGATAAGGTAAAGGATTTATCGCCTGGGATTGTTCAATATTTAATATTTTTACAGTCCGCTTTGGATGATTTCTCTCCCTAAGAAGGAATAGCGTAAGTGTTACTTAAATCTATTTGAAATGTCTGTACTGGAAAAACTCAGTTCCAAAGAGGCTATGGCCCTGGAAGAACAATTCGGTGCCCAGAACTATCATCCCCTTCCCGTAGTGCTCAGCAGGGGAGAAGGGGTCTTTGTGTGGGATGTCGAAGGCAATAAATACTTCGATTTTTTATCGGCTTACTCTGCTGTGAATCAGGGACATTGTCACCCGGAGATCATCAAGGCTTTAAAGACCCAGGCCGAAAGGCTTACCCTGACCTCCCGTGCCTTCTACAACGATATGCTCGGGGTCTATGAGCGTTATGTGACCTCCTATTTTGGTTTTGAAAAGGTCCTGCCCATGAACACGGGTGCTGAGGCTGTGGAAACGGCCATAAAACTGGCGAGGAAATGGGGGTACGAAAAAAAGGGGATCCCGGATAACAAGGCGAAGATCATCGTGTGCCAGAACAATTTCCACGGCAGGACGATCTCCATAATTTCAGCTTCTAACGACCCGGTGGCAACAGAAAACTTCGGGCCTTTTACCCCGGGGATCACCTCGATCCGATACAATGACATCGATGCCCTGCGCGAAGCTCTGGAAGATCCCAATGTGGCGGCTTTTCTGGTAGAGCCCATACAGGGGGAGGCCGGGGTCTATGTGCCGGATGACACCTATCTTTCAGCAGCTCATGCCTTGTGTAAAGAAAAGAATGTCCTCCTGATTGCTGATGAGGTCCAGACCGGGATCGCCAGGACGGGGAGGTTGCTGGCCAGTTGCGGGAATTGTTCCTGTGCCGACAAGAACTGTAGTGGCACGCCCGATGTGAAACCGGATATCCTTATCCTGGGCAAAGCTATATCAGGTGGGGTATTCCCGGTGTCAGCCGTACTGGCGAACACCGAGATAATGGAGGTGATCCGCCCGGGCAATCACGGTTCAACCTTTGGTGGCAACCCGCTCGCCTGCGCAGTGGCCATGGCGGCCTTAAAAGTAGTTAGGGATGAAGGCCTGGCGGAAAATGCAGACAGGCTCGGAGAGATCTTCAGGGAAGAAATGAACGTCTTGGTGAAGGAATCTTCCCTGGTACGTCTGGTCAGGGGCAAAGGCCTGTTGAACGCCATCGTGATCAATGATTCGGAGGACAGCTCAACGGCCTGGGATATCTGTATGGCGCTTAAAAATAACGGGTTGCTGGCCAAGCCCACCCATGGGAACATCATCCGGTTTGCGCCCCCCCTGGTGATGACCGAAGAACAACTCAGGGAGTGCATCCGCATCATTCGTACCACCATCCTCGATTTTGAGGCAAAAATGGAATAAGGCCTGTGATTAGATACAAATAAAAAACCCTAACGTCTGTTAGGGTTTTTTTATCGGTTTGGAGGGGTTAGGACCTGACCTCCTTGATTCTCGCTTTCTTACCGGTGAGTCCTCTGAAATAGAAGATCCTCGCTCTTCTCACTTTCCCTTTCTTGTTTACCTCAATTTTCTGCAGGGCAGGCATGTTGATCGGGAAGATCCTCTCTACTCCCACGGTTCCGGACATTTTGCGGATCGTAAAAGTTTCGGAAGCTCCGGTTCCCCTTCTTTGGATCACAACGCCCCTGAAGAACTGGGTACGCGTTTTGTCACCTTCCTTGATCTCGTAGTACACTGTGATAGTGTCACCGGCTGAGAATTCAGGAAAATCTTTTTTGGGAATGAATTCGTCTTGAACAAATTTGACTAGCGGCTCCATCTAAGTATTTGATTTTAAATTTTATAAAACCAACATTCACGGAGATCGTCAGAGGTTGATTTTACCGACTGCAAAAATAATCTATAAATTCATACGGACAAGTATTTCCAAAGAATTTTTCTTGAGCAGAAGGGGCTCATTTCAATAGGTCGGGCCTCAATTTCTGAGTTCGGAGCTGGGCCTGCTCCTCGCGCCACGCCTCAATGGCCTTGGTATTTCCACCAGTAAGGATCTCCGGTACCTCCAGCCCTTTGTAGTCTCGTGGCCTCGTATATACGGGGGGAGCAAGCAGGTTGTCCTGAAATGTGTCGGTCAGGGCAGAGGTCTCGTCATTCAGCACCCCCGGGAGTAGCCGGATAATAGCATCGCATAAAACGGCGGCTCCCAGTTCACCACCGGATAATACATAGTCCCCTATGGAGATCTCCCTTGTGATCATAGTGTCGCGTACCCGCTGGTCTACCCCTTTGTAATGCCCACAGAGGATGATCACATTACCCAAGAGGGACAGGGAATTGGCCATTTTCTGATTTAATGTCTGCCCATCCGGGGTCAGGTATATGACCTCGTCGTAATCTCTCTGAGATTTGAGCTCCCCTATACACTTGTCTATAGGTTCGATCATCAAAACCATCCCCGCACCACCACCGAACTGGTAGTCGTCTACCTGTTTGTAATTCCCCTGGGCGTAGTCCCTGAGGTTGTGGATATGTATCTCTACCAACCCCTTTTCAATGGCACGTTTTAAAATGGATGCCCCAAACGGACTTTTGAGGATCTCCGGGACTACGGTGATGATATCAATGCGCATAATGCTTTGTTATGGTTTGTCCGAGCTGGTCAGGATGCGGTCCAAAAGTAATGAAAACAGTGAATATCTTTTTCCCAGCCCAGCCTTTCATACAGGGTTTGTGCCGGATTGTCAACGGCGGTCTCCAGGGTCAGGCCCTTCCCGTCTTTCTCTGCACAGAACTCCTGCGCCCTCTTCAACAAAGCAGTGCCAACCCCTTTTCCTCTGAATGTTGGATGGGTATAGAGATCGTTAAGGATGTAGATAGGTCGCAAAGAAACCGTGGAATAACTGGGGTAAAGTTGGACAAATCCTGCAGGGGTTCCATCGATTTCGGCTATAAAGATATCGGAATCCTCTTCCCTGAACCTGGCTTCCAGGAAAAGTTTGGCTGCCTCCCTGTCTGAAGCCTGTTTGTAAAAGACCCTGTAGCCATCCAGCAAGTCGATCAGGAATGACAGGTCTGCCCGGGAAGCTTTTCGCGTGGATATTGCCATTGCAAGTAAACAAAAAAGCCCCCAAGTGGGAGCTTCGTTTATTTGGATTTTCTGTATTTGTTGATCTCGTCCTGCAGTTGCCTGCTGATCCGCTGTTCCCTTTCCAGAGCCCTTCGCCTGTGATCCTCATATTCAGATTCCAGGTCGGCCAGGTTGCTTTTGGCCTCCTGTGTGAGGACATTGCTTTGCCTGAATTTAAATATAAACAGCAACAGCAGCAGGAACAAGCCCATGATCATGGTCCACATAATGACGTTGTAGGTCGACTTAGAAACCTGTATCCCGAGCAGGGACATACTGTCTTTCTCCTCGGTAACGCTATTCAGGTTCTTCGTGGTTTCCTCCAGGGTTGAATTCAGGGAAGAGATGGTGCTTTCCTGAGTGCTGATCTTCTGTTGCAATTGCTGTGCCCTGGCCCGAGCAGCATTGAGGGAATCCACAACGTTGGCCCTGAGCTTGTCGAGGTTAATGGTACGTACTACTTCATACCGCCTTCCCTCAGCCCTGTAATTGCCTGATTTATCATAAATGTACTCAAACTGGGAATTGATGGTTCCCCCTTCTAGAGAGGGTTCCTCCTGTGACTCTTCGGTCTGTGAAAAGGCCTGGAGGCCACTGAGCATGACCATAGCGACCATGATAAGTCTGAAATATTTCATTCCGGAATGTTCTTAGGTTTAACTTTGATTCAGGTTCGGCTAAAGTACCTTTAATATTAATAACTACGAAAAAAATCTGTTTTAAGATCTTTTGCCCCTCTGAAAATTGGCCTTAAGGTCCTGTAGTCCCTCTCCCGATTAATAATAAGTAAACCGTCTCACCTTGGCGATGTACTTCGCCAGGCGGATCACCTGATGGGCGTAGCCGTATTCGTTGTCGTACCACACGTACAGGACTAAATTCTTTCCGCCTGCATCGACGATCGTGGCCATGCTGTCATAAATGGCAGGGGCAGAAGTGCCTATGATATCCGAGGAAACCAGTTCGTTGCTCAGGGAATATTTGATCTGTTCCACCAGGTCTCCTTCAAGGGCGTATTTCTTGATGATGGTATTGATCCCTTCCCTGGAGGTTTTGTTCCTGACTTCCAAATTCAGAATGGCCAGGGAACCGTTGGGTACAGGAACCCTGATGGCATTGGAGGTTAGTTTGCCTTCCAGGGTGGGGAGGGCCTTGGCTACAGCCTTTCCGGCCCCTGTTTCGGTGATCACCATATTAAGGGCTGCTGCCCTTCCCCTGCGGTACTTCCCGTGCATATTGTCTACCAAGTTCTGATCGTTGGTATAGGCATGGATGGTCTCCAGGTGTCCTTTGACGATCCCCAGGGAATCCTCCACAACCTTGAGGATGGGAGTGATGGCATTGGTTGTACAGGAGGCAGCGGAATAGATCTTGGTGGTGTCAGGATCGAATTCACGCTGGTTCACCCCGTGCACGATATTTGGAACATCTTTCCCCGGAGCCGTGAGGAGTACTTTCTCCACTCCCTTTGCCTTCAGGTGGCGGGACAGGGATTTCTCATCCCTGTAAGCCCCTGTATTGTCAATGACCAGGGCGTCTTTTATGCCTAGCTTGGTATAATCGACCTCCTCAGGAACGCTGGCAGAGATCATATGCACCGTGGTGCCGTTCACGATGAGGGCCTTGTTTTTGAAATCTGCCTCTACGGTTCCGCTGAATTGTCCGTGTACGGAATCCGTCCTGAGCAGGGTAGCTCTTTTTTCCAGTATTTCGGCTGATAGTTCCCCCCTGGTGACCACAGCCCGAAGCCGGAGCTGATTCCCTTTGCCCGTCTTTGCCATGAGTTCCCTGGCCAGCAGGCGTCCGATACGGCCAAAACCGTACAGGATCACATCCTTGGGTTCGATCTCCCGGCTTTTTTTCGCATCCTTTAACTTGTCCACCACAAAGGCTTTTACATTGTTGTACTGCCCTTCATCCTCAGAATGATATTCGTAGGTCAGTTTACCGATGTCGAGTTTTGAAGGGGGGAGCTTAAGGTCCTGGATCGCCCTGAGGATCTCCACAGAGTCGAAGATCGAAATGGGCTTTTGCACAAATTCCCCGGCGTATTCATGCAGGTTGATGATCTCGCTTACCGGCTTGTCTATGATCTGGTTTTTGAACAGGACCACTTCTATGGCACGGTCGTACCACAGGTCGCTGATGATCTTGATAAATTCAGTGGAAGCTTTTCTACGATCGGCCTGAAAGGCCAGTTCCTTTTCGTAGGTGGAAATTTTGTTCATTGAGGCGGTTGTTTAATTTTTTTGCAAAAGTATATATTTCAAACGTTTTCGCGAAAGGATATAGTGCGAAAAAAGCGCACCTTTTGGGGTGCGCTTTCTTTGGATTCCAGAGGGGTTTTCCCTACTGGAAAATAACCCTTTCCCTTTCGCCCTTTTTGTTCAGCAAGGTGATCACGGTCTTGCCGTATCGGGTGATCTTACCAAATTCCACCCTGGCATCCTGTATATCATCTATAGGCTGACCGTCGATCTCCAATATTATGCTGCCTTCCAGATCGAGACCATCCCTTCTGTAGATCTCGGGTACCCCTGTGATCTTTACGCCTTTTTTGACCTTGTACAGTTTTTTGTCATTTTCGGTAAGGTTCTTGACCGACAGGCCCATCACGGGGACGTTCAGGGATTGTCTTTCTTTTAACGTCACCGGGAATACGAGGCTTTCTCCGTTTCGATCCACGGTCACCTGTACCTGGTCTCCCGGTCTTTTGGTCGAAATATAGCCCGTGAGATCGGCAAATCTTCGGATCTTGATATTGTCGATCTGCTTGATCACATCCCCTTCTGCCAGTCCTGCGTCATCAGCCCCTGATTCTTCCTCTACTCCTTCCACGTAGACTCCTTCGATCTCATCAATGCCGTTTTCAATGGCATAGGGCGAATTTACCCTGGGAGCCGAGATTCCCAGCATCCCCTTTTGAACATTCCCGTATTCGAGGATGTCCTCCACTATTTTTTTCGCAATATTGCTCGGAACCGCAAAGGAATATCCCACATACGATCCGGTCTGGGAGGTGATGGCCGTATTGATCCCGATGAGGTCCCCGTTTGTATTGACCAGGGCCCCTCCGCTGTT
>JBFKPJ010000094.1:0-10759 GCA_041628355.1 Muriicola sp. | reverse complement strand
TTTCAGGGGAAACAAAAACTTTATTGCGGGGATTTGGGGATTGTATACAGACAGGTCAGATCTCACGGATGACCGTACGGCCTTCGGACTTAAACTGGATTATCCCAATGACAAATGGGACCTTTCCCTGACCTATGCCCGGATAGGGGATCAATTTGACCCTTCCCTGGGCTTTGTCCCTCGCAAAGGGGTTACTTCATGGAGACTGGGTTCAGTATATGCACCACGCCCGGAATGGCCTCTGGTAAGACAGATGTTTCATCAGTTCTTCGTCACTTATATCAAAGGGATAGGGGAGGAATGGCAAACCTACAGTGTCTTCACGGCCCCTGTGAATTGGCGATTCGAGAGCGGGGACCGGTTCGAACTCAACGTCAGGCCGGCAGGGGAGAATATTCTGGAACCCTTTGAGATCGCTGACAACGTCGTGATCCCGGCTGGCAAATACCATTTTATGAGATACCGTGTGGAAGCTGAATTCGCTCCCAAACGGCGGCTGAACGGGCAGGCTACCTGGTGGTTTGGATCCTTTTACGAAGGTACCCTGGACCAATTGGAGCTGCAACTTAACTGGAACCCGAGTTCCCTTATAAATATAGAATTCAACGGTCTCAGGAATATCGGGCGTCTGCCCTTCGGCGATTTCGATCAGACCCTAATCGGTACCCGGGTCCGTTTTAATGTTACTTCAGATTTTCAACTGAACAGTTATATCCAGTACGATACAGATAGCAGGATCCTGGGGGTCAATGCCAGGCTCCACTGGATCTTTTCCCCTTTTGGGGAGGTATTCCTGGTCTATAACCATAATTCCCTGAATGATATTACCGATCGATGGTCCTTACAGAATGAGCAGATCTTGCTGAAAGTTCGCTACAATTTCCGACTCTGATACCATATTCGATATTAGAAAATTTTACTTCATGCCCGGAGAGTAATACCTTTACCCTCCTATGAAAAATCGCTTCATATCAATTTTCCTGTTCCTGGCCATAATGCTTTATGCCATTGGGTCCTGCAGTGCACAGAAACAGCTAATTGCAGGAGAGGAGAAGACGGTGGTAAGGGAAAACCTCCAATACTACCTGTATTTCCCTGAGGATTATGTGGATGACGACAAAAAGCTCTTCCCCCTTCTGCTCTTCCTCCACGGGGGAGGGGAATCGGGGGAAGACCTGGAGGAGTTAAAGAAGAATGGTCCGCCTAAAATGCTGGCGGAAGGGTATCCCTTTCCCTTTATGGTGCTGGCGCCCCAGAATCCCCACAAAAGGAAATGGTGGAATGTGCACGCTGTGATGCAACTCCTGGATTCCGTTATGGCCCATCACAGGGTGGATCCCAAACGCATCTACCTTTCCGGCCTGAGCAGGGGCGGGAGTGCCGCCTGGGACCTGGCCGTACAATACCCGGACCGTTTTGCGGCCCTGGCTGTGGTCTGTGGCATGGCACCCGTACCCTATGCCTCCTGGATAGACAGGGACCTGCCCATCTGGGTCTTTCACGGCACCGAAGACCGTTCCATCCCCTTTTCGGAATCGGAGAACATGGTCGCTGCCCTCAGGGAAATGGGGTATGACGTGACCTTTACCGTCTATGAAGGCGTAGGCCATGATTCCTGGATACAGGCGTACCAGACGGAAGGTTTGTACGACTGGATGATGGCACAAAGCAGAAATTGAAGATAGGGGGAATAGTTGTATTTTCGGAACTCCAACAGGGATTGTAATATGCATCGACTTACCCGAAACTTTCTGTACATTTTTATCATTTCAGGCCTCATGGTCCTTGGAATCTCCTGTAAGGACAAAGCCGAAAAGGGGGAAGAACACGCCTTCACCAACGCCCTGGTGCACGAATCCAGTCCCTATTTGCTGCAACACGCGCACAACCCGGTAGACTGGCTCCCATGGAGTGAGAATGCCCTTGAAATGGCCCGGGAAGAAGAAAAACTCATCGTCGTCAGTATCGGATATTCTTCCTGCCACTGGTGCCACGTGATGGAGGAGGAGACCTTTGAGGACGAGGAAGTGGCCACCCTGATGAATGAGAACTTCATCAGCATCAAGGTAGACCGGGAGGAACGCCCGGATGTGGATGAGGTATACATGACGGCCGTCCAGTTAATGACGGGAAGCGGGGGATGGCCCCTGAATGTGATCCTCCTGCCCAATGGCAAACCCTTATACGGAGGCACCTATCACACCAAAAAGCAGTGGATGGAGGTGCTGAATAATGTCAATACCAAGTATAACGAGGACAAGGCCGGAGCCGAGAATTATGCGGATCGGGTAGCGAAAGGAATCGCAGAAGTGAATTTTATCCCAAAGGTAGTGTCCGAAACTCCCTTGCCTGAAGGTTTTTTTAAGAATGCCCTGGCGCCCTGGAAGGCACAATGGGATATGGAAAAAGGGGGAGACATAGGGCAGGAAAAGTTTATCGTACCGGTTAAATTGGATTTCCTGCTGGATTATTTCCGATTGGCAGATGATCTGGAAGCGGATGTCTTTGTAAAAAATACCCTGGATCATATCATTCGGGGTGGGATCTACGACCATGTGGGGGGTGGGTTTTTCCGCTACAGCACGGATCCCGACTGGAAGGTGCCCCATTTTGAAAAGATGCTTTACGACAATGCCCAGCTGTTGAGCCTTTATTCCAAAGCCTATGCCATCTATAACGAGCCTGCTTATAAGGATGTGGTAGAACAGACCGCGGCTTTCCTGGAACGGGAGATGAAACGGGCAGAGGGGGGGTACTATGCTGCTATCGATGCCGACAGCGAGGGAGTGGAAGGTGCCTTCTACACCTGGAATATGGAAGAGCTTAAAATGTTGATTGGGGGGGAATTCGAGTTGTTTTCGGACTACTATTCCATAAAGCCTGCTTTTGCCTGGGAAAAGGACAAATACGTGCTGTTTAAGAGAAAATCAGATACTGAATTTGCGGAAGAGCACAACCTTTCCCTGTCACAGTTGAGGACAAAGGCAGGCCAGTGGAAGGAGTTATTGCTGCCAGCGCGGGATGAACGACCTGCCCCAAGGAAGGACGACAAGATCATCACTTCCTGGAATGCGTTGCTGATCAACGGTTTTGTGGATGCATATAAATCCCTGGGGGATACTTCCTATATGGACCGTGCCAAGAGAATATTCGAAACTATCAGGTCTAACGCCTATTCCAACGGACACCTCCTCCATTCTTTCAAAAGCGGTAGCACCCGGGAGGAAGGGTTCCTGGAAGACTATGCCTTCCTGGGGAGAGCCAGTTTCGCACTATATGAAGTTACCTTAGATACTTCCTATCTCGATTTTACATCCCAATTGATGGATAAGATCATGACGGATTTTTATGATGAGGTTTCCGGCATGTATGAGTATAATGATAAATCTGTACTCATCTCAAAGATCATCAAGGTGGATGATGGGGTGATTCCTTCCCCCAATTCGGTCATCGCTGAGAACTTGATCAAGCTGGGGCATCTGAAATACGACAAGGCCTATCTGGCACGGGCAGATGAAATGCTGAAGACCCTGAGCCCCAGGGCAGGTGAGGCCATAGGCAATTATGCCTTCTGGGCAAACCTGATGTTGTCACAGCTCCATGGTTTTTATGAGGTAGTGTCTGTCGGAACCCAGGCTGAGGTGCTGACCACTGAATTACACAGGGAATTCATCCCCAATGCATTGGTGGTGGGTAGCCCGGTAGCCAGTGACCTGGCGTTGTTCAAGGACCGGTTCTTTGAAAAAGAGACCCTGATCTATGTGTGTACGAACAATACCTGCAAGCGTCCCGTAAAGACCGTTACGGAAGCCTTGCAGCAATTGCGGGAATTCCGGGAGATTGGACCCTGACCAGCCGGAGGCTGTCACTGTTCCTGACGACCAGGACGTATCGTCTTCCGTTTATCCTGATCTCAGCCATATCCTTGACATCACCCGGCGTAAACCAGCCGCTGTCCCTGTTGCTGACCGCAGTAAATTCCCCCTTGCCATTACCCCTGAGAAATAATCCATTGCTCGCATCGTTCCTGGGGGTTTCCACTTCCGAGCTGTACAGGTTTCCTGCGATCACCACATCGAGGTGGGAATCCTCGTCAAAATCTTCGACAAGGATCTGATTGATGCTGGAGAGCTGTGCCTGGTTGGGTAATTTGTGGGTCACAAAACCATTCTCCGTATTTTCCAGATATACGCTGGCAAAGGAGGTCACCTGGTAATGCAGGGCATCCTTAAGGTATTCCTCCGTGTATACATCTTCCAGGGTGGCCGTGGAAAAAGATGCGTAGTCCTCAAATTTCTTCTTGATCCCCGGGATCTGCTGGGAAGAGCATTCCCTGCCCCTTAAGGGGTATTTCTTGCCCCCATTAAAATAACTCAGGACGATATCCGAAGTTCCGCTTCTGTCAAAATCGTGATAGTAGATATCAAAGGTTTCCTGTTCACTGGCCTTGTATTTGTAATTGAGGCCGAGGTTACCGGCAATGTAGTCCGGATCCCCATCCCCGTCAAAATCCCCTTCCTGAATACTGAACCACCAGCCTGTGGAGGATGCCAGCCCGGCCTTTTCGGTGATATCCTCAAAAGATCCTTCCCTGTTCTTTAACACAGTGAGGGGCATCCATTCTCCGGTGACGATCAGATCGAGCCATCCGTCCTGGTCGTAATCTGTCCAAAGGGCATCCGTGACCAGTCCCAGGTCTTGCAGCATGGGTGCAACAGAATCTGTAATATCACGAAATAGGGCTCCTCCCTGTGAAGTACTTACATTTTCCAGGATATAGCTTCGTGCCGGTAACGGGTACTGGCCAGGGATTAACCTGCCCCCTACAAAAAGGTCGAGGTCCCCGTCCTTATCGAAGTCGGCCGCCTTCACACGCGAGCCGCTGCTGTACATTTCAGGCAGGGATTTTTGTGCCCTTTCCAGCCTGCCGGTGCCGTCGTTCAGGTAAAGACGGTCCTGCAGGAGCTCCGAACCTGCAGGGAATTCATTTCCCCCGCTGACCAGGTACAGGTCGTTGTCCCCGTCTCCCTCTGCATCGAATATCAGCGCACCCAGGTCTTCGTATACACTGTCCCGGGCCACGGAGGGCAGGTTCTGCCGCTCAAAGCCCCGGGGGGTTTTAAAATAAACCCCTGTAGGGTGGTTGGCCGCACCGCCCACGACGAAGTCGTCTTCCCCGTCCCCATTGAGGTCCCCCACGGCAATACCGGGCCCGAACATGGAGGTCTGGTGGGGAAGGAGGATCTCTTTGAGGAAGTCGTTGTAATAGTTCTCCTCATGTGTGAAGTCGACCCCCAGTTTTGACGGATCTTCCATGACGAAAAGTTTGTCCTTTTTCTCTTTCTCCCTCAATGCAGGAGGAAGTGCTTCTTTATATTCAATGGTCAGGGTGGTATTCAGGTCGACCCCGGTCAGGACCTGTTCCATCCCATCGGGCCACCGCACGAGGAGGCTGTCCAGTTTTTCCACGGTACCGAAGCCGAAGTGCAGTTCAGGGGCCACCGATGACTGAAATCCACGGCTCAGTGTCATTTCCTGGAATTGTTGTTCCCCCTGGTGTAAGGTTCTGATCTGGACACCAATGCCAAAAGGATTCAGTTCAGGCCCTTTGAATCTCAGGGTCAGCGTATGATTTCCTGCAGTTCCCAGGTTTTCGAAGACAGAGGCCTTGTCGTCAATGTTGTTGGTGATGATCTCCAGATCCCCGTCATTGTCCAGGTCTGCGTAGACTGAACCATTAGAGAATCCTTCGAAGGAGATACCCCAATCCGTATTCACCTGGGAGAAGGTGAGGTCCTTATTGTTCCGGAACACGAAATTATCGATCGGCTCAGAAGGGATATCCTGGGATCTTTGCAGGAGGTTGTCCATAGGCCTGCCCTCCTTTTCCCAGTTGAGGAAAAAGTCCCGGTTGTTGATCTCCCTGCGCGTACCATTGGAAATAAAGATATCCTTCCACCCGTCATTGTCCAGGTCCGCGAACAGGGGTCCCCAGCTCCAGTCGGTGGAGGAGACCCCCGCCAGCCTTGAGATATTGCTGAAATCCGGCAGGGTGTCATTAAGGAGTCCGTTGTTGAGCTGAAGGGCGTTCTGCATATACTGATAGTGGAACCCGGAATTGACCGTGCTCCAGAAAAGGTCGGGGTTCATGCTGGCCATATTGGCTTTGGATCGCCGGTTAATATTGGCGGTCATGTCTACCTGCAGGATGTCCAGGAGTGCGTCGTTATTGAAATCGGCTATGTCCACACCCATCCCATAAAAGGCGGTGTTCTTGGTCACCTGCCTCACTACTTCGGAAAATGTCCCGTCCTGGTTGTTGATAAAGAGATAGTCAGGGGTGGAAAAGTCGTCCGACACATAAATATCCGGCCAACCATCCTGGTTGAGGTCCCCAACGGTGGCGCTCAGGGAGAGCCCGAAGGTCGCGAGGCCGGCCTCCTTGGTGACATCCGTAAACGTATCTCCGTCATTGCGAAAGAGCTTATCGGTCTCAACGGGTTTGGGGTATTGTTGTTTGAAAAGGTAAAAGCTATTGGGCGCATCGAATCGGGTAGGGGGGTAGTTGGCCAGGTACATATCGAGGTCCCCGTCCCTGTCGTAATCGAAAAAGGTAGCCTGCACACTGTTGCCGGGGTCGGCCAGGCCGTATTCGGCAGCTTTTTCCGTAAAGGTCAGGTCCCCGTTGTTGATAAAGAGCTGGTTTTTCCGGTTGCCGCTTTGTCCTCCCACGGAGCAGTAGATATCCAGAAGCCCGTCGTGGTTCACATCGGCCATGGTTGTACCCGTATACCAACGGTCGTCCCCGGAGATCCCGGCAGCATCCGATATATCCTCAAACTGCATATTCCCTTTGTTGAGGTAAAGCTTATTGGGAACCATATTCCCGGTAAAGAACAGGTCGATAAGCCCGTCATTGTTGATGTCCCCGGCGCTTACCCCACCTCCCATATAGATATAGGCATAGGTAAAATAATTCAGGGTGTCGCTTTCTGTGAGCCGGTTCTCAAAGGAGATCCCTGTACTCTTTTCGTCCAGTGGCCTGAAGATGGCTGATTCTTTTTTGCGGGATTCAGAACATCCCATCAACAGGATCAGGACAAACAGGGATATAGTATAACAGCGCATAAGGTCACTTCTTCTCATCCCATAAATATATATAAAGCCGGGACTACATAAAACAAAAAACAGGGCATTTAACATGCCCTGCTTTTTACATCGGTCGGTGTGTTCCTAGTATCCCGGATTCTGTGACAGTGCACCACCACTGAGGTCGATCGCGTTGATCGGGATTGGCAGGATATTCATATTAGGCATAAAGGTGCCCACTTTGGTCCCAAAATTGGTAATGACGCGGGCTTCGTTCTGCGTGTATTCGTTGATCACGCTTTCAGCTACGCCCCAACGGGTGAGGTCGAAGAAACGGTGTCCTTCCATGGCCAGTTCCAGCCTTCTTTCGAATCTCACAGCCTTCCTGGCAAAAGCCTGGTCAGGGAAGCTCGCATAGGGCTCTATCTGGTAATTGGCAGCCGGGCCCGTACCGGAATCATTCTGTACATAAGAACTGTTCTTGGCCCTGTTGCGAATCTGATTCACATAGTTCAGGGCAGTGGCCAGGTCATTGGCCTCCACAGCGGCTTCCGCAGCCATCAGGAGCACATCAGCATATCGGATGATATGATAATTGATCCCGGAGTGCTGTTGTCCCCAACCACCTGTACCGACATTGGCGCCTTCACCGGCGTAGTACACGTTCTTCTTGGGCAGGTAAGGACCGGAGATATCGGCAAAACTGGCGCGGATCCAATCTTTTCCGATATGGGTTCCGTATCCGTTGAAATCTATGCCTCTCCTTCCCACAGTATAATCGATCCTGGGATCCAGCGGTCCTGCTTCAGGAACAAAAGGATCTGCACTTTCCACGCCGTAATCATTGGCGATATCGCTATCGTTGAAGGTGTCGAGCAATGGAAGACCCGTACCGTCTGTCTTAAATGCATTAGACAGGTCTATGGTAGGCTGGTAGAATCCGCAACAAGATCCGAAAGGACCCGGGTTGGGGAAGTTCAGGGTACCACCCCTGTTTCCGTTCAAAGACTGCCCACCGTCTGTGGTGAACTGTATGGCAAAAATGGATTCCGAACTGTTATCACCTGCAAGGCGGAAGTTATCCACGAACTCCGGCAGGAGGGAATAAGGTCCATTGTTGATCACGTCTGTGAAGAGGGTAGCAGCTGCTGCGTACTCAGACTGGAACATATGAGCTTTTCCGAGATAAGCCTTGGCCGCCCAGGAAGTGGGTCTTCCCACATCGGCCTGAGAAGCTGGCAGATTGTCAATCGCAAACTGGAAGTCCGCTTCTATCTGATCCCAGATGGGTCCGGAGTTCGGTTGATTGAACTCCGTGGCGTCATAGTTCTCTACGGAGATAAAAGGAACATTTCCAAACATTTTTTGCAGTTCGAAATTGAAATGGCCCCTTAAGAACCTTGCTTCAGCCAGCTGAGCAGTAAAATCACCATCAGGGATCTTATCGATCAAGGAAATAACGGCATTGGCACGGTTAACACCGGCAAAACGTCCATCCCATACCGCCAGGTAGGGATTTCCTGAGGTCCAGTCGTATATCTCCAGCAGGTAAAGGTCGGCCTGGTCACCGTCTGTACTCCCTTTATGGGCGTCATCTGTCAGTACATCAAACCACCAGTTATCACCACTCACAGTCCAATCGGCCCCGGGCTGGTTATTCCTGATTCCGTCGAGGACAGAGTATGCTCCTGTCAGCAGGAGATTCACCCCTTGCTCGTTCTGCAGGGTCTGGTCACTGAGTGCCCCGATAGCCGGGACATCGGTAAAGTCATCGCTACAAGCAAATATGATAGCGAATAAGGATAAATAAACTAAAAATCTCTTTTTCATTTTTTTTAGAATTTGGTGTTAATACCTATAGTGAGTATCTGGGCCAATGGGAAGACCGGGTTAGGTCCATCGACACCCAAAGATAAGTTATCTGATGAAATTACTTCAGGGTTGAGCCCTTCGTAATCCGTAATCGTGAACAGGTTGGTTCCCTGGATATAGAGTCTCAACATATCCAAACCGAGGGTCCCTGCTACAGTATCATCGAAAGTATATCCGATCTGAAGGTTCTTCAACCTCATAAAGGATGCATCCTCCACGAAATAAGAGTTAGGCTGGGTCTCCGCATTCTGAATGGTCTGACTCAGGGCCGGCAGGGCAGCGTTGGTATTGGACGGTGTCCATGAATCCAGCACCCTTGTGCTCCTGTTTCCATCAAAGAATGTCGGGAAGTCCGTAAAGATCTTCTGATAGTTATAGGCATCATTCCCCTTGGAACCTGAGAAGAAGGCAGACATGTCAAATCCTTTGTACCCGGCACTCAGGTTGATACCATAAGTGAAATCAGGGTGAGGAGAACCGATATAGGTCCTGTCCTCGTCGTTGATCGTGCCGTCGCCGTTCACGTCTTCATAGGTAAAGCGTCCGCTGCTGTCGAATCCGGTTACCCTTCTTCCGTAGTATTCAGAGATGGCGCGTCCCACTTCTGTACGGGTCACGGCCCCACCGCGAAGGTCGGTACGTCCCACCTGGAAGTCGGAGATCAGGTTTTTCACTTCATTCTTGTAGTGAGAGATATTCGCATTGATCGAATAGTTCAGACCGTAATCGGTTTCATGGTTGTAACCGATGGACAGATCGAAACCGGTATTCTGGATATCCCCGAGGTTGACCAGGGGAGCCGTGGCGTCGATGGCCGTGCTGCTGATCAGGCTGAAGTCCCGTGTGATCAGGTCTTTGGTGTCAATGTCGAAGACCTCAAAGGAGAAGGTAAGGGCATTGTCCCACATCACCATTTCCACACCAAAGTTAGTGGTGACACTGGTTTCCCATCTCAGGTTGGGGTTTCCTACCTGACTCAGGATAGCCCCCGTGGCTATGCTGCTGCCGTCAAAGCTGTAGTTCGCCAGGGTCTCATTGAGGTTAGAAATATTGATCGTCGGGTTACTGGCCGGCAGGGTCTGGTTCCCCAGTTCCCCGTAGGAAGCTTTAACCCTTAACCTGTTGATGAACCCGTCCTGAGGGAAAAAGTCCTCGTCACTGACCAGCCATCCTGCACTGAAGGAAGGGAAGGTCTGGCTCTGGTTGTCTCCCAGGAATCGGGACGATTTATCGTTCCTCAGTGTTACGGTCGCGAAATACTTGCCTTTATAGGAATAGTTCGCGGTACCGAAGATGGAGAACAGGGTGTTCCCACCGTCATAGGCGAAATCCACGTTGGGAGTTCCACTACCGTTGCTCAACAGGTAGAAATCCGGAGTTTCAAACAGGTATCCATTCCTGCTGAGTCCTTTCCCCTTGCTGCTCTCTTCCACGGCTTCCACACCCGCAAGGGCGTTGATGTTATGATCACCGATCACCGTATTGTAAGAAAGGATGTTGTTCCACGTCCAGGAATAATTATTGATGTCCTGCTCGAAGAGCGTATTGGTAGCAAGTGGCTCTATGAATTCAGGATCCAGGGCCTGGAATCTTCTCTGATGGAAATTCTCAATATTCCCACTCACTGTGGTTTTAAAGCTCAAACCTTCATAAAGTTCGGCTTGCAAGTAGACGTCACCGAAGACCCTGAAGATCTTGTTATAATTATCTGATCCTCTCGAGAGCAATGCCACGGGGTTCCGTGTGTTACTCAAACCGGGTCCGCCTGATCCCGCAAAATCCCCTTCGTCATCAAATA
>JBFKPJ010000093.1:0-10825 GCA_041628355.1 Muriicola sp. | reverse complement strand
TTCCACTTGGCATCCACCTCTTCCCGCTTCCCGTATTTCCTGGCAAACTTGAGGAAGAGGGTATAGTGTCCGGCTTCGCTTTCCATGAGGGAACGGTAGAATTCTGCCAGGTCCCTGTCCTTCAGCTGTTCGGACAACAACCTGAAGCGTTCACAGCTCCTGGCTTCGATCAGGGCCGCATAGAGCAACCGGTGAACTAACTGCTCGGTACGGGACCCTCCTTTGGGAAAGAACTTCTGTAGGGCGATGACATATTCGTCCTTTCGGTACTTGCCAAGGGTTTTACCCCGTGCCAGGATCCGCTGATGCACCATTTTGAAATGCCCCATTTCCTCCCGTGACAGCGCGATCATTTCGTTCACAAGTTCGGGGTATTCAGGGAAGGTGACGATCAGGGAAATAGCGGTACTCGCAGCCTTCTGCTCACAGTAGGCGTGGTCTGTCAGGATCTCGTCAATATTCATTTCCACAATATTCACCCACCGGGGGTCCGTGGGTAATTTGAGTCCGAGCATAACGCGATGGGTTTGATTCTGGTCCAAAAATAGGAAAAATCCAGGGGTGTCCGGTAATACCTTACCGGTTACAGTGCAGGAAGGATATTTTTAGAGGTCCAGGTCGAAAGTCTTCCGCAGAAGGTCGATGGCAGGATTCTTTTCCCGGAGTTTTTGGTATTTCTCTTCAGGGGTGAATGCGTACTTCCGCATGGTCTCCTCATTCACGCTGATCGACAATTCGAGGTAATGGTTATTCAGGGAGGTCTTCAAATAATCCAGGAGGGAAGATTGTTCCCTTTCCACCTCTTTTTTCATGGTATCGTTAGGAAGAGTTATGGATATGGTGTGTTCCTCGATCACGGGAAGGTCTGCATTCAGGTTGCTCGCCAGGATCTTTTTACCAGCCTCGTCTATTTTCTGTATATACAGGTTCCAGTGTTTTCTCAGCGCTTCCTGTGTTACGGGTTCCCTGGGGAGGTCCTCCTCGTCATAGGTGACCTCTATCCGGTTCAACTCGTGTTTTTTCTTTGCCTGTATACTCGAGAGAGACAGGCCTGAGACCCTTTTGGCCGGACTTTTGATCTGGATCTTCGGCAGGGTTTCCTTTACAGCCGTTGAGGTTTGATCCTGCTGATCTTCAACCATCAATTCCTCTTCTTCCACTTCAGGAACCTCCATTTTAGATTCAAATTGTTCCTGGAATTCCTCCTGCCGCACCTCTTCGGGGTCCCGCAGTCTCTGAGGGGCATTCGCTGTTGTATCTGTCCTGTTTTTGCGGTAATAGGATGCAGGGATCAGCCTGACAAGGGGGATCAGCCCGTTGTGGCCATCTTCAGGATTTTTTTTTTCACCCTTAAAAGTAAGGGAAGCCAGTTTCATCAGGGTCAGTTCAACCAGGAGCCTGCTGTTTTTGCTGCTTTTGTATTGGAGGTCGGTCTCATTGGTGATATCGAGGGCCTTGAGCAAAAATTCCTGAGGGGTTTTTTTGGCCTGTTCCAGATACAGGCGCTTTGCATTTTCCCCGACCTCGAGTAAAGGGACCGTATCCTTGTGCCTGCATACCATCAGGTCCCGGAAATGGGAGGCAAGGCCGATGATAAAGTGATGTCCTTCAAATCCCTGCGCCAGAATCCTGTTGAACAGCAACAGCAAATTGGGGATATCGTTTTCAAGGATCAGTTCAGTTACCTCATAGTAGGTATCGTAGTCGAGCACATTGAGATTCTCCGTGACTGCCTTTCGCGTCAGCTGTTTTCCGGAGAAACTGACCACCCGGTCAAAGATGGACAGGGCGTCCCTGAGCGCTCCATCGGCTTTCTGGGCGATGATATGCAGGGCGTCCTCCTCGGCCTCTATCCCTTGTTGTTCCGATATATATTTCAGGTAGTTTGCAGTATCACTGACGGTGATCCGCTTAAAATCAAAGATCTGGCACCTCGAAAGTATGGTAGGAATGATCTTGTGTTTTTCCGTAGTCGCCAGGATAAAGATGGCATGTCTTGGGGGTTCTTCCAGGGTCTTCAAAAAGGCATTGAAGGCCGACTGGGAGAGCATGTGTACCTCATCTATGATGTACACCTTGTATTTGCCTACCTGGGGAGGGATGCGCACCTGATCGATCAGGCTCCGGATGTCGTCTACAGAGTTGTTGGAGGCAGCGTCGAGCTCGAAAATGTTGAAGGCAAAATCCTCATCCTCCTTTTCCGTCCCGTCCCGGTTTATCTGTTTTGCCAAGATCCTCGCACAAGTGGTCTTCCCAACCCCCCTGGGGCCGCAAAAAAGAAGGGCCTGCGCCAGGTGATTGTTCTCTATGGCATTGGTCAGGGTATTCGTAATGGCTTCCTGCCCAACGACGTCCTTAAAGGTCTGGGGTCTGAATTTACGGGCAGAAACAATGAACGGTTCCATGATTAGAAAACAATTTTGCTTAAGGAAAACGGTTCCTTACAAATATAAAGATAGGGATCGGTAACGAACCTCCTTTTCATCCGGTTTCCCGAATTTTTATCAACAATTGCCGTATCTTTGCAAAGAGCAGATCGCCTTATCGCTCCCCGTGCAGAACGGGGGGAGGAAAGTCCGGACACCACAGTGCAGCATAGCGGGTAACGCCCGTCGTCCCGCTCAGGCGGGACAGGACAAGTGCAACAGAAAGCAAGTACAGGTAGTGCTGTAGTGAAATCAGGTAAACTCTATGCGGTGAAACGCCATGTATATCAGCGATCGAGGGCGGCACGTCCGAGCTGAAGGGTAGGCGGATAGAATATGCAGGCAACTGTATATCCAGATAAATGATAAGGGCCCCTTCCGGGGAACAGAATCCGGCTTATGATCTGCTCTTTATTTTTTATCCTCAAAAAAGCTAAACCTGCTGTTGCCGTATTTCCTCATTTCTTGAAAGTGACTAAAATGGGAAAGATCCGTATGTTTGGAGTGTTCGATGATCAGGCTCCCTTCGGATAAGAGCAGGTCGCGGTCAAAGACCAGGTCGTGTAGTTTCTGAAAATCATCCATTGCGATGTCATAGGGTGGATCGGCGAGGATGAGATCAAACTTCTCCGAGGTTGCTTCCAGGAATTTAAAGACGTCCATCCGCCTGGCCTTTATGGGCATGTTCCATTCTGCCGACTTTTCGCCTATGAATCGAACGCACCCGGGATGCATATCCACACTGGTGATGTCCCGGCTGCCCCGGGAGGCAAATTCAAAACTGATATTGCCGGTACCTGCAAAAAGGTCCAGGATCTTGACATCCTCGAAATACACACGGTTGCCCAGGATGTTGAACAGGGCCTCCTTGGCCATATCTGTAGTGGGCCGAACCGGCAGGTTCTTCGGAGGGTTGATCCGCCTCCCTTTATGACTGCCCGATATGATCCTCATTTACAGGGCGTTTAATTCCAGGTAGTTGTCATGCAGGTCGATCCCCTCAGCCGAGATTTCACCGGGTACATCCGGCAGGTACAGGGATAGGTGTTGTACGTATTCCTGGCACAGGTCGAAGATGGGATCCCCTTCCTCAACAGAACCGAAGACCCTGACCTTGGTCTCTTTCGGATCGAGCTGTAATTGCTCCATGGAGAACAGAAGGTAGTAGAGGAAATCCTCTGGGCTGGTGTATGAGAAGTTGTTGAAGAACAGCAATTTCTTTTGCTGCAGGACGATCAGGTCCAGCTCTTCCGGGGTGACATAGACAAAGCAAACGGGCTCATTGCTGCCGGCAGCGCTACCCAGCAGGGCCTCGATCAGGACGGTGCCGTGATGTTTGAATTCAAAATCCCCGAATAAGTCGTAGATGGTGTTGTTGATATTGGCGAAGGGCACATATACGTTTGTCAGGTCGAAGGACGGGATCTCATCGTATTCCAGGAGGTCATTGGCAAGGATCTTGGCATTGTACTTCAGGTAATTGGGTAATTCCCCGGGATCGAACAGGACCTTGGGAACCAGGCTGAACAGGTCGTTCCTGTGTACCACAACGACTTCCGAAAATGCGTACTCCTTGATGCCACCTGATTTGATAAAGGCCTTGAGTTCCTTCTGTGCCTCAAAGGGATTCAGCTTTGAAGGGAATCTGTAGGATTCTGCCCTGATGATCTTTTTCCCGATGGAATCAAGGATGCAAAAAGAAAGTCCATTCAGGCTCACCTGAATGGACAAATGATAATAATCTTCCAGAATTAGATCTTCCTGAGGTTCTTTATTGGTCTCCTTTTTTGTCATAGATAGGGGGCCAGTTTCCGTTGGTGCTTACCTCGGTGAGGGATCCAACCTTGATCTCGGAACCGTTTACTTCTTCCACACTGACCTGCGAATTCTCCCTGGCCAAAAGGTCTTTCGGCTGATCGTAGAGAATGATATCTTTTTTGACCTTGACTTCAAAGACGGGGGCTTTATACCCGCTTTTTTCTACGATATCCGCTTTCATCTCGAAGGTTTCCCCATTTTGAGCATAAGGGACATTCATCATGGATTTGTAACGATCATCTCCTTTGAAAATGGAGTCTTTAACAGAAACAAATCCAAGGGTATCGATGAGGGTGACCTCCTTAAGCAGGTCAATTCCATAGTTCTTGTCAAACTCCATATAAGATGAGTCGCGCTGCTGTGTGATGGTGTATTTTCCGGTATCCACGAAGGCGATGAGACTCTGGAAATCGTTGGCGAACTTACCGTTTACCGTCTTATAGGCTTCCTGAGAATTTCGTATGTCCTTCATGACCGAAATGACCCTGGCAAAGCGTTGCTCTTTTACCTTTTTAAACTCTATGGGCCCGGTGACGGATTTGAAGATCAGGTAACCTAAAACAATGCATGCAATCCAAAGGACTATCTGTATGATGGCTTTCATTAGAACTTTTGTTAGTTAGATTTAGCGGTTCCAACAAAACTACAATTTTTTTTTAATCGCAAAAGGGTTTGACCTAGAAAATCCTCTTTATCTTTGAGCTCCTATGGCGACTGACACCCCGGCTTCATTTTACGCATTGCTCAGGGACAAATTTCCCCACACGCCAACCTCCAGACAGGATATCACCTTGCAACTTCTCTCCGAATTTTTGCTGGACAGGAGCCCTGATCGACTTTTCCTGCTCAAGGGGTACGCGGGGACCGGTAAGACCACCATCGTGGGGGATCTGGTCACCAATCTGTGGAATACGAAGCTGAAAGCCGTACTGATGGCGCCCACGGGCAGGGCCGCCAAGGTCATGTCGAGCTATGCCAATACGCAGGCATTTACCATTCACCGTAAGATCTACTTCCCGAGGAAACAAAGGGGGGGAGGAGTGCAGTTCGTCCTGGCCCCCAACAAGCATCGCAATACGGTATTTATAGTGGATGAAGCCTCTATGATCCCGGATTCGCCCACGGACAGCAAACTCTTTGAGAACGGCTCCCTTTTGGACGATCTCATCCAGTACGTATATTCGGGTCACCAGTGCAAACTGATCCTCATTGGGGATACAGCACAGCTACCCCCTGTGAAACTCATGTTGAGCCCAGCCCTGGACGAACAACAGCTCCGTTCCCGCTATGCGAAGGAGGTGACCTGCATCGAACTCGACGAGGTGGTCAGGCAGGTTCAGGATTCGGGTATCCTGGCCAATGCCACCCTTTTGAGGGATGATCTGGATTCGGCGATTTACGACAATTTTCAGTTCCGACTGCATCCTTATGCCGATATCATTCGCCTTGTAGACGGTTATGCCATTCAGGATGCCATCGAAGACGCCTATGCCACCCAGGGAAAAGAGGAAACAGCCTTGATCGTCCGGTCGAACAAGCGAGCCAATCTGTACAATGAAAATATAAGGAAGCGTATCCTGTTCCTCGAGCACGATCTTGCCCCCGGAGACTTCCTGATGGTGGTCAAGAACAATTACTTCTGGCTGAACCCTAAATCGTCAGCCGGCTTTATCGCCAATGGTGATATCATCGAAGTGCTGGAGATCTTCGCCTTCAAGGAACTCTACGGCTTCCGTTTCGCGGAAGTGAAGGTGCGGATGACGGACTATCCCGATCAAAAGCCGTTTGAGACCGTGCTGTTGCTGGATACGCTGACCGCTGAGACCCCTTCTCTTTCCTATGAGGATGGCAACAGATTATATCAGGAGGTGATGAAGGATTACGCCCAGGAAACCTCCAAGTACAAAAAATTCCTGGCTGTAAAGAACAATCCTTTCTTCAATGCCCTCCAGGTGAAATTTTCCTATGCGATCACTTGTCACAAATCGCAGGGAGGCCAATGGCACACGGTATTTGTGGAGCAGCCTTATTTGCCATCGGGACCGGACAGGGAATACTTCCGATGGTTGTATACGGCGGTTACCAGGGCGCGGGAGAGGCTCTACCTGATAGGATTCAAGGATGATTTTTTTCTCAACTGAGAATACGTTAATTTAGAGGGAAAAGACAGATTTTATATGACCTCAGAGACCATGATCAGTATCTTTTTGGGAGTAGGGCTGGCCGCGTCTGTGGGATTCCGGGTGTTCCTGCCGCTCTTCGCTCTTAGCCTCGCATCCTATTTCGGGATCTGGGATCTCAACGAGAGCTGGATCTGGCTCGGAAGTTTGCCTGCGGTGATCACCCTGGGGGTTGCCACCCTGGTAGAGGTCTTTGCCTACTTCATTCCCTATGTGGACAACCTGCTGGACAGTATTGCCCTGCCACTGGCCACCCTGGCCGGTACCGCTGTGATGGTCGCTACCGTGGCTGAACTGGACCCGGTGGTCACCTGGTCCCTGGCCATCATTGCCGGGGGAGGGACAGCCGCCGCGATCAAAGGGGCGTCGGCCACCGGGAGGCTGACCTCCACGGCCACTACAGCAGGATTGGGAAATCCGCTGATATCTTTCATAGAAACGATCACGGCCTTCCTGTTTTCTGTCGTTTCCATCCTGGCTCCGGTCATTGCCTCCATCCTTGTGATACTGCTTCTTATCTTTATCTTTACAATCTACAGAAAGTTGCGGCCCAGGCTTAATAAAAAATAAATGACCCCTGATAAACTATGAAGATAATTGCCATGATCCCTGCGCGATACGCGGCCTCCCGGTTCCCGGGCAAGCTTATGCAGGACCTGGCCGGCAAACCGGTGATCGTGAGAACATATGAAGCTGCGGTGGCCACCCGTCTGTTTGACGAGGTCTATGTGGTTACGGACAGTACTGTGATTCTCGATACGATAAAGGAATGTGGAGGCAAGGCTCTCATGAGCCGGAAAGAACACGACTGCGGGAGCGACCGGATCGCGGAGGCAGTTCAGAATATGGACATAGATATTGTGGTCAATGTGCAGGGCGATGAGCCCTTTACAGACAGGGAAAGCCTGTATGGACTCATAGAGGTCTTCAGGCAGGACCGTAAAAGGGAGATCGACCTGGCCTCCCTGATGACCCGGATCACGGACAAGGACGATATTGAAAGCCCGAATACGGTTAAAGTGATCGTGGACAGGCGAAATTTCGCCCTTTATTTTTCCCGTTCGGTGATCCCGTATCCCAGGGCCGTTGATCTCTCCCCTACCTATTACAAACACAAGGGGGTATACGCTTTCAGAAAGCAGGCTGTACTGGATTTTGCGCAACTGCCCATGCTCCCTCTGGAGGCCGCTGAAAAGATTGAGGCCATCAGGTATTTGGAATACGGCAAAAAGATCAAAATGGTAGAGACCCACGTAACAGGTATCGAGATCGATACCCCCGAGGATCTGGAAAAAGCAAAAGCAGCATGGAAGTAGATTTCAGCAAGATCCGCGTGATCGGTTTTGATGCCGATGACACCCTGTGGGTAAATGAGACCTATTTCAGGGAAGCAGAGGAAGAATTCACCTCCCTCCTGGAGCATTACGAGACCAAGAACAAGATAGACCAGGAACTGTTCAGGACGGAGATCAACAACCTGGAACTCTACGGTTACGGGATCAAGAGTTTTACCTTGTCCATGATCGAGTCGGCCCTCGATCTCTCAAATAACAAGGTTTCCCAGACAACCTTATCCAAGATCCTGAATCTGGGAAAAAAAATGATCGCCCACCCGGTGGAGTTGCTGGACGATGTGGAAGAAGTGCTTCAGGCGCTATCCGGGAAGTACAGGCTTATCGTGCTTACAAAGGGAGACCTCCTGGACCAGGAACGCAAACTGGAGCGTTCCGGATTGTCGAAATATTTTCATCACGTGGAGGTCCTCAGTGATAAAAAGATGATCAACTATAAGAACCTGTTGGATCATCTCGAAATAGATATAGAAGAATTCCTGATGGTGGGCAATTCTCTGAAATCCGATGTATTGCCCATCCTGGAGATGGGTGGCAAGGCCGTTCATGTGCCTTTCCACACGACCTGGGCCCACGAGGAGGTAGACCCGGATACGCATTCGAACAACCACCTTACCGTGAACGGTATCAAGGAACTATTACAATATCTCTAGCTATTTATGGACGTTAAGAAAAACATAGCAGTGAGCAAATCAAGTAAAGGAAAGTCGTCTGGCTACAAGAACTTCCCCATGGTCCCCAAGGTTGTATTCGGCAGGGGCAGCTTTGATCAGTTAGGCGAGATCCTGTTGCCCAAACGGCGGAATGCGGAAGCGCCTGTCATCTACCTCATCGATGAGGTCTTCGAAGGGGATGGGTTGGTGTCCCGGGTACCGGTGATGTTCAACGACAAGATCATTTTTATCTCGGCAGACGAGGAACCCAAAACACATCAGGTAGATGCGCTGGTCGCCCTGATCAGAGAGGAGTTCACCGAGCTTCCTTCCGGGATCGTGGGTATTGGAGGGGGCACCTTGATGGACCTCGCCAAGGCCGTCGCTATCATGCTCACGAATAGAGGTCCGGCACAACAGTACCAGGGGTGGGACCTTGTTGAAAAACCCGCCGTCTATCACGTCGGTATCCCCACGATCAGCGGAACTGGTGCGGAGGTGTCCCGAACAGCCGTACTGCTGGGCCCCAACAAGAAACTGGGCATCAATTCGGATTATACGACCTTCGACCAGGTTGTTCTGGATCCTGACCTCACTGAGGGGGTCCCCAGGAACCAGTGGTTCTATACAGGTATGGATTGTTATATACATTGCGTAGAGTCCCTGAATGGCACCTATCTCAACGCTTTCAGCCAGAGCTATGGAGAAAAGGCACTTGACCTGTGCAAGGAAGTGTTTTTAGGCGACCTCCCGGAGGAGGAATCCAGGGACAAGCTCATGATGGCCTCCTGGCACGGCGGGATGAGCATTGCCTATTCACAGGTTGGTGTTGCCCACGCCCTGAGCTATGGTCTGTCCTATGTTTTGGGGGTCAAGCACGGCATTGGGAATTGCCTGGTCTTTCAGCATCTGGAAGAATACTACCCTGAAGGCGTGGAACTCTTCAAAAGAATGATGGACAAACACGAGATCTCCCTTCCCGGGGGAATTTGCAGGGACCTGTCTGAATCTGATATGGATACGATGATCTCCGTTACCCTCAGTATGAAACCCTTATGGGAAAACGCCCTGGGAAAGAACTGGAGATCCATGGTGAGCCCGGATCACCTGAAAAGTATCTTTTGCAAAATCTGATCAGGACTCAACTTATGACGTAAAAGGGTAAGGACCCTTCAATCCATCTTTATGCAAAAACTAGCTTCTTTTATATTTTTTAAACTCATGGGGTGGAAGCTCCAGGGAACAGCGCCCGATCTGGACAAGTGCGTGATCATCGTGGTCCCGCATACGAGCTGGGTGGATTTTCCCCTCGGCCTCATCGTGCGGAGGGTCCTGGACCTGGAAGTGAATTACATAGGCAAAAAGAGCCTGTTTACAGGTCCTTTTGGGTGGTTATTCAGGTGGACGGGCGGAGCACCCGTAGACCAGCATTCGAATCAGGATACGGTAGCCCAGGTAATCAAGCTGTTCCGTGAAAAGGACAAATTCAGGTTAGCCCTTGCCCCAGAAGGTACCAGAAAGAAAGTATCGAAATGGCGGACCGGTTTTTACCATATGTCTGTCGGAGCCGGAGTTCCCATCGTCATGATCGCCTTTGATTACGGAAAGAAGCAGGTCAAGATCTCTGAACCGGTGTATCCGAGCGGGGACATGGAAAAGGATCTGGCAGAATACCGAGAATTCTACGAGGGCGTACAGGGTAAGGTACGTCATTAAGGAGGTAAAGGCAACATCCCCGATCCTCAGGGATGCGCCCCTGAGAACGGGGATGCTTTTTCATAGCCTCACCTGCTCCTCACTTAGGTTTTGACCACGGTGAGGCTTACAGATGCGCATTCGTCATTCCCATCATCGTCAAAGTCGAATTCTGCTGTCTCGGGTCCTCCGATCAGCCTGAAGGTATTTCCGGACAGGGTGTCCCCGAAATACGTGGGATCATCAGGAGGGTCGTCATCGAACTGAATGGCAAAATACAGGCTGTCCTCGAAGTACATCTTTCCGGTGAACGATTCGCTCCCCCCGGGATCACTAATGGTAAGTGTAAATCTGCCATTCGATTGAACGACTAAAGTAGCAGAACCCCCTTCGGCAATGACGTCGACAAATCCTTCTCCACTGCATGCCGAAAATGCAAGCTCAGTGGCATTCCATGTACCAGCTAGATCGCTGATGCAATAGCTGGGACCGCAATCAGTTTTGGGGTCACTGCCATTTCCACTGCCAGAGTCACAACTGGCAACAAAGAATAGGGCGAAAGCGGCCATGGTCTGGAACAATAGGGATTTCCATTTCACGGTTCACGGATTTAGGGTTAAAAGGCTTTCAACACCCTTTCTTCCGAAAGGTAATAGGGTCTGAATAGTAAACCGAAATTAATTACAGCCAGGATAACTTCC
>JBFKPJ010000092.1:0-10864 GCA_041628355.1 Muriicola sp. | reverse complement strand
GTTTCCGAATAATAGAGACCGAGGTCATACTGCCAGTCGGTATCCGGCCTGTGGGATATCTTTTGCAGTACATTGATCTGGTCATATCCGGTAGGCACCTGTTTCCCGGGTTTCTCGTTCGTTGCCAGCACATCCGTTCCATTCTCCCGAACGACGTAATTCTGCCTGAGGTACCTCTCAGGACCGCGGCTACCCATCCGCAAATCGCCAAAACGGTTATAGGTTACGCTGCTCAGGTAAGCCCATCTTTTGGAAGATACAGAGACATCCCCGTGAACAGTGGTTTCTGTGTTTGCAGAGGCGAATCTCAGGTTTCCCTTGCCGGTCACGATCACGGTGTCCAAACGAGGCAGATGGGGGCTAAGGGTGTAGAAATTCATCACGCCGCCTATGGCATCGCTTCCATATATCACGGATCCCGGGCCAAAAACCACTTCTGTACTCCGGATCGTGAAGGGGTCTATGGAAATGACATTCTGCAGGTTTCCCCCGCGGAAGATCGCGTTGTTCATCCGAACCCCATCCACAGAGAGTACCAGTCGGTTCGTGGCAAATCCACGGATCATCGGACTCCCACCACCCAGCTGACTCTTCTGAACAAAGACCTGACCGCTGTTCTGGAGGAGGTCGGCTGCAGTCTGTGGATTCGTAAAAGCGATATCCCTGGCGCGGATGGATTCTATCTTCTGAGGAATGTCTTTTTTCTGTTGTTCCCATTTTGAAATGGACATGACCACTGCATCCAGCTGTTCTGTCCTGGGGTGGAGGATCACCTGCTTCCCCCTTTTGAGGATCTGATCCTTGTTTGTGATCCTGGGTTCATACCCTATATGGCTAACGGTAAATCGTTCAGAAGAAGTAAAGACCGTAAGATCGCAGACACCATCTCCATCGGTGAGAACGGTCTTGGTCCTGCTTGAATTATACAGGAGGGCGTTGACAAGGGGCTGGTTGGTCTCCCCGTCCAACACCCTGACCTCCTGTGAAAAGGCACAGTGAAGCAACAGGAAAAATACAATACTGAATACTCCGCGCATGTTCAGTGAAAAACTTCATTCAAGATCTCCAGGGACTTCGGTTTTTTAAAACCGTGCAAATGTAATTCAAAATAGAGGACTATTTTCTGCAACAAGGCCTGCCTCTCATTCTTAGAGATCCTGATCCTATGGATAGCATCAAAATTTGTGCCTAAGAGGGCTTCAAAAAGTATTAATTCATCACCGGAGATCACGGGGTTAAGGGAAGGGCGGGACGTGAACTGACCGGCCTGGAGGTCGAAATATTCATTCCTCGGTGGTGATACATCAGGATAAAACCCAAGGTACTTGGTAACCTCCAGCAAAAAATAGAGGTGGAAGTTGGCGATCTGCCGGTTATGGTCAACCCACTGGAAGGCCGCTTCCAGGAAGTGGAATAATCCTTCATTCCGATCTTCTTCCTGAATGCTGTTACCCATCATCTCTGCCAGAAAGAAGGCCAGGGAATTCTTGACCACATCGGTGTGGAGGGACTCATAGGGGTATGTCACCCTGACCTCCTGCAACCGTTCCAAACTGCCTTTATTCCTGTGCACCGCCACGATCTCGAGCTGGGTGAGGGGCTGGAAGTATGCCATCTTGAGCCTGCCCTTTTTGGAATTCAGGATCCCCTTGAGGAGGTAGGTCCTAAGGCCGTCAGACTCCGTGAACATCTTGACGATCAGACTGGTATCCCCGTATTTAATAGAAGACAGAACGATGGCCCTGGTAGTTACCCGCATAGGAAGATCATTGGCACTCAAAGGTACAAAAAAGCCTCCTCGGGTGACCGGGGAGGCTGATTCTGTAATGAGGATTTCTCAGATCACACCCTGGGCGAGCATGGCATCCGCGACCTTTACGAATCCGGCGATATTAGCCCCTTTGACATAGTTGCAATACCCATCCTCTTCCTTTCCGTATTCTATACAGGAATCGTGTATGTCCTCCATGATCCCTTTCAATCGCTCATCCACTTCTTCCCGTGTCCAGCTGATCCTCAGGGAGTTCTGGGACATCTCGAGTCCTGATGTCGCCACCCCTCCTGCATTGGACGCCTTTCCGGGGGCAAAGAGGATCCTCTTGTCGTGGAACGCATGGATGGCCTCGGGGGTGGATGGCATATTTGCCCCTTCCGCCACGCAGATACATCCGTTCTTGATCAATTTTTTGGCATCATCCCCTTCCAGTTCGTTCTGAGTAGCACAGGGAAGGGCAATCTGGCAAGGTACCTCCCAGGGGGTCTTCCCATCATGATAGGTGGCCGACTTATATTTTTCGACATATTCAGAGATCCGCCCCCTCTGGTTGTTCTTAAGGTCCATCACCCATTTGAGTTTTTCCTCGGTGATCCCGTCCTTATCGTAGATGTAGCCGCCGGAATCAGACAGGGTGATCACTTTTCCCCCCAGTTGTAACACCTTTTCCGCTGCATATTGAGCTACGTTCCCCGAACCGGAAATCACGACTTCCTTCCCTTCGATACCCTCGCCCCTGGTCTTCAGCATGCTCTGGGCAAAATAAACAGTACCGTATCCGGTGGCCTCAGGCCTGATCTTGGATCCTCCCCACGAAAGTCCTTTTCCGGTGAGTACCCCGGTGAACTCATTCCTGATCTTTTTATACATCCCGAAAAGATATCCGATCTCCCTGGCACCTACCCCTATATCCCCGGCAGGGACATCCGTATTCGGGCCAATGTGCCTGCACAATTCTGTCATAAAAGCGTGGCAGAACCTCATCACCTCATCATCCGATTTGCCTTTGGGGTCGAAGTCGGACCCCCCTTTTCCGCCACCCATAGGCAGAGTGGTGAGGCTGTTCTTAAAGACCTGTTCAAAAGCCAGGAATTTCAAGATGCTGGCATTGACGGTAGGATGGAACCGGAGTCCGCCCTTGTATGGGCCAATGGCCGAGTTCATCTGTATGCGATATCCCCTGTTGACGTGTATCTCCCCATCATCATCTACCCAGGCCACCCGGAAGGAGATCAGCCTCTCGGGTTCTACCATCCGGAGCAGGATATTCTTCCCGCTGTAGATCTCGTGCTGTGCAATGTAGGGGATCACCGTCTCCGCTACTTCCTGTACCGCCTGTATGAATTCGGGCTCGTGGCCGTTTCGCGCCGTGACCTCATCCATAAAAGCTTTGATTTTTGCATCCATATGTATTGTGTATTAAATGGCAATTGTTAGATTCATAATATAGCGGCAAAATTATATTATTTAAATAATTTTTGGCCCTTTTTTTATGTATTTGATAAAATGATCAGCCCAGGGCCTGTTCCAGGTCCGCAATGAGGTCCCGTACATCTTCTATCCCCACACTGAGCCTGATCAGGGAGTCGACCACCCCGCTTTTTTCGCGTTCCTCCCTCGGTATACTGGCATGGGTCATACTGGCCGGATGCCCGGCGAGGCTTTCCACACCGCCCAGGGATTCTGCCAGGGTAAATACACGGAGTTTTTCTACGATCCTGACAGCATCTTCAAATGAACTGCCTTTGGGGATAAAGGAGATCATCCCCCCAAAATGGTTCATCTGTTCCTTGGCTACCTCATGGTTGGGATGGTCCTCAAACCCCGGCCAGTACACCTTTTCAATCCCGGGATGTTCCCTGAGATAAAGGGCGATGGCCTCCCCGTTCTCACAATGGCGCTGCATGCGCACGTGGAGGGTCTTGATCCCCCTCAGGACCAGGAAGCTGTCCATGGGGCCACAGACTGCCCCGCTGGCATTTTGGATGAAGTAAAGCTTCTCCGCCAGTTCTTTGTCCCGTACCACCAGGGCCCCCACCACTACATCGCTGTGGCCGCCCAGGTATTTGGTAGCAGAATGCATCACGATATCCGCCCCCAGGTCCAGGGGCCTTTGCAGGTAAGGGGTGGCAAAAGTATTGTCCACCGCCAGTAACAGCTTGTGCTTCTTTGCAAGGGCTGAGGCCCCCTTGATATCAATCACATTCATCATGGGGTTCGTGGGCGTCTCTACCCAAAGCAACCTTGTGTTCCCGTTGATCTTTTCCTCGATCCTGCCCAGATCCGTCATCCCGACGAAATGAAAAGTGATCCCGTACTTTTCAAAGACTTTTTTAAACAGGCGATAGCTGCCTCCATACAGGTCGTTTGTGGAGATCACCTCATCTCCCGGAGACAACAATTTGACCACCGCGTCAATAGCGGAGAGACCGCTGGCAAACGCCAGGCCGTAGGTGCCGTTCTCAATGCTGGCCAGGGACCGCTCCAGGGCAGTCCTCGTGGGGTTGGCACTTCGGGAATACTCGTACCCCTTGTGCCCGCCGGGGGTGGTTTGTGCATAGGTAGAGGTCTGATAGATGGGGGGCATTACTGCGCCGTAGGCAGCGTCGGGTTCCTGTCCTCCGTGTATGGTCTTGCTGTTGAAGTGTAAAGGTTTCTTGCTCATGATCTCAGTCTAAGGCTACAAAGGTATTGTTCTGGCCCGGAATTAGCGAATGCTTTTTTGATGGAAATACGAGGTAACCGCCATGTCTCTGTTGAGAATAAAATGTAGTTTTGTGCGTCTATCAGATCAAATTCCTATGAAGATTCCCAGGTTTATTTTTCCCTTTGTCCTCTTGTTTATTTCGGTTTCATGTGAAGAAGAATCCAACCTCGTGATGGAGCCCATAGTGTACACCAATGCCCCCTGTGACGATTGTCCTGAAGTATCCATAGAATATCCCAGGGTGATCGAGGACACCAAGATCGGCAGGGCAGTGAACACCGGGATAGAGGAAGAGATCATCAGCCTGCTCACCTTTTCAGACAGCCTGGAGGTGACGGATATCAACGAAGCGGTCAATTCTTTTACGATGGGATATACCGAATTAAAATCTGTATATCCCGATGAGACCGTTCCCTGGGAGGCCCGGATAAAGGCAGCGGTCTCCTTCGAGAACAAAAGGGTACTTTCCGTTCGCCTGGACTCCTACCTCTTTACGGGGGGAGCCCATGGATACACCTCCACCAATTTTCTGAATTTCGATATTGAGAAGGGAGAAAAAATAAATACGCAGGAACTATTCCAGGACCTGCTGGCCTTTCGTTCCTATGCCGAAGAGGCTTTCCGGAAACAGGAGAACATACCCGCCGATGCCCCCATCAACAGTACGGGATTTATGTTTGAGCTGGATTCCTTCTACCTTCCTGCAAATATCGGCCTCACGCCCAATGGCATCCTCCTCCTGTACAACCAGTACGAGGTAGCCTCTTATGCCGACGGGCAGATCCAGCTGACCATCCCCTTCAGAGAGGCCAAGCAGTTCATTACGCCCGGCATGAAACTCTGACTCATACAGAAGCACTCAGCAATTTCTGCATACTCCTGATGGTACCGTAATGTAGCCCCAGGTGAAACAGGTTGAAGGTGATGGCATCTTCCACGTTGTTGAGTGTGACGTGGGCGCTGGTCGTATAGGTGTTAAAGCTCTTAAAGATCCCTTTTTCGTAATCCTCCCTCATCCATTTTGGGGTCAGTGGGAGGGCTTCAGCCACCTGTTCCGCTTCCCTGCTGTCTATGCCTGCATCCGGGAATGTACCCTTGCTGTACTTTTTGATGAGCCCTTCATCGAGGCGGGGCGTCACATTGCTCAGTTTGTACACAAGGGCCTGTTCGGTGACCAGGGCATGGGCTATGTTCCAGAAAAGGTTGTTATTGTGGGCCTCGGGAACGACAAAAAGCTGGTCCATCGGGGTGGCCTGTAAGGTTTTCAGGTAAATATCGTGCAGTTTTTCAGTGATCTCGAAAAGCTTTTCCATGGACTTCATTTTGATAAAAGTATTGATTTCAGAGAGAATTAGGTTTCTTTGCAGCTGGATATTCCCCGTTCAAAGTAAAAAAAGATGAAAGACACTTTTTTTTATCTCAGCACCTGTGATACCTGCAAACGCATCATGGGAGCACTCGACCTGCCCCCTGAGATCAGGTTGCAGGATATCAAGACGGAACCTGTGACCCCTGGCCAGCTCCGGGAACTCCGCGACCTGGCCGGAAGCTACGAGGCCCTGTTCAGCAAGAGGGCTCGGTTGTACAAAGAGCGAAACCTGAAGGAAAAGGACCTGGGTGAGACAGATTTTCGTGACCTGATCCTGGAGCACTATACCTTTTTAAATCGGCCTGTACTCGTTTACTCAGGCCTTATCTTTATCGGAAATGCCAAAAAAACCGTGGCCCAGGCCCGGGAATCCCTGCACCCTTGAACAATCGAACACTGGCACTGCTCGCTGCCCTGGGCGCTACTACCATTTACGGGCTCAACCACACCATCGCGAAAGGGGTGATGCCCCTTTATGTAAAACCCTTTGGATTTATAATGATCCGTGTGCTGGGAGCCACCGCCCTTTTCTGGGTGCTTTCCTTTCTGGGCCCCAGAGAAAGGATTGAAAAAAAGGACTGGGGCCGATTCGTGCTCTGTTCCCTCTTTGGCATGGCCATCAATATGCTCGCCTTCTTCAAGGGCCTCGACCTGTCTACCCCGATCAACAGCTCGGTACTGGTCACTACTACCCCTATCATTGTGGTGGTACTATCCGCTCTGCTCATAAAGGAAAAGATCCGCTTCGTGAAAGGCCTTGGGATCCTTATCGGATTGGTTGGGGCACTCGGGCTCATCTTTTATGGACAGGAGATCCGGCAGGATGCCCCCAACATCCCCTTGGGCAATATCCTCTTCCTGGTCAATTCCCTATTCTTTGGGCTCTACCTGATCCTGGCCAAGAAGCTGGTCGAAAAATACCACCCCTTCACCCTGATGAAATGGTTGTTCCTGATCGGGATCTTCCTGAACGCCCCCCTGGCCCTGCCTGAATTCCTGGAGATCTCATGGAGCACCCTTCCGAAAGAAGCTTTACTGGGTATTGCCTTTGTAGTTTTGGGTACCACCTTTTGCACCTATCTCTTCAACGCCTTCGCCCTTACCCAGCTCAAGGCCTCGACGGTAAGCGCCTTCGTTTACGTACAACCCCTGGTGGGTATCGTTTTTGCGGTCCTGACCGGAAAGGACCAGCTGAGCCCCGTAAAGGTCACGGCGGCCCTCCTGGTCTGTCTCGGGGTGTACCTGGTCAGTAAAAAAGCTAGTCCAGGTCCTTCGGTAACTTCCTGAATTTACGGGTGTCTTCCCTGGTGAGCACCCTGAAATCGGGGGAGCGCTCAAAATGCATGAATTTGTCCAGCAGTTCTCCTTCCAGACCGATGAGTTTTCGGGTCTCCAGGCTGATCCAGCCTCCCATCATCTCGCAATGGGCCACGTTCTTTCCATCTGCCGTGTAGAAATTATGGTGGAATTCAAAGAACATCCCGTCCTCGCTCATTCCCACCACCTCTACAGAGACCTTAATGGGTTTTCCCGGGAAAACCTCCTTGAAATAATACATGTGTTCGTAGAAGACCACCGGACCTATGTGATGCTTCACGAGCGTCCTGTGATCGAATCCCATCTCCATCAGGAAGGCCATCCGGGTATGACTCATAAAGTTGGTATACGCACTGTTCGCCATATGTCGGTTCGCGTCCAGATCGCTCCAGCGAACTTCGAACTCCTTGAAATAGGTCATCTTTCCTCTTTTTTCAGGCCCCAAAAATACCATTGTTTTCTATGAACATTGGGAGGATTGCAAAAAAATTAATCCCTATTTTTAACCCTTAAACCTTTCAGATGAACTCAAAACCTGCCTTTATCAAATCCCTTTCCCTGCCGGCTATAGCGGCCCCTATGTTCCTGATCTCCGGGCCTGCTCTCGTAATTGAATGCTGTAAGAACGGCATCGTCGGCACCTTCCCCGCATTGAACCAGCGTACGAGCGAAGATTTTGAGCAGTGGCTCGTAGAGATCAAAGAAGCCCTGTCTGCCTACGAAAAAGAAAGCGGAAAAAAAGCGGCCCCGTATGGGGTCAACCTCATCGTCCATCCTACAAATCCCAGATTGGAGGCAGACCTGAAGATCTGTATAAAACACAAGGTGCCCATAATCATCACCTCCCTGGGAGCCGTTTCCCAGGTGGTGAATGCGGTGCATAGTTACGGCGGACTCGTCTTCCACGATATCATCAAAAAGAGGCATGCAGAAAAGGCAGCGGAAGCAGGGGTAGACGGCCTTATCCTGGTCTCAGCCGGGGCAGGCGGGCACGCCGGAACGATCAACCCCATGTCTCTGATCTCGGAGGTCAAGAAGTTCTACGATAAGACCATCATCCTTTCCGGCTGTATTTCTACCGGCCGGGATATCGCCTCCGCCATGCAAATGGGCGCAGACCTGGCATATATGGGCACGCGATTTATCAACACTACTGAAAGTCAGGCACCGGACGCATACAGGGATATGATCATCGATGCCGGGGCCAGTGATGTGGTCTATACGGCCGCCATCTCAGGAGTACATGCCAATTTTCTGAGTGCCAGCCTGAAGGCAGCCGGTATCTCGGATGAGGACCTGAAAAAAGATCACAAGGTCGATTTTGGAAAGGAACTGGATACGGAAGCCAAAGCCTGGAAGACCATATGGTCTGCCGGACAGGGGGTCACCACCGTCAAGGATGTCCTGCCGATAAGCGATTTGGTGGACAGGCTTAAGCAGGAATTCAGAGAAGCGGTACAGGCCCAGGCCGCACTCTTGGATACGTATCCGAAATAACAAGCTTCTATGTATGTAAAACGCAATATCGGCTGGGGTTTGATCATGCGATTTGCATGGAAAAACCTCATTTTCTTTACGCTTTACGCAGGCGCCGTTTTTTACGCCTATCACTTTTTGTGGCTCGACTTCCTGGACATCCCTTTTCAGCCTCTTTCCGTGATCGGAATTGCCGTTGCCTTCTATATAGGTTTTAAGAACAGTCAGAGTTACGACCGTTTCTGGGAAGGGAGAAAGATCTGGGGTGGTATTGTCAATTACAGCAGGACCTGGGCCCTGCAGGTCATGAGTTTTGTTCAGACCAAGGATGCAGAAGCGAATAAAAAAATACAACGGGAAATGATCTATCGCCACCTGGCGTGGATCAATGCCCTGAGGGTGCAGCTGCGTCAGCCTAAATCCTGGGCCATAAAAATGAACGCGACGGTCGAGAATTTGCACAGGAAACACGGGGAAGGCCAAGCGTCCTGCGATGAGGCCAGTCCGTTCGTTTCCGCCCATGAGTATGCAGACCTGAAAAACCGGGTAAATCCGGCTACCCATCTGATCAAGAATCAGGGGAAACAGCTGGTAGACCTCAAAAAGATGGAGGTCATAGACGGATTTCAGGAAGACCAGCTGCAATCTGTGCTTGAAGAATGTTATAATCTCCAGGGGATGTGCGAAAGGATCAAGAACACCCCCTTCCCCAGGCAGTACGGGTATTTCTCCAAGATCTTCACCTGGATCTTTGTGCTGTTGCTTCCCTTCGGGCTTTTAAATGTGTTCGGGTCCGAGGATATGGGAGGTTCTAAAGCCTGGTATGAATTCCTTATGATCCCCTTTTCCGTACTCATATCCTGGATCTTTGTCTCCATGGAGAGTATAGGGGACAACAGTGAGGACCCATTTGAAGGCAGGATCAACGACGTCCCCATGACCGCCCTGTGCAGGACCATTGAGATCGATCTTCGCGATATGCTGGATGAGGAAGAACTCCCCGAACCCGTTCAGCCACAGGATAATATTTTGTACTGATGCCCAATTTACCATCAGCATATCTGCCACCGCTCCTGTTCAGGAACAGCCATATCTCAACCGTTTATTACGGCCTGTTCAGGAAGATAGCCGACTTCGAACAGGAACGGGAGCGGCTTGAGCTCCCTGACGGGGACTTTATGGATATCGACTGGAGCTACGCGGGGAAAAGCACTGAAAAAGTGGTCATTCTGCTCCACGGGCTGGAAGGCCATGGGCAACGACCCTATATCACCGGCAGTGCCAGGCATTTCAATGCTTCGGGGTTCGACTGCTGTGCGGTGAATTTCAGGGGCTGCAGCGGGGTACCCAACCGGCTGTACCGCTCTTACCACTCAGGAGCGACGGAGGACTTGGAAGCCGTGGTAAATCATATCCTGAACACCGGGGATTACAAGGAATTATATATCAAAGGCTTTAGCCTGGGGGGAAATATGGTCCTGAAATACGCAGGGGAAGGCAGGGAGATCCCGGATGCCATAAAAGGGATTGTCGCGATATCCGCGCCCGTTGACCTCCACAGCTCCCTCAGGGCACTTATGAGCTGGGAGAATATCCCCTATGCGAGGAGATTCAGAAAACACCTGGTGGCGAAACTCAAAGCCAAGCAGCCCCTCTATCCCGATCTGCTCCCGGATAGCGAGATAAACAAAATAAAAACCCTGAAGGACTTTGACGATATCTATACCAGCAGGGCCCACGGTTTTACAGATGCCCTGGATTATTACCTCAGATGCAGCTCAGGGCAGTTCCTCGACAACATCAGGGTAAAGGCCCTGATCATCAATGCCAAAAACGATTCCTTCCTCGGGCCGGAATGCTATCCGTACAGGGAAGCTGAGGCCAACGAATTTCTTTATCTGGAGGTCCCGGATTACGGGGGTCACGTCGGTTTTTACGATATACAGAACATCGCATACACTGAAAAAAGGGCGTTAAAATTTTTCGATGAAATCTAAGTCGTTCCGAATTTCATATCTTAGACACACTAAAAAAACAGAGGAAGCATGAAAAAAATACTACTGCTAGCTGTACTCGGGTTTTTCGCCCTGAGCTGCGGTGAAAAGAAGGAAGAAAAGAAAGAAGGTTTTGAGATGAGTCGGACCAAGACCACGACCACCACAGAAACCGAATCAGAAGGGGTGCCTGTAGATATGAACAACAAAGGGATAGGCCCTATTAC